>CAYLTB010000109.1:0-10719 GCA_964386675.1 uncultured Verrucomicrobiota bacterium
GCCGCGAGGTACCGAAGGTCGGGCGCAACGATCCCTGCCCCTGCGGCAGCGGCAAGAAGTACAAGAAGTGCTGCGGGGCCACCGTGGCGGCATAAGCGCAGCGCGTGAGTGCCAGACCACCGAGCAACGTGACCTTTCGATCTTTCTCCCGCCTTCGCGTTTTCATGGAAGCGCGGCGGCCGGGGCTTCGGATCGTCGGGGCGGCGGCGTCCGGCCTGCTGTTGGCGGCGGCCTATCCGCCGTTCGAGATCGCGGCGGTCGCCTGGTTCGCGCTCGTGCCGCTGGGGCTCGCCGTCCGCGGCGCGGATCTCCGCACGGCGGCCCGCACCGGCTTCCTCGCCGGCGCGGTCTACTGGCTCGTCACGCTGCACTGGCTGACCCCCGTGACGGTCGTCGGTTACTCGATTCTGGCGCTCTATTGCGCGCTGTACTTCATTCCGCCCGCATTGTTCGCGGCCCGCTGGACCGCCCGCGCGCCGAGGACGGACTGGAATTCGAACCTGGGCTTCATGATCGGCTGGACCGCGGTCTGGACGGCGAGCGAATTTCTGCGCGGCGAGCTCTTCACGGGTTTTCCCTGGAACCCGCTGGGCGTGAGCCAGTACCGCAACACGGTGCTCATTCAATCGGCCGCCTGGGGCGGGGTTTGGAGCGTGTCGGCGCTGGTGGCCTGGGTGAACGCGGCCGGGACCGTCACCGTTTTCCGCTACGCCGCGCGGCCGCCCGGCACACCGTGGCGGCAGGCCCATCCGGAACTGATGCTCGCCTTTCTGGCCGTGGCCGGGGCCTTCCTGCACGGCCATCACGCGATCCTGGCCTTACCGCCGCCGGATGCCACGGTCCGTGTCGCGCTCGTTCAGCCCGCCGTGCCGCAGTTCGAGAAATGGGACGAGGCCTTCGTCGCCGGCATTTATGACAGGCTGCGCACGCTGACCGAAACCGCCCACCGCGCGGGCCGCCCCGAGCTGGTTGTCTGGCCGGAAACCGCCGTGCCGGACAACCTGCGCACGAGCGAGGAAGCCGTTGGCCTCGTTCGCGACCTGACGGCGCCCGGCGTTCCGCTGCTGGTGGGCGCCCTGGACGGCTTTCTGGACGACACCCGGCAGCCGCACTACCGCAACAGCGCATTCCTGATCGGCGACGGCGCGCTGCGGGAGTCCTACGACAAGCAGCACCTCGTGCTCTTCGGAGAGTACATCCCGTTCAGCGACCGCCTGCCGATCCTGCGCCGGCTTACGCCCGTCGAATACGATGTGGAACCGGGCCGAATCCCGACGGTCTTCCGCACCCTGCTGCGCGCCGACGCGCCGTTCGCGGCGCTGATCTGCTTCGAGGACGTCCTCCCCTATCTCGGCCGCCGCTTCGCGCGCGCCGGCGCGCGGTGGTTCGTCAACCTGACCAACGATGCGTGGTACGAACCGTACTGCGGATCCCGGCAACACCTCGCGCAAGCGGTTTTCCGCTGCGTGGAGACCCGGCGGCCCATGGCCCGTTCGGCAAACACGGGCGTCACGGGATGGATTGACGCCGCCGGCCGCATCCGCGCGGAGCTGCCGACGCACACGCCGGACGGCGGCCTCGCCGCGTGTTTCCTGAGCGCCGAAATCCCGCTGCCGCCGGCGGATGCGCCCGAAACCGGGTATGTGCGCCGCGGCGATGTCTTTGCCGGTTTCGCCGGCGCGATCGCGTTGGCGATGTTGGTATCGGTTCTGCGGCCGCGTTGAACGACGGCGGGACGCGATACGGGCGGCGGGCGATGGTGGGGCGCGCAGCGCCGGCGCTCCAACGCTCCGCCGGCGGCTTCAGTATCGAATCTCGAACCCGGCGAACTCCCCGGTCGCGTCGCGCCAGGCCACCGTGCGGTTGAGGATGAAGCGACCGACCCGCGAAGCGGCGATCGCCGCCAGGAAATCCGTCAGTTCCGCTTCCGTTCCCTCCGCGACAAGGCGGACCGAACCATCCTCTTCGTTGCGCACCCAGCCGGTGACGCGTCGGCCCGTCGTGAGGCGCTCGACCGTCCATCGAAAGCCCACCCCCTGGACCCGGCCTTCGTAACGCACTTCAACCCGACGATCCGACGCGCTCATCGTCGTGTCCGGTTCGATCGTTCGCCGCTATTCTTTCACCGTTACGCCGAATTCGCGGGACTGCCCGTCGAACGTCCAACGCACCCGGTAGGCGCCGGCCGGCATCGGGCGGCCCTCCGCATCCACCGGCTTCCATCGCACAATGCGAACGCCGGCGTGTCCGTCCATGCCGCCCTCGACCTGCGTCCGGTCGAGTTCCGACACCCGCCGCCCATCGGCCGCGAACAGCTCGGTCACCAGTTCGCCCGGAATCGAAGCCTTGCTGACGATCCAGGCCTCGCCGCCGCTCGCGATCACAGCGGGCAGCACGCAACGAACGACCAGGGCGGCGCAGGCCCCGTCCGGAAACGATGGCAGATCCTCCGGCGGCGGCGCTTTTACGATGCGGCGCTCAAAACCAACGGCGCGCGCCGATACGACCGAGTCCAGGTACGCGCGATCCACCAGCGCCCGCGGGGAGTCGCCGGCCGGCCCCAACCGCCGGGCGAGCCGGCGGATCGTGTCGTCAAAATCGGCCAGCGACGCCCAGAGCGTTCCGGCGCGCGTCGGATATTCCCGCGAGGGCGGCGCCTCGGCGTAGCCCGGCAGCCGGACATTCGAGTTGCGGAAGGCCGGATTCTCGAAATCCCCGTTGAACATGACCTTCAAGTTCGTCCGCAGGATGGCGCGCAGGTCCGCCTCGGTGAAGACCACACCGTAATGGTAGGCCTCGACGATTTCGCCGACCTCGCCCGCTTGATAGTTGCGGTACGGATGCGTGTTCATCCAGTGGCGAGTCCGCGAGCCGTCCGGCTCGATGTCGTGCGGTCCGAGCGGCTCCCAATAGCACCAGGTGACGTGATCATCATAGAAATGGAAACGGCTGCGGAGGAACGCGAAAATCTTGACCGCCTTGGCGCGCAGGGCCTTCTCGCCGGTGATCTGCCAAAGACGCAGCATGGCGATCGCCATGGCGTTCTGCTTGTTGAACGGCAGCGACAGGCCGCTGTTGCGCACATCGGCGACCTGCCGCCACTCACGCCGGTCTCCCGTCGTCAAATAGCGATCCCAGGCGCGGTAACCGCCGAACGGCCCGTCTTCATACCACGTGCCGCGCGCATCCCATTTCTCGATCAGATGTCGGCGGGCCTGTCGAACATACTCGGCGGCTTTCTCGCCGTATCTCGCCTGCAGCGCGGGCGTCTCGTGCACCAGCACGGCGAATTCGAGCATTCCGTTGAACAGGATCGCGTCGCCGATATGCACGTCGGCCTGCTCTTTGCCGTCGTAGATGTACGGGCCGATCCAGCCGCGGTACCCGTCCGGGCCCTCCGCCATCTGCGCCAGCAGCGCGTCGTAGTATCGCACGCCGTAGTCCAGCCACGCCGGGTCATTGAAGGCGCGGTAGCCTTTCACGAAGTGCCCGATATTGAACGCGGCGCGCCAGCACCAGCCCTCGCCGGTGACGCCGTCCTTCACCTCGGCGACGATCCGGATGGCGTCGTCGTAGAAGCGCCGCGCGGGCGATGGCGCCTCTTGCGCGGCCGCGGCAGCCAGTCCTATGGCCGTCATGATCCCGCCTCCTCGGAGTATCGTTCTTCTCATTTCGCCTACCCCTCCCCCAAACGGACCGTCCGATCGACCGCGGCCGATCGCCGGAGCGCATCCATCAGCCTCGCCAATCGCAGTCCTGATTCCGCCGGGCAGGGATTATCGCGGCGTCCGGCCCGCACGTCCAGAAACCATTTCCAGATGTCCGGACGCCGTTTGAGCGTGATGGGCCGACCCCATCCGCCGGCCCGCGCCGACCGCACGCGAAGCGTCCCCAGCCACGGCCCCGTCTCGATCGTGCCGCGCTCGCCGACGATCCGTATGCCGTTGTCCCATCCGCTCGCGTGGCCGTTGACGTGCCAGGCGAAGACGACGCCGCTGTGGAAACGCCCCGAGACATTGGCAATGACATCCACGGGCGTGCCCGCCGGCTCGAACGCCGCCCGCACTTCAGCAACCGGTTCGCCGACCAGCTCGAGCGTCGCGTTCATCAGGTGCGTGCCGGTATCGAACAGGTAGCCGCCCCCGGACAACGCGGGATCTTGCCGCCAGGTTCCCAGATTCCGGTCGCGCCAGGCTTCCTCGAGCCAGCCGTACACCGAGGTGATCCGGCCGATACGCCCTTCGCCGATCCAGGCGCGCGCCCGCGCCAGCAATGGCGAATAATTCGCAGGAAAGGCCACCATCAACGTGCGGCGGAACCGATCCCGCGCGCGAATCATCCGCCGCGCGTCGGCCGCCGTCATGACCATCGGCTTCTCGAGCAGCACGTCCATGCCCGCGGCAAAACATTCCAGGGTCTGCGGCAGGTGCAGGTTGTGCGGTGTGACGATCAGGGCCGTGTCGGCCCGGCCGCCGGCGGACAGGAATTCGCCGATGCTCTCGAAAAACGGCGGACACGGCGCGCCCCGCTCCTGGAACAACGCGCGCGTGTGCGCCCGCTGCGCCGCGCTGACCTCGACCAGTCCGGCCACCGTGGTGGCGCGCGCCGCCAGCAGGCTCCGTTCGATGTGTCGCCGGGCGAACTGACCGGCGCCGACGATCAGGACCGAGGCGCTCATCGGAGGGTTGCGAATGCGGCCGCCGGCGGGTCGTCAATGCAGCGCCCGGCCCGCAGTTTCTCCTCGCCGCCGGGCCGGATCAGGCCGTGCGCGCAGTTGATCAGGTTGACCAGCAGGTTCTCGGCGATCGGGGCGTCGTTGTTCATCAGATGCAGGCCGCAGGATACAATATGCCCGCGGCCCAGCGGAAGGATTTCCAGACAGGATCCCCAGAAATAGACGTCCGGCTGCGTCCACATATGCGCGTTGAGCGCACCGCAGATCACGCGGCCGCCGTTGGCGGTCACATCGGATGCCATCAGGATCTTCCGCGGCGCGACGTCGTCATAGGCGTGTCCGAGCACCCCCCGTCCCGGCAAACCGTCAAAAACCGGATGATCATGCCCGTAGATCACGTGACGCATCATGGGCTGGTACCGAACCGGGCGGGGCAGCAGATGCCACCAGAACAACGGCCAGTCCTGTTCAAGGAACACCGCCGCGCCGCCCGCCTGCACGATCCGCCGCACCGCTCCGAGATACTCCGGCACCAGCACCGGGTGCGATTCCGTGTCCATCCGAAACACCGCCACGAGGTCCTTGCGGCGGTAGTTGTTGCCCGCACGCTCCACGCGATAGCCCATTTTCTCGAACAGCGCAGACCCCGCCGTTGTGAGGTCGAACAGCGCGATCGCATCGGTCCGCCGCTCGGGCTCGGGCAGCACGGTGAAGGTCATGTCGTTCTCGCAGACAATCCGACGACCGGCCCGCGCCCTCACGCGCAGCCGATACGCCCCGGCTCCGCGCGGCGCCGCGATCGTCTCATCGAGCAATAGCTGCGACCAATCGCGCGCCCGTGCCGCCGTTGCGAAGCGTTCGACGGCGCGGCCGGCGCCGTCCTCCACGGCCACGGTCACTTCGTACTTGTCGCCGCGCCGGTCCTCGTTGACCAGCCACGCCCGCAACCGCAGCCGTCCGCCGACCCGGACAACGCGCGGTTCGACGAACGGTGTGACCCACGGGGTGCGGCTGGCCGCGGCCAGGCCATGGAATATCCGTTTGGGGTTTCGCCAAAGGTCGGTCGCGCCGAAAATCTCGCCCGACGCGTCCGCCAGCTGGCAGAAGGAGTAACCCTGCCAGGCGGGGTTGACGCGCAGGTGCGAGACTTGCAACCGGCCGTCCTCTTCGCGCAGGCGGTCCACCGCGTCGTTCAGCGCATCGGGATCGCGCCAGAGCCGGTTCAGGCCGCCCGCGCGGAAGATCGCGCGCAGGGAATCGTGGTAGCCTTTGTACTGGACGTAGTCCTCCAGCCCGGCGCGCCGCTGCGCCGGCGCATATTGCGCGAGGACCCGCCGATACGGCATCAGCGTCTCGGCCGCGCTGAATTCGGAGATCAGCGCCGCGCGCCCCCCGTGACGCTCCTCGCGGAAGCGCGTCAGGCCGCGCTGGCCGGGACCGTAGTAGGCGCCCGTGACGATCATGTCGGCTGTCTGGAACGATCCCGGCGGGAGAAACTCCGTATAGCCGTCCGCGCCCCACGCGCCGGCGTTGCCGATGACCGGGCGGGTCGGATCGAGCCGCCGCGCCAGGCGCATCAACGCGCGCCGCCGCAGGCCGATCGTCGCCGCGTCGGTGAGCTCGTTGAAGAGGCACCACAGCACGATGCAGGGATGGTTCCGATCCCGCAGGATCATTTCGCGGACCTCGCGCTCCGAGCGGGCCGCGGCCTCCGGCGTCACGGCGATCCAGGCCATCGGCGGCTCGGCCATGAACAAAAGCCCCATCTCATCGGCCAGATTCAGCGTGATCGGCGGCGCGGGCTTCAGCGTGTAGCGCACGAAGTTGAAGCCGTTATCCCGAAGCATGCGCAACTCCCGAACGGCCATCTCCCGGCTGTGCGGGAAGGCCAGCGTCACCGGATAATGGCCCTGGTGCAGGAAGCCTTTGAGCACGACGCGCCGGCCATTGAGCCAGAAGCCGCCATTTCGGACTTCGAAATCACGGATGCCGAATCGGACCGCCTGGCGGTGATGTCGGCCTGCGCCGTCCGTGATCTCGGCCCGCAGTTCGTACAGAAAAGGATGCTCGCAGTCCCACGGCGTGAAGCCCTCGATCGCGCGCTCCAGACGGACGAGGTTGGCGCCCGATTTGAGCCGCACGGCGCGGCGATCCTCGAACAGCGGCCCGCCGTCGCCCCGGCGCGGCCGGGCGCTCACGGTCCAGACTATGGTGCGCGCCGCGCCCTTGTTGAAAATGCGGCACTCGACCTTGATTTTGCGCTGGAGGCACGAGGCAGCCACGAAGACATCCTCGATGAACGCATCGCCCGAAATCAACAGGTCCACGTCCTGCCAGATGCCGCCGAAATTATTGTACCAGCCCGCCTTCCCCGTCGGCAGGTCGGTCTGGCGCAACGGCGCGCTGGAAACGAAGCCATCCACCGCGCGGTCGCGCGGCGGGTCCACGACGCGCACCACGATGTTGTTGCGGCCGGGCGTCACTGCCGCGGTGATATCGAGTGTGAACGGCGTGTAGCCGCCCTCATGGCCGCCGACGGCCTGACCGTTGACCCAGACGTGACAGGCGTAATTGACCGCGGCGAACCGCAATCGGAAAGTCCGGCCCATCCGATCGGCCGGCAGATCGAAGGACCGACCGTACCAACCGGCGCCGTCGTAGCCCGGCCGCGCCAGCTCCCACACCCCGGGTACCGGAACGTCCACGCCGCGCGGCAACTTCCGGCAATATCCTTTCGCCCGGCCCTCGTTTTTCGGATCGAAAACCACATTCCAATGGCCGTTCAGACGAACTGTCTCGTTCATCAACGGTTCTCCCGCCGTCTGCGCCCCGTCGTTGGACGTCAGCATACGATATATGAATAACGCCGCGCGCGCCAAAAGCGAGCGTTTGCTGACGCGTCCGCCGCCGACGGCACAGAACAGACCGCGCTGGTCCGACAGAAACCCGCGTCGCCCCTGGCCTGGGGCTCGCCCACCGTTCTGCGGGCGAGACCGCTGCCGATTCCCCTGCCGACAAATGCCTTCGCGCACGCCCCCGGTCCCTCGAGGACGCCTGGACAAGGGTATTCGGCCAGACACCTGGGGCACCCCGGGCGTCCCGGTTGGATTTCAGCAAACCGGCGGGACATGCTATGTTGCCCCCGTGAAACGACAAGGCGGGGCGAGCTTCGATTGGCGCAGGGGGCGGTGGGACGCGGAGCATTCCGGTGTCCCGACGGCCTCGATAGTCTTCGCCGCCGACTGGGCGCCGATCCGAGCGTTTGACGCCTGGTTGGAGCAGTCGCCCGAATCGGTGTACGGCGACCTGTTGCCGGTGCTCCGCGCCGGCGATCTGCGCGTCGTAAATCTCGAGTGCGCGCTCTCCAACGTCGGCGCGCCCGCCGTCAAGAGCGGCACGGTCTTTCGCGGCCGTCCCGCGCACGTCGCCGCGCTGACCGCCGTGCCGTTTGATGTCGCCACGCTGGCGAACAACCACGTCTTCGATTTCGGCGCTGCCGCTTTTGAACAAACGCGGCGCCTTCTTGCGGCAGGGCATATCCGAACGGTAGGCGCGGGCCGTGACGGCGCCGAAGCGCGGCGTCCGCTGCGTGTGACCGTGCGGGGTGTGCGCATCGGCCTCGTGAACTTCAGCGAAGGCGAGGATCTCACCGCCGCCGGCCGCGGGCCCGGCGTCTGGGGCTGGGAGCCGGAGACCGCGGCCGCGACCATCCGGCGCCTGCGGAGCCGGGTGGACGCGGTAATCGTCGTGGCGCATGCCGGACTGGAATACATCCCCTGCCCTCCACCCTATGTCGCAGCGGCGTTTCGCCGCCTCGCCGACGCCGGCGCCAATCTCATCGTCGCGCATCATCCGCACGTGCCGCAAGGCATCGAGATCCGCGGCGGCGTACCCATCTGCTACAGTCAGGGCAACTTCGCGTTCTACCAGGAAACGGATCTTCACTACCGCAAGGTCGGCTATCTCGTGAAGGCGCAGTTCTCCCGCCGCGGTCTGCAGGGCTTGGAGATCGTGCCCTACGGCATATCCCCCCGGGGCCTGCGCCGGTTACAGGGCGTCGACGCGCGGCGCTTTTTCAGCGCCCTGCGGCGCGTTTCGATGCCGTTGGCGCGCCCCAAGGGTGTCGCGCAGGCCTGGCGCGGCTTCCTGCGCTACTACGGCGTTCGCGGGTTTCGGGAGGAAATCGAACGCATCCTGTCGGTCTTGGAAAAGGATCCCCCGAAGGGCGCCGCGATGTTCCGCAATCGGCTGACCACGATGCAGCACCGCGAGCACTGGATGGACCTGCTGTCCCGCATCATGACGAAACAACTGGATGACGCGCCCCGCTGGGCCGTTGCCCTCGCGGAGGAGTGGATGACCCGACGCCACCCGCGGGGAACCTGCGCCCCATGAAAACGGCTCCCGATTCCCCATCTCCGGTCCCGGAACACCGACCCGCGTCTCCCGCGCTCCATTATATCGTCGCCGACTCCGGCCTCGGCGGCCTTTCGATCTTCGCCGATCTGGTCGAAGGTTTGCGCGCACGGGGCGGGCCGCCGCGGGTCGCGCTGACGTTCTTCAACGCCTGTCCGGCGCCCGATCGCGGCTACAACCGCATGGCGGACACGGCCGAGAAGATCCGGGTGTTCGACCGCGCGTTGGAGGGTATGGCGGCCTTGCGGCCCGACTTGATTCTGATTGCCTGTAATACGCTCTCCGTGCTGTACGACCGCACCCCCTTCGCCCGCCGGAGCATCGTTCCGGTCCTGGATATTATTGGCTTCGGCGTCGAGGCGATCGGCGCGTGGCTGACGGCGCATCCCGACGGCCGCGCGCTGGTGCTGGGAACGCCGACTACCGTCGAGGCCGATACGCACCGGGCCGCGTTGCGCGCGTGGGGCTTCGCGACGGACCGCCTCGCCGCGCAAGCCTGCGACCGGCTGGCCGGCGTCATCGAGAAAGGCCCCGACGCGGCGGCGGTGAAGGACTTGATCGAACGTTATGTGGGCGAGGCGGCCTCGCGGTTCCAGGACCGACGGTCTCCCCTCGCGGCGGCGCTCTGCTGTACGCATTATGGCTACAGCCGGCCTTGGTTCGAGGCCGCGCTGCGGCGTCACTTCGCGGGACCCGTCACGCTGCTCGACCCCAACCATGCCATGAGCGAGGCGGCGCTGCGAAGGATTCCGACCGCCGTGGGCTCAGCGTCCGCCCTGACCCTGGACGTGCTCTCGCGCCACGCGTTAGAACAGGGGCGGGTAACGGCCATCGCGGGCGTGTTGGAACGCCGTTCGCCCGAGACCGCCGCGGCATTGCGCTGTTATCGTCATCGGCCGGACCTGTTCCGGGACACCTGACACAACCCGCGAGATTCCCATGCGCAGAGTTCTATTGATGACCGGCCCCGGCGGCGACGCCCAGGGTTGGGGCGACCTGAACGTGACCGAGACCGTCCGCGACGCGCTGAACGCCGCAGGATACCCCGCCGAGATCGCGTGGGTCGTGACGGAATCGGATTTCGAACATGCGCTCGACCGCCGCACCTTCGACATCGTCTGGTGCGCGCTCTATTACTTTTCGGAGCGGGCCGACATCGTGGGAATCGGCGACGAGAGCGAAACGATCTGGGTCGCCGACCTCCTGGACGCGCGCGGCATCCCGTACATCGGGCCGAACGCGCAGACGATGAAGAACCTGATCCTGAAACACGAGACGCACCGGATCATGCGCGCCACGGGCGCGCGCGTGCCGTCGTTTGCCTACGTGCCGCGCGGCTCGCCCGTGCCGGAGGTGGCGTTCCCGGCCTTTGTGAAACCCGACGGCGAATCCCGGTCCATCGGGATCAGCGACGAGAGTGTCGTCCATGACCGTGACGCGCTGGAGCGCCGCATCCGCTTCATCCATGAGCAGCTCGGCCAGGCGGCGTTGATCGAGGACTATCTGCCCGGCCCGGAATACACCGTGCTGATGCTCGGCAACGGCGCTCTACAGGAAATACTGCCGGGGCGGGTCACGGTGGATCGCTCCCGGTTCGGCCGTTATGAAATCCTCCGCAGCGACCTTCG
>CAYLTB010000110.1:0-10532 GCA_964386675.1 uncultured Verrucomicrobiota bacterium
CGCGCGCACGATCGCCGCGCACGGCGGGCGGCGTGCCGTTGAGCCGCAGATTGCCGTTGGCGAAAATCGCGCGCCCCCACGGGCTTAACGGATCGGACGGCCGCTCCTCGGCGGTCTCGTTGCGATTCTCCACCAGCATGCACAAACGCGCCTCCGCGGGACCGAAGCGGCCCGTCGAGTACACTCGCGCCGCGCGGGTACCCACCGACTCGACTCGTACGTCGTAGGATCCGCCGCCAAAGGAGGTCGAGGGCAGGAGCGGCGACGCCGTCCGTCGGCTGAAATCCTCCGCCAGCAGGGCATAGGCGCGATTGAGGCCCGCTTCAGCGATCGCTTTGGCGCGGATGTTGGCCGCCATCCGCCGGACCACCGGCGCGAGGGATGTGGAGAACGCCGCCATGCTGCCGGTGATAAAGACCGCAAGGATGACCAGGGTCATTACCACAACCATGGCCGACGCCTGCCGGCCGCGATCGGATTTCGTATTCTGGTTTTTCATGGCTATTGCCTCCTATGGCCTTACAGGCCGGTATTGCGCGGCGACATTTCCGCAAAGACCGAGGACGTCAACCGTTGACGGGGCCCGCTGCCCATCGACACGTCCTTGTACACCGTCAAATCCACCGTGATGCCCTGCACCAGCCGCGCGCCGTCCACCAGAAGCTCGATGATGCCGTGGTCGGGCCCGGTGGTGAACACCCCGCCGACATCCACCGCTCTCGTCGGACCGAGCCATCGCAACTTGAAATCGCGCAGCAGCGGCGTTTGCTGCCCGTCCGGGGTGGGCGTCATTCGCGCGCGCACCTGCACATACCGGCCTTGGGCCACGGGCGCCGCGCCGCGCGCCACGGGCGAGATCCTTTCCCAGGGCAGCGCGTCCGCGAGGTCCGGCGTCTGCCCGGCGCGGATGCGCATTTCCAGCCCAGCGCCTTGCGGGATCAGCGCATTCCAATCGAATTCCAGGAACTGCGGATCGTCCGTCCGGGTGTCGAACACCTGGGACGTGTAGAATCCCACGGGCGCATAGCCCGCCCGAACGTATTCCAGCGCGAACACCTTCGGGCTGACCTGCACATCGCTGCGCGAGTTCCACACGGGCGCCTGCACGGTCGTGGAGTCCGCCGACGCGACGAGATAGGACGAAGGGACGGCGTTGGCGTCGGGCGGTGTCCACTCCCGCGCAAAACCCATGCCGGTTGGATCGAAACCCCGGACACTGAAACCCACGACATAGCTCTTATCTTTCCGGATATGCAACGGCGCGGAGTCGGATTCATACGCGCCGGTGAAGATGGTCTGCGCCATATCGCGAAAACGCAGCGGCAGCAAGGTGCCGGGAATGAAGTTCATCGGGGCGGCCGGATCCGCCTCGGCGATGAAGGCATCGCGGATGCGCAAATAGCGCTGATCCTGTGTGCGAAAACCCGCCCATACGTTGGTGCCGTTGAAATCCACCCATCCGCCGTCGGGCAGGTTTTCGCCCCGCAGCAGCACCCGAATCGCAACATCCCCCAGAGACGCGGAGGGATTGGCTTCGGTCGCATCGCGGGTCTGCCGGTACGCCTCCCACACGCGACCGCAGCCTGTCAGCTGGATACCATAGGCATACGCGCCGCGCGCCGCGTCAAACGTAGCCACGGTGTCTTCGAACAGGGCGCCGGTATTTCGGAAATTTCGCTCTTCCCAGCGATCGTTTTCCATCCTCAACAGGAATTCGTGACCCGGACCCGTTGCCGGGAACACCAGCCGGCCATGGCCGCTCCACGTGCCGTCCGACAGGACTTCGGCCACGGGCGCCGCGCCGGACCAACTCTGCGGCGGGAGTTGCGCTTCCGCCTCGCGGGGGGCGGCGCAAGGCGACATGAACAGGGTATCCATACCCGCTCGGAAACCCTGGCTGTTACGGTTGCGGCCGGTCACGCGGAAAACAAAGTCGTGTTCCCCCGGCGACAGCGGTAAGGAACCGAAACTGACCCACCGGCGACCTTCCGTCTCGGAATAGCCGTCAAAGGACGACCCCACGGCATTGATGCGCCATTCGACCAGGTTTCGGACCAGGGTTCGGGTGGACGCGTTCGCGCCATTGTAGGTCCCTTGGCCGTGGCCGTTGAGGACGACGCTTTCGACCTGCTCCAACCGCTGCGCGTCCGTCAGACCCGTATTGGGACGAAAAACGGTGCGGCGAACTTCGCGGGGTTGCCCATCCCATAAGTGGTAGATGACCGTGGCATTCCACTCGACCTGCCCACCCTCTTCCGGAAGCTCCGGCATCGAGGAATCGTCCGTCCGGTACAGCACCGGAAACCCGATGGCGGTGTAGGGCCCGGGGCCCGGCGGATACAACAGTACACGGTCCCGCGACGTCAGCCACAAATCGCGGCGCATTCGCTCGGTCAGCAGGCGCGCGTCTAGGTCCAGATCCCCCTGCACGGAGTTCCGCCGCTCCGATCGGGAGGCAAACGCGAGCGAAGTGACCACGACCAGTAGCAACAGGGACAAAAGCAACGCTACCTGCAACGACTCCACCAGCGTGAAGCCGGCGTGCGCACGCGGTAGGTTGGGCGCTGTCTTCATGGCACCAGGTACTCCGTCAGCAGCGTCGCAACCGATTCCGGCTGTCCGACCGGAACCCCCGCCCGCAACGGCCGCTGTTCGACGGTGACCACCACCCGCGCCAGCCGGCTGTCGCCGGCAACGCCGGGCTCAACGACGGTAGTCCGGAGAAAGCGGCCGTCGCTCGCAGGCGTGCCGCGTTCATCTACGGGAACGCGGTTTTCCACATACGCAAAAGCTTCGCGGAATCCGGCCGCCTTGATGCGCTCGATCCGGTTGTTGGCGATGACGACCGCCGCGTAGCGGCGCTGAGCCGCGACCCGCATTTGGGTCACCTGCGTTATCAGCCGGTAGCAGCCGCCGAAAACCAACGCGAGAATGCCTATCGCAACCAGCACTTCCGTGAGCGTCATGCCGGCGGAATGCCGCCCCACCGCGGACCCGCGATGCCCGCGCGCCGCACACTCCCGTATGGCCGCTTCAGCCTTCATCGTCGCGCTGAAAACCCAATTCACAGGCACCATTTTTACAGCGTTCGAATGGATGTCAATATGTATTTCTAAAAAATGCGACTTATTGTTTACACCCTTTGAGGCGGTATTGAGAATCAAGCGATGCGGCGGGGCGGTCAGGCGCCGGCGATTTCCGAAACGAGGCGGGCGGCCAGTGCCGCGGCTTCGGCTTCGGTGGGGGCTTCGGCCGTGACACGCAGTACGGGTTCGGTGTTGGAACGCCGCACGTGGACCCAGCTGTTTTCGAACTCGATAAGAATCCCGTCCAACAGATTCGGATGCCGCTCGGCGTATCGGCGGCGCAGGCGGCGCAAGGCTTCGGCGGATTCGGCGGGGGTGCGGTGGACTTTCGCGCGCACGACGCGATATCCGGGTATTTGCGCCCGCAACGCGCTTACGGGTTCTCCGGTGGCGGCCATCAGCGCCAGCGCCAGCGCCATGGCGGTGAAGCTGTCGCGGCAGGGGTACATCGCCGGCACGATCACACCGCCGTTGCTCTCGCCGCCGATGACGGCGCCCTGCCGGCGCATTTCGGCGGCGACGTGAATCTCACCGATCCGGGTCCGCGTCACCGGACAGCCTGCCGCGCGCGCGATTTGCTCGACGGCGCGGCTGGTGGAGAGGTTGATGACGACCGGCCCCTTGCCGCGGGTTTCCAGGACCTGGCGGACGGCGAACGCCAGGGTATAATCCTCGCCGATCGGCACACCGCGCTCATCCACGATCGCGAGCCGGTCGCCGTCGGGATCCTGTGCGAAGCCGACGTCGCAATGGCCGGCGACCACCGCGCGCGAGAGCGCGGCGAGGTGCTGGGGCAGCGGCTCCGGATCGCGCTCGAACAGTCCGCTGGGGGCGCCATGCACGACCGTCACGGCGCAACCCAACATGTCGCAGAGAAACTGTTCGGTAAATAGCGCCCCCACCCCGTTGCAGACGTCCGCCGCCACTCGGAAGTGCCGCCGGCGGATGGCGTCGGCGTCTGCGTACGTCGCCACCTTCGCCAGGTGGGACGCCGCCACGTCCGGCAGCGGCGTTTCCGGCGGCAGGTCGCTTTCCGGCGCCATGGCGAAATCCCGTTGGTGGTAAAGGTCCAGCAATTCATCCGCGCGCGCCGGGCTCAAGAATTGCCCGTCGCGGTCAATGAACTTCAGCGCGTTCCACTCGGCGGCATTATGGCTGGCGGTGATGGCAATGCCTCCGCGCGCGTCCGTCTCGGCCACGGCCATCAACAACGACGGGGTCGGCGCGATACCGGCCAACAGCGGGCGGCAGCCGACGCTCTGAAGCCCCGCCACGACCGCGCGCTCGAGCATGCGGCCCGACGGCCGCGTATCGCGGCCGACGACCACGGCGCCGCGGCCGACGAACGCTCCGAAGGCCTGCGCGAACGAAACGGCCACCCGCGGCGTCATCGAATCGCCGACGATGCCGCGCACGCCCGATACGCCGACTTTGAGCGCTTCCTTCATGAGCCGTATCCCAGCGCCATCCAGCGGATCATCCGCTCGGCGCGCGCCTCCGCCACGGCGCGCGTCTGCGCCTCGGAGATCACCCGCACCCGCGGTTCCGTTCGCGAGGCGCGCACGTGGACCCAGCCGTCGTCGTAGTCGGCGCGCAGGCCGTCGGTCTCGTCCATCCGGCACGGCCGCTCCCGCTCGAATTCGGCGCGCACGCGCTCCAGTGCGCGATAGCCCTCGCCGGGAGCGCACACGACGCTGCGCTTGACGATCGCGTACCGCGGTAGTTCCTGTAAGCGGACGGAGAGCGGCTGCCCGGACGTCGCCAGACACTCCAGCACGAGCGTCATCATCAGGAACCCGTCGAACGCGAGGCTGAAGGACGGCAGCGCAACGCTGCCGCTGCCCTCGCCCCCGAGCACCGCGCCCTCGTCGCGGATCGCCGATATCACGTACGCCTGTCCGACCGGAGTTTTCACCAACGGCACGCCATAGCGCCGGGCCAGGTCGTCGAGCGCGCGGGTCGTGCAGCCGTTCGTCACGACCGGCCCCGAACGGCGGCGCAGCACATGGTCGGCGATCAGCGCGAACGTCAGCTCTTCGCTGAGCGGCTCGCCCGACTCGGTCACGAGCGACATCCGGCCCATGTCGCTGCTGAACACGAAACCGGCGCGCCCGCCGAGGGCACGGACGATGGCGGCGAGCGGCGCGGCGTTGCGGGGGCGCGGCTCGGGATCGCGCGCCAGGTAGGCCGTCGGCTCGCCGCTGACGGCGAGCGCATCCACGCCGAAGCGTCGGGCCCAGGCCGTCACGAAAGGGCAGCCGGCACCGCCGACGGGGTCGAGCACAATGCGGCAACCGGCCGCGCGGATGGCCTCCGCGGCGACGGCCCGTTCCAGGGCGTCGAAGTAAGCCGTGGCGAAATCGCCGGCCGGCCGGCACACGCCGATAGAGCGCGCGTCGCGCCCCGCGAATGCGCCCGCGTGAAACGCGTCGAGCACCTGTTCGCCGGTCGCGGGTTCCAGCGGGCCACCGTCCGGTCCGATCAGCAGCAGCGCGTTCCAACCGGCCGGGTGGTGCCCTCCGGAAATGGCAATCGCGCCCGCCGCTCCCATCGCCGGGACGCAGTATTGCAGCATCGGCGTCGGACAAATACCCAAGTCGAGCGTCTCGCAGCCGGCCGACATCAGGCCGGCCACGGCGGCCGCGTGGAGCATGGGCGAGGAGGCGCGCGGATCGCGCCCGATCAGCACGCGGCGTCCTTCCACGAGTCCGGCGAAAGCCCTCCGGAACGTGGATCGAGCGTGGTTCCGGGGGTCAGCGATTCCCCGACAAATCCGCGGACGCCGAAGCTGGATAGGCGAAGCGTTTTCATGGCCGGCGGCGCTCGCCGATGGCGATCATCAGGATGCACACCTCGTAGAGCGCGATCAGCGGCACGGCCATCGCGAGTTGGGTGAACACGTCCGGCGGCGTCAATAGGGCCGCCGTGAGGAGCAGCACGACGATCGCATGGCGCCGGTATTTCCGCAACCGCGCGGCCGTCACCAGTCCCAGACGCCCGAGCGCGACGATCACGATCGGCAACTCGAAGACCAGTCCGAACGCCAGCAGCAACTGCAGCGCAAAGGCCACATAGCTGGTCACGGTCCATTCCGCGCGCACGCCCATCCAATCATGGAGGGACATCATCACGCGGATCGCCAGCGGCAGCGTCGTGAAATAACCGAGCGCAACGCCGAAGGCGAACAGCGCGCCCGCGGCAGCGAGCGCGCTCGTGGCGACGTGCCGTTCACGCCGGGTCAGGCCCGGATAGACGAACTGCGCCGCGAAGGCGATCAGCAACGGCGCGCTGAAGATCAGCGCCGTCCCCAGCATGACCCGCAGCGCCAGCGTGAAGGCGCCCGCGACCTCCAGCGACCGCAGATACGGCTCGCTTGCGCCGACGGCCCGAACCAGCGGCCGCAAGAGGAGACCGAAGACGCGCGGCGCCAGCGGAACGGCGATCGCGAACGCGACGACGAACGAAGCCGCCATGCGCAGCAACGTGGCGCGCAGGTCTTCCAAGTGCGCCAGGAACGGCTTTGTGCCGCCGGCGACCTCGTCATCCGTCGTGCGGGTGTTCATCGTCCTGTGGCGGCGCGGCTGGGGGAACGGGCCAGGTCGGCGGCGATTTCGGCGCCGGCGGCGGGGCCTCCTCGCCGTCGGCGTTCATCAGTTCGTCGCGCATCTGGCGCGCCGCGCGTCGCCACTCCTCCAGGGCGCGTCCGAGACTGCGCGCGATACCCGGCAGGCGCTTGGATCCGAAAAGCAGCAGGAAGGCGGCAAAGACCACGAGGAGTTCGCCCGCGCCCGGCGATCCACCGAGAAAGGCCGGCATCCCGTGGCATCCGCCGTATATCATGGACCTGCTCCGCGCCCGAAGAACAAACGCCGCCCGGCCGCGCTGGCGCCGCCGGGCGGTGTTTCGCGACCGTTGAGTGAACGCCGCACTACTGTATCAGGACGAACTCGGCGCGACGATTGAGGCGCCAGACCGCCTCGCCGGTGCCCGGCACTGCCGGCCGCTCCTCGCCAAAGCTGGAGGTTTGCATGCGGGCGGCCTCAATCCCCAATCCGACCAGGTAAGATCGCACCGCCAGCGCGCGCCGTTCGCCGAGCGCCAGATTGTACTCCGCGCTGCCGCGCTCGTCGCAGTGGCCCTCAATAATCAATTTCTTCGCGGCGTTGGAACGCAGGTACGCCGCTACCGCCTCGATCTTCCCGCGCTCCGAGGCCTTCACTTGCGAGCTGTCATAGTCAAAGTACACCGGCTCGAATTTCACGGACGCGATTTCGCCTTCCAGCCGCTCGTCGCCCATGCCGATGTCCATGCCGATACCCGCGCCAGGATCGGTCACGATATTTGTCCCGGTCAGTTCACCGACGCCGCCGGACCCGCGGCGACTACGGCAACCGGAAGCCGCGATACCGACGGCCAACGCCAACGCAACCACGCTCCAACACCGGGGACTGAACATGATGACTTGCCTCTCTGCTGAACTACGCTTTTCCGCCGACCCTTACGGCGACCATGCGGGCGAAAACCAATCGCCCTCCGTCAGCAAAGGTATCGGAGGGTCGCCCATGCTGTCAACCAGGTAGACGGCCGAGCCGCGGGTGTCGCGTCGGACGGCCGCCAGGTGCCGGCCGTTGCGCGCCCAGGAGGGATCCTCCCAATCGGCTCCATCGAGCGCCAGCGGCGTCGTTTCACCGGTGGCGGGATCGGTAATCGCGAGCTGGTAGACGGCGCCGACGCGCGAAGCGTGCGCAATTTTGCCGTTGGGGCCCCAGTCGGGCGCAACGTTCTCCGAACCGCGCAGGGTGATCCGGCGGGGCGCCCCGCCGTCGCGCCCCACGACGTACAACTGCGGGCGGCCCGACACATCCGACACAAAGACCAGCTGCCGTCCGTCCGGGGACCAGGAGGGACTGGATTCGGCCGCGCGGGCCGTGTTCGTGATCCGGGACAGCGCGCCGTCGGCGAGCCGTTTGACGTAGATGTCCGGATTCCCATCGCGGGAGAGCACCAACGCGGCCGCGCGGCCGTCCGGCGACAGGGCACCGCCGGCATTGAGACCGGGGTATCCGGCGATGCGGGTGCGCGCGCCGGTTGCCAGCTCGATCATCAGAACGTCGGGGAATCGCTTGATGTAGGAGGTGTATACGATCCGCGCGCGGTCCGGGCTCCACCGCGGATAGAGGCTGATGGAGTTATCGCGCGTGACCTGGAGCAGATTCGCGCCGTCGGAATCGCAAACGAACAACTCCTTCGCGGTGCCGCGGCGCCCGATCACCGCGAGGCGGCTGGACGCGAACCCGGGCCGGCCCGTTGCGGCCTGGACGATTTCGTCGGCGACGACGTGGGCCAGGCGCCGCGCCTCGGCGGCGGAGACGCTATAGCTTTTGCCGAAGATCCGTCGGCCCGTCGCCGCGTTGAGCGCCTCGACCCGCGCCTCCAGGGCGGAGGCGCCGCTGACCGACCCCGTCAGGCGGAACTCACCGCGGCCGGGCGCCGCGGCCGTGAACCCGCCGGACCTCAGCAGGTCCGCCCGCAGCACCTGCACGAACGTGCGCGCGGGCGCATCCGCCGAAACCGCCAGGCCGGAAAAGTCCACCGCCGATTTTTCGCCGCCCGGCTTGGACACCCGCACGTCCTGCGCGCGGGCGGCGGCGACCAACGTCAGCGCCAGAACCCGAAAGAAACACTGCCATCGCATGGGAGACACCCTCTTCGTTTGGATGGGCTCTGCTATTACCCCGACGACGGCCGAAAGAAAAGACCAGACGGAGCCGCCGCGATCGCCCTTGACGCCCCGTGGGGTCGCCGGGTAAGCTCGACCGGATTGAATCGATGCTACCTGCGCGGGAGTGGGATTCGTCCCACTCCTTTGCGTATGGGGTTCTTTTTAGTTTACGGGCGCGCAGGCGGCCGGGAGCTTGACCATGAACAACGAATTGCTGTCCCAGTTGGACTATCTGGAACGGGAGCGGGGCATTGACCGGGAAACGCTGTGCGCGGTCATTGAGGACGCCCTGCTCGCGGCGTCCAAGAAAAGCCTTTCGCACGCGGACGACGTCAGCGTGCGGATCAACCGCAAGACGGGCGACATCCGCGCCGTGGGCCGATTCACGGTGGTGGACAAAGTGACCAATCCTGCCCTGGAAATCGCCCTGGCGGACGCCCGCCTGACCCACAAAGACGCCCAGCTGGGCAGCGTCATCGAAGTGGATCTTACGCCCCGGAACTTCGGCCGCATCGCCGCGCAGACCGCCAAGCAGTCCATCCTCCAGCGCCTGCGGCAGGCCCAGCGGGAACGCGATTTCGGCGAGTACAAGAACCGCGCAGGCGACATCGTCAGCGGTTCGGTGCGCCGGTTCGAACGCAGCGATGTCATCATCGACCTGGGCCGCACCGAGGCGGTGATGCCCGCCTCCGAACGGGTGCCGATCGAGGAATACCAGATCGGCGACCGCGTCCGCGCCTATATTTTGCGCGTGGACGAGAACGCGATGGGGCCGATGGTCGTCCTTTCGCGCAGCCATCCGGACTTCGTGCGCCGCCTGTTCCAACTGGAGGTTTCCGAGATCGCTGACAACACCGTCGAGATCAAGGGCATCGCCCGCGAGCCGGGTTTTCGGACCAAGCTGGCCGTCTTTTCGCACGACGAGAAGGTGGACCCCGTCGGCGCGTGCGTCGGCATGCGGGGCATGCGGGTGAAGAACATCGTCCGCGAGCTGTCCGGCGAGAAGATTGACATTGTCCGCTGGCACGAGGACATCCGCATCTATGTGGCCAACGCCCTGGCGCCCGCCAAGCTTTCCAAGGTCAACGTGGACGAGGCGACGCGGACGGTGTCGGTCATCGTGGACGCCGACCAGCTGTCGCTGGCCATCGGCAAGAAGGGGCAGAACGCGCGGCTGACGGCGAAGCTGACCGGCTGGCGCATAGACATCCAGCGCCAGCCGGAGGATACGACTTTTGAGGAAAAAGTCCGCAAGGCCGTCGACACACTGGCGGCAATCGAGGCGATCGGCCCCGAGCGGGCCGAAGCGCTGGTGCAGGCCGGCTTCCTGACGGTGGAAGGTCTGTTGGCGGCGGACATCGCCGACCTGGCCGCCGTCGAGGGTTTTGACGCGACGACGGCGGAGGCCGTCCACAAAGCCGCCGAAGCCGCATATGAAAAGGAACACGGGGCGATCGAATCATGAGAGTGCACGACCTGGCCCGGGAACTGAATCTGACGAGTAAGGAGGCGATGCTCCGGCTCGCGGGTATGGGCATCGTCGTGACCAACCATGCCGCATCGCTGACGCCGGAGCAGGTCAAACTGGTGCGCGAGAAGTTCGGCTCTTCGGCGATTCCGACGACGCGTTTCGCCAAGGCGGTGCCGGTCATCCAGGCCCCCGCACCGGCGCCGGCAAGCGCGGCGGCCGCTCCCCCGGCGGCGCCCCCGACGGCACCGGCGGC
>CAYLTB010000111.1:0-10473 GCA_964386675.1 uncultured Verrucomicrobiota bacterium
GAGATCCGTGACGACCAGCTCCAGCAACAGCGACTCCATCTGCGCGGCCGCATCGAGGGGGCGACCCGAGAAATCGGCGTCGCCGAAGCACTGCACCACGACGACGAAGGCATCGGCATTGCCCAGCAGGCCGGTCAACTCGCCGAATTTCACCGGCTCGTTTCCGCCGGGCGCCAGGTCCACGAAAGTCACTTCCGCCGGCGTGAATTTCTTAGGCTGGTAGAGCGCATTCAGCGCCTCCAGCCGCGCATCCGGCACCTTGACGGTTCCGTAGCGGTGGCCGGATTTCGTCATGAAATTCGGTCCGCTGGGCGAAAGGGTCAGTGCATCGAAGACGGCTGACTTGCCGACGCGCGGCTCGCCGATGACATATAGGGCCAGTGCGGGCATGGGAACGTTTTTCAGAGTAACCCTGTTCCGGCGTCGGGTCAATCGAATGGCGCCGTGGGCCGCGCGGCCCACGGCGTTGCGACCGGCCCCTATTCCTAAAGGCCCTGGAGGCGAAGCGACGGACGGCGCCGCCGAACAAACCCCGTGCAGGGCCCCGAAGTCGTTCGAGGGCTCGTGTAGCTGCACCCCACACTGCGTCCTGCTCGCATCCCCGCCGGCGCGACGGCGCTTTCGTTGTTCGAAACAACCGCGCTTCTCGCACGTGCGGGGTCTGGAACCCAGCGACTGAAAAAATCCGACATAATCCGCTTGTGCCGCGGCCGCATGCGGTCCACCCTGAAGGCATGAACTCGCTCCAGAGGATTTTCCGGCGGTTCGCGCCGCGGTGCACCGCGGCTGCGCTGGCCGGCGCCGCTTCGCTGGCGGACGCCGACACGGTGCCCCCGCGGCCCGGTGCGCGAGAACTGGCCGAAGCCATCCGGCTGCCGGAATGGCGAACCGAGGGTTCGACCGTCGCGGAAGCGCTCGACCAATTACAGGGAGTGGCGCAGCAAGCGGATCCCCGGGGACGCGAACTCCGCCTGGCGATCCTGGAGGCGGGTGGGGCCGATGTCCCGCGCATCACGCTGAACCTGCGCAATGTGACGTTGTGGGACGCGCTGCGCTACACCGCCATGGCGGCCGGACTGCATCTTCGAGTGGACGAGAACGCCATAGTACTGAGCCGCCACGCACCGGCCGAAGGCCGCTTGATCACGCGCGTCTATCCGGTGATGCCGGCGGTATTGGATCGCGCCCGAGAGGAGTCTCGAATTCGGGCACCGGCGCGGTAAGCGCGGTCCGCTTCCGGCGGCCGTCAGACGACCCGCAGACGGGAGCGACGGCGATCAGTTGGCCCGCGCGTCCAATCCCTTGACGAAGTCGTGGACGATCTGCCGATCGGCCTCCGAGAGATCGTGGTACTTTCCCTCCGGCTTCTGGTGTTTGCCGATGATCGTGAAGACCGGGCTGCGATCCGGCCGGCCGGGCCGAATCCATTTTGCTGTGATCAGGGAATCCACGCTGGTGCAAATCTTATGGCACCGGAGGCAGGACTGCCGCATGACGCGCATAAAGTCCGCCTCGGTCACGGGCGGCGCTAGGAAGATTTCGACGGCCTTGGCGACATCCGGAGGCGGCTCGGGCGCCGGAGCTGGAACCGGCGGGCTCGGCCGGGGCTTGGGCGCCACCGCGTCACGCACATACGCCTGATCGTCATCGGACAGGCTGGCGAAGGGCACCCGGTACAGGCGCCCCTCAGGCGTCCGGAGAATGACGCGGTCGCCTTCGATCTGAACCAATTCGGCCTCGATGTGATCGCCGGTGCGGTTCGACCAGAGACGCGCATAGGCCGACCACCCGAACACGACACCCGCCAACAGGAAAATTGAGATGACGGCCAGCGGATTTTGCTTCACGGCGCTGTTCCTTTTGTGCGTTCGCGAAAGGCTACACCGGCTTTCCCGGATGTCAAGTTGCGGTCCCGGCCGGCGCATCCTGCGTTCTCCCGTCGCAGAAGAAGCGAACCGCCGGCGGACGTGAGGGGCGGCAGAGATGTCAGCATCTAAATTGGACCGCCTCGCCGGTTGCGATAGCGCGAGGGAATGGCGCGTTTCCGGCTGTACGGCGGTGTCGCACGGCCCACGCGTTATTCCCGGGTTTCCTCACGGGCTCGCGCCGCTCGCCCCGGTGCATCGCTGGCGACGACGAACCGTGCCGGGCGGACACCCCGCTCCACGGCCCTGGAGCGGCGCCGCGGGCCGGATCACCGGCCTTTGAGATAACGGCGCAAGAACAGGGTGGCGGCTGTGTAGAATGCACGTTGATTGTCCTTTTTTCGGAAGCCGTGGCCTTCGTTATCTGCGATCATGCAGGCCACGGTTCCGCCGGCGTTTCGGATGGCGGCCACCATCTGCTCGCTTTCCGACGCGGGAACGCGGGGGTCGTTGCGTCCCTGCGCGATCAGCAAGGGTTTTCGAATACGTTCCGCGTGCGTGTGCGGCGAGATCGAGAGCAGAAAGCGGCGCATCTGCGGGTCTCGTTCGTCTCCGTACTCCGCCCGCCGCTGGTCGCGACGGTACTCCTGCGTGTTTTCCAGAAAGGTCACGAAGTTGCCGATGCCGACGGCTTCGACGCCGCAGGCCAGCCGTTCGCCGAAATGCACGAGCGACGCCAGCACCATATAGCCGCCGTAAGAACTCCCCATGACCGCAACGCGGCGCGCATCCAACTCCGGTTGCGCGGCGATCCATTCCAGCAATGCGCCGATGTCGCGCACGGAGTCCTCGCGCCGGCGTCCGTCATCCAGGCCGACATAGGTTCGCCCATAGCCCGAAGACCCGCGAACATTGGGGGCCAGCACCGCGATGCCCTCCTCCACCGTGAGGAAGGCGATGACCGGCTCGAAGCGCGGAACGAACTGCGACTCCGGTCCGCCGTGAATGTGGATCAGCACGGGAAAGGGGCCCGCGCCTGGCGGGCGATAATAAAACGCGGGGATCTCGCGCGGGCGGCCGTCCACCGCATCGAAGGTCGGGTACCGAATGAGCGATGGCGTCACGAAGCGCCGGGGATCGAGGCCGGCCGTCTCGCTGAAGGTCCAGCGTTCGAATCCGCCGCCCTCGAGGTCGAGCACGCCCGCATCGCCCGGCGTATCGGGCGCGGTCCAATGGAAGGCCAGGCGGTTCGCCGTCGGGTGAAAGCGCAGACCGAAAATCTTTCCCCGCGGCACGCCGACCTTCAGCGGACGCATCCGGCGACCCGCCAGATCCAGCGCATGCAGCTCGGTATAGCCATCGGCGTTGACCTGAAACACGAGCGTCTTGCGGTCGGGCGACAGCAGGATCTGTCCGACGTCCCCGGGGATCGCGGCGGACAGCGGTTCGGATACACCGGTGGCCAGGTCGAGATACCGCAGCGTAACGAACTCGGCGCCTTCATCCGAACCGTAGTAAAGGCCGCCGCCGTCGGGCGCCCAGACCGCATCCTCGAAATGGGCGGCGGCCCCGCCGGGGCGCACCTCCGTTCGGCGCCCGGTCTCCACATCGAGTACATGAAAATGGCTCTCCGCAATCGAGACGTAATGCGCCACGAGGATGCGGCGATCGTCGGGCGACCATTCGATTGCGCGCCAGTTGCCGCCGGCGGACAGGACCATCCGCGGCCGCGCGGGATCGTCCTCGCGGGCCAACCAAAGGTCGCGGTCGCGACCATTCCGGCGGGTGCTGGTGTAGATGAACCGGTCGCCGCGGCGCGACCAGACCGGCGACGCATTCAGCGATGCGCCATCGGACAGCCGGGCGATGCCGCCGGTATTCCAGTCGAACCGGTACAACTGGGAGAACTCGTCGCCGCCCCGGTCCTTCAAGAACAGGAACGCGGGCCGAGCGGCATCCGGACCGGTCGCGACGGCGCCGATGGGTTCGGAAAAGAAGGTCAGCTGCCGTCGCATGGCGCCGGGCGCCGCGACGTGATGCAGTTGAACGGTCTGGGCGAAACGGGTCTGGATGAGCAATCCCCGGCCGCCGGGCGCCCAATCAGCCAACGCGGAGGACCGTATTTCGGCGTACTGCGCCCAGCGCTCTTCCAGCTCGGGATCCGGCTGGGGCACGTTCTCCAGTGTCAGCGCGCCGAGGCGTCGGCGTTCAATGGCGGCGTTCAATTTCCATCTCCGCTGGAAACCCGCGGGCCGAGAATGTCCGCGTCCTTTTTCAAATCCGCGCCCGATTTCTGCTGTCTGCCCGTCGCATACATCGCCAGAATATTGTCCGTGGGGGCGTCCACCTGAATATAGGTATGGCCGGGACCCAGGATATACCCCCCGCCTTCGCCCAGCACGTCCGCCAGGCGGCGCACCTCTTCCGCGACCCTCTCGGGGGTGCCCCGGTTGAGAATGTGCTGGAGGTCCACCCCGCCGTAGAAACACAGGTCGCGGCCGAAATCCCTTTTTAGCGCCGCCGGCTCCATGCCGGCCGCCGTGATCTGGATCGGCTCGAGGACGTCCACACCGGCCTCGATGATCATCGGCAGCAGGGGGCGCACCGCGCCGCAACAATGCAGCAGGAACTTCTGGCCGCGACGGTGAACCTTCTCCACGTAGCGGCGCAGGTAGGGCATTACGAAAGTCCGGAACATCGCCGGGCTGAACAGCGGGGCCTGATGGGAACAGTAATCGTCGGCCATATAGACGATGTCCAGCCGTGCCCCGTGCCGTTCCAGCAGGGTGTCCAACGCCGCCTCGCTGATTTCGCCGATCCGCTCGATCAAGGCGTGCGCATAGGTCGGACGGACGGCAAAGTCAACGAGCAGGTCTTCCATGCCCCGCACGACGCTGGCGATGAAGAAAGGACCCCAGGTGAAGGCTCCGATGACCGCGCGCTCGCCGCCCTGCGCGATGCGATCGGGCAGCTCTGAAAAATCAATTTGCGCCGGGGATGGCCAGGCGTGGCGGCGGATATCGGCGACTTCGTCGCGCCCGGCCAACGGCGCGTGGACAAACTCGTCGTAGGCGCCGCCGCCGTAAGAGATCCGCCGCGTCCGGTAGCCCCAGATGGACGTTCGCTCCCCCCGCTCGTCGGGCTCCGGCGGCGCTCCCTGATGACGAGGCCCGACCATCCACGTATCCACGCCCAACCGATCGAACAACGCCGCCCGATCCGACGGGGATAAACCGAAATGCGCATACAACCGCGCATACACTTCCGGCTGGGCGTCGAAGGTCAGGGGCAGGCGGTCGGAGGTCCGGTGGGCTATGGCGGCGGCCACCCGTTCTCTGGAGCTCCAGGAGGACATGGACTGTTTGGGAGGAGTCATCGGCGCACGGCGCTCTCGCCACGGGGCACGAGTACGGTGAGCTTGCGGTCCAACACTTCGATGGTCAGTTCCCGTTCCGGCGGCAGCAGTTCTCCGTCTATCTGGACGGGCGCGGGACGCCGACGGGTTACGACGAGATTCCGGAAGGACCGCGTGTGGACGGCGGAGAGCCGGGCGATGGTGCCGTCGAAGAGGCGGCCCAGCCCGGCGAGGGCCTGCATGGTATCCCTCCTCAGCACCACCACGAGTTCGAGCCGTCCGTCTTGGGCATTGGCCTCCGGAGCGATGCGCGCGCCGCCTCCGAACTGTGTCAGGTTGGCCGCCGTGAACACGATGGGATCGTCATACGTGACCCGTTCGCCGTCGTCGAAGACCGCCTCGAACGGCTGCGGCGTATATTCGAACAGACCATACGCCGCGGACATCACATAGGGCAGCACGCCGCGGACCGGCGAGCGCTCGAACCACTTCACGATCTCGGCATCCCACGCGAGGCTGCAGGTGACGAAGAAGGGCCGGCCGTTGACGGCGCCGACATCAATCTCGTGGCGGTCGGAACGGGCCAGCGCCTCGGCCGCCCGGTTCCACTGCAGCGGCAGGCCGAAATGGCGGGCGAAACCGTTGCCGCTGCCAGCGGGAATGACACCGAGCGCAACGCCGGTACCCATCAACTCGCCGCCGATAGTGTTCACCATGCCATCGCCGCCGACGGCGATCACGGTGTCGGCGCCCTCGCCGACGGCACGGCGGGTCTTCTCGCGGCCATCAGCGGGCGAGCGGCTGATCTGGAAGGTCAGGTCGGTATCGCCCTCGCCCAACGCGGAATCAAGGGTCTGAAGCAGGGAGGTTGAGATCGAACGAGCGCCGGAGCGCGGATTCAGGATGACGCGAATCCGACGCATCCCGTCACGCCGGCGGCGCGGCCAACTCCGGATGCCGCCGAGCAATCTCATCAAGAATCGCAGGGATATCCCCGGGCGTCACGCCGGAGCGCCAAACGTGGTCCGGTTCGATCATCACATTCGGCCCGTTCGCGCAGAGGCCCATGCACCCGCTGTGGGAAATCCGGACGCGTCCCTTCCAGCCCCGCTCCGATGCGGCCGCCTTGAGTCCGTCCTTGATCGCCATTCCGACGCCGTCGGCGCAAGCCCGGGACCGTCCCCCCCGGTCATTCACGCAGACCCAAACATGACACACATAGGGAGATACCTGGTGCTGCATGACGAGCCGCCGGGTAGCCTCAACGAAACGTGTAGTTGACCTTCAACCCGGCGACCGTATCCACCCGGCTGTCCGTCTCGGCGCCGCCGAATACGGATATGGTCCACTTCTTGGTGGGCTTGTAGGTCATTCCGCCGATGACGGCCTTTGGACGCTGCCGGTCGCCGGCGCTCTTGTCGCGCAACTGTCCTTCAATGGAAACGGCGAACGACTTGCTTAACTCGTGGACCAGTCCCAGTCCCGCGGCCCAACCGTTGTCGGTATTCGGTTGGATCAGGTACCGGAAATCTGCGATGAAATGCCAGTAGCGGTTCATGGTGGAGCCCAGCGCGATGCCCACGTCGCCCGCCAGGTCGCCTGCGCCCAGTCCCTTGTCTTCATCGCCGGAGGGCAGACGTAATTCGGCATAGGGCATGATGTAGGGATAGTCGAAAATGTCGCGATAGGTCACCAGCTCGAATCCGAGCCGGATATCCCCCACGCCGTTCTCCCCATTGCCGACCTCGGTATCGCGAAGCACGTACGGCACGGCCATGTTCAGGCTGAAGTCGCGGGTCACGCCGTACCGCGCCTGGACTTCGGCCGTGTACTCGTCGGTCTGCGGCACGAACCGCGAGGGCTTAAGCTCGGCAAAACGACCGGCCACGCCCAGTTCCAACTCGCCCTTTGCCGGCCGCTGATCTTCGCGCAGCGCAAACGTGCGGGCTGACTCCGCGTAGGTGCCGCCCGCCACCAACACCGCCGCCACTATGCCCCATCCGCAGGTCTTCTTCATGTAATCTCTCCCTTAGTACTTCCGACACCGTGAACTGTCCCCTCTATATACGCCGCCGCCCGGGAGAGTCCAACTCAAAAAAGCGAAAATCAACCGGGCAGGACGGTATACGTCGGGGCGCGCGTACCCGTGAAGGCATAGTAGATCAGGCCGACCAGCGCGGGGATCAGCGCGCCCAGCACCTCGCCCGCGATCAGCCCCAGCATGGCGGGCTTCAATGACTGGTACAAGCGCGCCCCGCCGTATTTCATCACAAACGATTTGATGAGCCAGCCCAACAGAAATGACAGGCCGACCTGGGGCGCCGGCCACACCGCGAACATCGCAAACATCACCGGATGAAACGGCCAGCCCGCGAAACGGTGCCGCAAGATTCCGAACAGAACCACCAGCGCGAAAGCGATGCCGAATACCAGCGCCGATGACCGGCGCGGCGCGGCAAGTTTCCAGCGGGCGAGGCCGGCCGCCGCGTCCGAGGTCTCGAGGACTCCCTGCGATTCCAACTGGCGGGTGACGAAGACGGCGTTGTCGAACGCCTGGCGGGGCACGAACTGGCTCGTCCATGAGTCGCCCGCGCGGAACGCGCCATGCCGGTATTGCACCGTCAGATTGGCCGGGATCATGACCGCCAGCGCCACCAGGACGGCCAATCCGCCGCCCAAGGCCATGCGCCCCGGTTTGACGTCCGTATCCTCCGCGACCCGGAAGGCGGAGACCGCGAACGGCAGCACGGCGAGGCTTGCATGAATCAACAGCGCGATCGTAAACAGCGCCATCACCAGCAGCGGCTGCCGCCCCAGCGCCGCGACCCCGAAAAAGCCCCACAGCAACGCGCAGGGATACGTGCGCGGGTTGATGAAAAAGACGCCGCTTTCGGCCAGCATGCGCCCGGTCACCAGAGGCACGAGCAGCAGCCAAAAGGTGTAAAGGACCGCATAGGGCCATTCCACGCCCATGGCGGCGATCTGCACGACCAACAGTGCGAAACCGAGCAGCGCCGCGCGCGCCCCCCAGACCGCATGCGGTTCGACCGCTTCGCTCGTCGGCAAACCCAGTCCCCGGCTGAACGCCGCCCGGAAATAGTGCCGCCCCGAATAGACCAGCATCACGAACAGCCCCGCGTACGCGCCGGAGTTCATGAAGCTCTCCATATGCGGATGCAACCGCCCGCCGCCCATCGCGATGCCGTAGCTGGCAATGGTGCCGGAAATGAGACAGAAGATATAGGGGCCCACGCCCAGCGAGAACGAAACGTCGTTGGCCAGGAAATAGGCCAGGCCGATGCCCGTGAAGTAGATGGTCGGTCCGAACAGCGGCCACCACCACCATCCCTGTCGCAACACCGGCAGCATTTCGACCAACGGATACAACTCGATCCGGAGATTGATGGGGATGACCGTGTTGGGCCACCACACGTGGGCATAATTGACCAGATGGATTGCGCCCACAATGCCGAGACAGATCCAGAAAGCCCGCTGCCGCAACAACTGCGCCGGTCGGCCATCCGCCTCCGGCAGAATGCTGCGCGCGAACTCCATCGTTGGAAACGGCAAATGCTCGTGCCGCGTCCACTGGCGATGCATGACCAGCGCCAGCCCCAGCGACGCCAGCACCAGGGTCAGAATCACCGGCACCCAGAAGATCAGCGCGCGGCGCCAGGCGGCCCAGGGCAGGTCGCGGACGCGCAGCGGCGCCTCCCCGCCCAGTCCGGTGACGAACCCGTCCAGGGCGTCGGGGTGGCGGGTCGGATCGGCGAGCATCCGCGGCGGCGCAAGTTCCAGGACACCGGCGCGACGCGGCCGAATCAGACCCGGGAATGCCGATTCGAGCGCCGCGCGGGCCAGCCGCGCGCGCTGGAGATCGGTGCGCTCGCCCGGCGCGACGGTCAGCACCGCCCGCACGTGGGGCCGCACGTCGCCGGCCGGCGGCTCGAGTTCGCCGGCCAGGATCACGGCGTTCAGCCAGCGCAGCAGCGTGGACTCCAGCGCCGGATCGGTCGCCGGCGCATACTCCGCGGGGCGCAAACGGCGGACCGGTTCCGGCACGGAAGGGCCGTCGAGGGCGCTCGCCAGGGCGCGGACGTCGAGCAGGTCATTCGCTGCGAGCCGGACGTCCTGTCCCTGCCAACTTGGTTGTGTGCGCTCGTAATGCCAGGGCAACATCAGCAGGTTGGTGAAATTGTGGCCCAATCCCCGGCTCGGCACGTACACGGAGATCAACATCATGCCGAAGGCGACCGCCGCCTCGGAGCGCCGGAGCGTCAGCCGCGGCGCGACCTTCCGCAGCCACGGATGGATGGCGATCGAGAAAATCACCAGCAGCCCCACCGCCGAGATGGGGAAATAGCTCGATGACAGATAGGTGTTCTGGAGGAACAGGTCGTTGGCGTACGAAAAGGCGGAGAGCGCGGCCGCGCCGAGCAATCCTAGAATTAGACTGCGCCAACTCATGGTCGAATCTTCACCGTTGGTTTCACGGGGGACGAACCTTCAAATGCGAGACCGGAAACGCGGCATCCCCCGCACGCCGGCCCCCCGGATGCGAAACAACGCTCCGGCCAGCGCGCCGTCCGCCGGCCGGTTGCCGCCGCCCGCGGAGGTCGCGTAAATGTCCGTCAGGCCGTCGCCGGCGAAACATAGCGAGGTCATTTTCCGGGCCGGCATGTCGATTTTGAGGGCCAGACGGCCCTCGGGATCGAAGCGCAGCAGCGCGGCGCCATCCCATTGCGCGGTCCAGACAAAACCCTCGGCATCCACGGCCAGTCCGTCGGGCCGGCCCGGATCGCCGGACGCCGCGGCGTCCCGGAACACGCGCGGATGGGCGATCGCGCCGGTGGCCCGGTCATAATCGAACACCCAAGTCCGCCCTGCGCGGGAATCGTTGTAGTACAGCCGTTGGAGGTCGGGCGAGAAGCCCATGCCGTTGGGGGTGCCCTGATCGTCCAGCAGTCGGTGCCGGCGGCCGTCCGGATCCAGCCGGTAGAGCCGGCCCTTGATGTCCGGACCGGACATCGTGCCGCAGAACACGCGACCCTCCGGGTCGGCGCAGACATCGTTGAAACGGGTGCGGGCCAGGTCGGGGATCTCGCCGATGACCGTCCGCCGCTCCGCGCCGTCCCGCCACACGACGACGTTTCCCCGGTCCCGAAAGAGCAGCAGCGCGCCGTCCGTCTGCAGCGTGAACCCGCCGACCGGGCGGTCGTTGTACACGGGCGTATGGCGGCCGTCGGCAACCAT
>CAYLTB010000112.1:0-10353 GCA_964386675.1 uncultured Verrucomicrobiota bacterium
TTCTACCCCGGAGAACTCTCTTTGAAAATGCTCCCGTTTATGGGGGGAAGGTCAGCAGAAATCCACCAGCGCGCGAATTCGTTGGGATGCCAACAACTGGCGCAAGCCCTTGCCGTATCCGGCGCGCTGGAACTTGTTGGAACTGATGAAGGTCAGGACGCCATCGTCGCGAAGGAGTCCCAACCCACGCTCGTAAAAGAAGCAGTAGATGTCGCCTCGCGCGGCAAACGTTCTGAACCGGCGTTTCCATTCCGTCTGCTGCGCCGTTCGCGCGAACTTCTCGACCGAGACATACGGCGGATTGGCGATGACGACATCGAAGCCGCCTTTCGCGTGGAAGACCTCGGAAAAGAAAATCTCGAAGTCGAAGGTTTCGTGGCCGCGGGTGAGATCGTGGATGAGGTCGTTGATCTGGCTGCGGAGGGCGGACTTCTCGGACTGATCTGACTGATCAAAGAAGCGCAGCTTGAGCTTTTCGAGCCGCTGAAAGGCATCCTGGTTGAACAGGTCTTTTTCCACACCGAGCAGGGAATTGCCGATGACGATTTTGTAGTCGAGGTTCGGGAGGGGTTTGACCTGCTTGACGTCCTCCTCGTCCACGACGAGGGAGAGCCAGAGGCGGAGCTTGGCGATTTCAACGGCGCTGGAGTCGATGTCCACACCGTAGAGGCAATTCTGGATCGCCTGACGCTTGAAGTGGTAGGGGGTGCGGGCAAGAGGATTGGACAGATCGGACAGATCGGGTGGATCGAAGAAGGGGTTGAGCGCGGCGCGGGCGCGGACGATTTCGGTCATCATGCCGACCGGAAATGCACCGGAGCCGACGGCGGGGTCGCAGACGGTGATCGTCTTGAGCGCCTCGTCGAGCGCGGGGGCGTTTTTCTCGATGCTCTCGGGCATCTTGATCTTGTATTCGGCGTCCACCGCCTCGTAGTGCGAAATCTGCTCGCCGAGGCGGACGAAGGTTTCGAGGTCGGTACGGGGGACGGCGGGAACAGCGGTTTCCAGGTAGTTGATCAGGCTTTCCTGGCACATGTAGTGAACGATCTCGCGCGGGGTGTAGAACGCGCCCAGACCTTTGCGACGGTTTTCCTCGATCAGGTTCTCGAAGACCTTCCCAAGCATCTCCGGGTCAATGGCGACTTCCTTTTCCAGCGGTTCGGCTTCGTTGACAGTGAAGTTGTAGCGGTCGAACACATCGAGGACGCCGGTGCCGGTGATGCCTTCCTCGACCGGGTCGTCGTTGGTGAACAGCCGGTTCGGGAGGAGGATGTCGGTTTTCCGCCAGTCATAGCCGTTCAGCGGCTCGAAGAGGCCGCCGTTCAAGAATGGCATGCGGCAGTTGAACCGGCTGCACCAGGCTTCGGGTCCGCGATCGGTGGCGAGCGTGTCGTAGAAGAGGGGTTCGAGGATGTCGTTGAAGATGTTGGGGGGATCGGACCGATCGGGCGGATCGGTCCGATCCACCAAGCGCCGGAGAAAGTCACGCGGGCCGGTGCCCCAGTCCTTCCCCTTCGCGACGCCGAGCCAGCCCTTCTTCTGGAGAAAATAGAGGAAAACGATCTGGCCGAGGAGTTTCTTCGCGAAATCCACAGTGTTGACGCCCTTGGCCTTGAACTCGTCGCGAATGGTCTTGTCCTTCGCAGCCATCTTTTCGAGGGCGGCGTTGATGTCGCCGAAAAGCTCCGCGTACTTGCCGAAGAATTCCTTGGTGACGGCCTCGACGCTGAAAGCTTCCTCGATCTGCGCGAGCGTGGGGTCGGTGTCAGTGTCCTGGAGCAGGGCGAGAAACCGGGTCTGCGCGGTGTGGCAGCTTTCGCCTTCGCCGACGAGGTACGAGAAGCGGCGTGCGGGGGTGACGCGCTCTTCCGGCTTGATAAGGCCGGTTTTGGGGTCGCGGACGCTCTCGTATTGCATTCGAACATAGGACAGCCGCCAGCGGGCGGCATTGGGCGCGACGAACGCGACGAGGGCGGCTTCCTTGTAGTTGTCGCCCCTTTTGAGTTTATGGGCGACAAAGTCGCGCAAGGCGGTGCGGGTGCGCTCGATCTTCCAGTCCTTGGTAGTGTTGACGATCAGCACGTCCATCAATTCGCCCTTCGGGTCAGCATAGGTGGCCAGGCGCTGACAGCTTTTCACATGGGCAGCGAAGGCGTCCGGCACCTGCATGGAGCCTTTCTTCGACTCGTCCATGCGGTTCAGGACATTGATTGCAAAGAGGCGGAAGCGGTCGCGGTCGAACGGCCGGGTGAAGGTCTCCTTGATGAGTTGGCGGGCTTGGGCGGGATTCATACCGGGGCGGTTCCTTTGCAATCGGGATATGCCGTGCAGCCCCAGAACTGGTTGCCGGCGTTTTTTCCGGTTTTGGCCGTGCGGAGGGCCATGGGCTTGCCGCATTGGGGGCAGTTGGGGATGAGATTGGACGGATCAGACGGATCCGACCGATCGGGCCGATCCCGCTTGGCCCGGTGGGCCAGGCGCGCGGCGGCGAGTTGCTCGCTGTAGCCGCCACCCTCGACGAAGGTTTTTCCAGCGCGGCGATTTGCTGGTCGAGCAGGAAGTTCGCCTGGTGGATCAGGCAAATGAGCGCGTTGGCGCGCACGGCGGGGTCGGCGTGATCGAGCCAGGGGGCGTAGAGGGCCCACCTTTCTTGATCTGACAGATTGGTCAGATCAGACTGATCTGACCGATCCTGGGGGAAGCGCTGCGGCACCTGGCGCACTTCCTGCGCTTCAGGCGAGTCGGGCGCCCATTGCGGGAACCGCCGATGGCGCAGGAAATCTTCGAAGTCGAGGAGCAGTTCTTCGAGGCTGGCGCGGGCGACGTTGAGCAGGCGGAGCTCGGTTTGGGAAGAGGTCGCGGCAGCGCGGCTTCCCTCGGCGATATTCTGGCGGCCGGAGCGGGCGGCCTGCACCATCTGGTCCACGGTGCGGGAATGGGGATCGAGGAATTTTTCGCAGAACCAGTAGGTGGCGTCGTAAATCAGCGTTGCCGTCTGGAAGCTGACGCTGTCGCGATAGCCGCCGCTGGGTCGCAACTTACTCACGCGGGTCTCCTGCGACTACCCACGATGAGAGAATCACTTCGCGCGGCATGAGAGAATGATGCATCTGCTGGGCGCGGGTGGCCTGCAGGAAATGCGGAGAAATGTCCCGCCGCAGGATTCCAAGCACCTTTAGTGGCTCGACTTCGCGCTTCAGCTCTTCGGCGACCTTCTTGGTGGTCGGCTTGGGAAGGGAACCGTCCATCAGAAGCTGGATTACGTTGCGGATGTACTCCTCGTCATCATCCGTGAAGCCGTGATACCGGCGAATTTCCTTCGCCTTGAGGCGTTTCAGGATGTAGGCGTCGTTGGCTCCGCCCCTGTGGTGCGGGATGGCGTCGTCAGTCTCTGGGCTGGTGGCCCTTGCAAACGCTTCCTTATTTCGATTCAGCAGGTCGTAGAAGTCGTGCGGGATGGCCTGTCGCTTTTCGGCAGGGTCAACCGGCCTCAAGACTTTAACGGTGGTCAAAAAGTCGAGTTCAACCGCGCCGGCCGAGTCTTTGGCCGCAAGGTAGAACTTGTCCAAGCGGCCCTGCCGAAAGTAGGTCAACAAGGATGGGAAATGCAGGGCAACGGTTTCCTGCGCCGCCGACACTGTGCGCGTGGATCGGGCCTTCTTCGGGAGTCGCTTGATCCGGGCAAAAAGCTCCGGTTGTTTGTCGCGCACGGCGCGGATTTCCGTGAGGTATTCGAGTTCGCTTTCTTCGTCTTCGTCCTCGCCGGTGATAGTCTTCTTGCTCGTGAGCTTGGCGAAAAGGTCGTGCGATTTGACTTCTTCGCCCTCGGTCAGCAGGCGGGCGTCCGCACCCAGCATCTCAATGAATGCGTGAATCTTGGCTTCCGCAGACTCGCGCAGCTTGATGGCGTCGTTGCCCTCCTCCGAGGGGAAAAAGTTGTAGGTGTAGATAGCGTCGAAGTTGGTATCCACGCGATTCACGCGCCCGACGCGCTGAATCAGGCGGGTTGGATTCCACGGGATGTCGTAGTTGATGACCACGTTTGACCGGTGCAGGTTCACGCCCTCGGAAAGAACTTCCGTACTGACCAGTATCCGGTAGGCATCGGCCGGCTTGAAGGCATTGGCATCGAAGTTGTCTATGACGTCCCGGTGCTGCGACTCGCCCGAATTGCCGCAGAACATGATCGTCTTTTCGTCCACTTCGGCGCGGATGCAATCGGCCAGGTATCCGGCGGTCTCCTGCGACTCGGTGAAGATAATGATCTTGCTTTTCTTCAGGTACGGCTCTGATTTCAGAACTTCCCGGAAGGCAAGCCATTTGGGGTCACGCTTGATTTTGGCCCAGCTCTTCTTGATGCGGAGCAAGGTGCGGTAGTCCGCCTTGAGGTGCTTGATAAATTCGGGAGAGAAATCTTTCGCGCCCAGCCGCTCTGCCTTGTCCTGCTCCAGAAGGTTCTCAATCCCTTCCTGGTCGTCCTGTTCAAGAAGATCGAAGATTTTTCCGATATGCTTCTTGCTGATGTAGACGTTGCCCTTCTTGAATTCCGTGATGACGCGGGCATAGGAATGCATGAATCGGTCCAGGGTCAGCCGGAACGCGTGGAAACTGCTTTCGAGGCGCTTGACCAGCAGGATTTTCATGAACTTGGCGAGGTTTCGTTGGCCTTGCCGTTCGCGCTCATCCATCTTGCCTTCGTAGTAAAGCAGCGGCGTATATCGGGCGTAGGTGAAGTCGGAGGTCAGCAGCTTCAACGTCTCGTTGAAGATTTCGTTCTCCAGCTTGCTGAACTTGTAGAACAGCGGGATCGGGTCCTTGACTTCGGGGAACTTCAACCCCTGCTGTTTCATGTCTTCACCGTAGTATTTCTCGATCTCGGTTCGGGTGCGCCGCACCATCAGGTATTTCAGGACCTTCTCGCGGGTCTCCTTGGCATTCGCTTGAACCGTGGCGAAATAGCGTTCCCGGTCGGTCTGCCGATCCAGTCCCTTTAGCTTCGCCTGAAGGCCCGCGAAGAATGCTTCGAGATTGCGAAGGTTCGGGATGTTGCTCGCCCTGCCCGCCTGGAACAGTTTGACCTGGCTGAGAATATCCAGCGGCGTGTTGTTCAATGGCGTAGCGGAAACAAGGATGACCCGCTTGCCCCGGCAGATTTGGGCAAGCATTTCATAGCTCCGGGTCGTCTCCGTGCGGAAGCGATGGGACTCATCAATGAAAACGTTGGTGTACTTCGAAATGTCGCGCCCCAGGAGGTCTTCCAGCTTGCCGATGGACTCAAAATCCGTCTGCCGGACTTGAAAATCGCTGAAGACATTCGGCCAAGAACCGCGTTTTTCTTTGTCCAGCAAATGCGGTGGCGCGATAACGAGGTGCCGTCCGTCCAGTTGCTGGGCCAGCAGGGCAGCCATGTAGGTCTTCCCGAGTCCTACGACATCGGAAAGGAATACGCCGCCGTACTCATCCAGCACCTTGCGCGCATTCAAAACGGCCTCTTCCTGATACTTCAGCTTCTTGAATCCCACAGGGACATACATGTCTTCAAGTTCTGAGGGGCGATTCAGTTCGTTCCTGAAGTACTCGTAGAGGAATTTCAGATAAAGCTCGTAGGGCGCGAAGCTGGCGAAGGGGGATTTGTTTACGACCGTGTCTTCGTAAGGCTGCGATACGTCTACGGCCGTTGCCCACAGTTCGTTGAACTTGGCGATGGCGAAGTCGTAGTCGGCGCGATTCTTCAACTCGACATTGAACTCAAGATTGTCCTGAAGTCCGGCTTGCGTGAGGTTGCTTGACCCGGTGATGACGCGCCCTTTGTCCCGGTCGCCCTCCGAGAAGGTCATGATGTAGACCTTGGCGTGAAGGTTCTCGCTCGGGTGGGCTTTGATCTCCAGCTTGCCCGACCGAATCCACTCGACGAACTTGTGAACACCGGTTTCAATCTCAACGCTGTCAGCGGACTTCTCCAGCTCGTTGAGTACGTCCTTGGCGACTTGCTCCCTGGAGGTCGCGTGCGACTGAAGATCGAGCTCTCCCTGTTCCTTGGCCCGCTGGAGCAGGTCGTAAGCGGTTCGGTCGGTCTGAAGTCCCACGAGGATCCGAATCTTCTCAACATTCTCCAAAGCCGGGTAAATCCTGTAGAAGCCGCTGATGAAGAAGTAGCCGACTAGGCAGTCGAAGAATCGCGTGTCCTTGTGGAGCAGCACGGCAAAACGATCGCGTAGCGATTGACCCGCTTCGTTCGTAATGAACGTCAGGTCCGACGCCGGCGGCCTCATATGTGATCCATTCGTCATTCGTCTTGCGTCTCCGCGGCTTTCCCTTCTCTCACCCACTCGTCCACCTCGGTCGCTTTGAACTTCCAGAGGCGGCCGACCTTGTGGGCCGGAAGCTTCTTGCGTTCTATCCACTTGTAAACCGTGTCCGGGTTCACGCCCAGATGCGCGGCAATTTCTTCAACCGACAGCCACCGCTCGTGTTGCATCGTCATTTCAACTCGTCATTTTGCGCCGGGATCGCCCGGCATGTGGGTTGCAAACGCGTGGCACCGTAGCAAAGCGTGTCCACGCAAGCCAGCGGAAACCGGTCAGAACCGCCCCAAATGGAAACCGAAACCTGTTCGCCTGTCTGCCGTGCGGCACAGGCAAGCAAGCGCCCCACTTCCTATTCCACCTTCGCGATGACGCTTCGGCGGACAAGCCGGCGCTTGCGGGCATGTTTCTACCGTATCTGGTGAACGGAGCGCATAGCAACCGGCATGACACGGTGTCGCGCCGTGGCGTGACGGGAGCGGGCGGAGTGAACCCGGCGAAGCCGGACCGCGGAGCGCAGCGACCCCAGAGCGGGCCAGCCTGCGCCAGCCCGCACGGCGCCGGGCGCGAGAATGAGAAGAGCGCCCGGCTGGTTCTTGCCGTCGAAAAGGCAAATGGCCGCGACGGTTGCACCGTAGGCGCACACTCGGGGCGAATTGCCCAGCGGCACGGTTTCTGCGGTAGTCCGAGCGGCGCGTCAGCGCCGCGAGGTATCCCGCGACCTCGACACGGACGACCTATCGCTGGTAATACTTTCGAGCGGCGTCCAGGAAGGACGACCATGTTAGGCAATACGAAAGGAGCGCGAAAAAGAAGGTACGCGGGCAGATCGGGGGGAATCCTATATGAGCTCTCGGAAAGCGGTGTCGCTGACAAAAAGCGAGTCGCTACGCAGCCGAATGCCGTTCGCGGTCCGTTCCAAGAGTCCCGCGCCGACCAGGCGTTCGATCTCCGGACCGCGCAGCGCATCATAATCGAACCCCGTCGCTTCGCGGAACTCGTCGCGCCGCCACCCCGCGATGCGGCGCAAGCCAAAGACCAGCGTTTCGCGCGCCCTCGCCTCCGGATCGAGACGTTCCTCGAAGGCGCGTGGAATGGAACGGCGGCGCGTTTTCCAAGCCTTGGAAACCGCCGCGGCCCAATCGTCCAAGCCTTGGAAATTGCCCCAGCGCACGCCGCGCCAGTGCGAGTGCGCCGCGGGGCCGAAGCCCAGATATTCCCCGCCGCTCCAATAGAGCTGATTGTGGCGGGACTCGCGGCCCGGCCAGGCAAAGTTCGAGATTTCGTATTGTGCAAAGCCGTCCGCCGTCAAGGCCGCGCGCGCCGCGTCATATTGCGCGCGCGCCGTCTCTTCGTCGGCTTCCACGAGCCGCCCCACCGCCCGTTCGCGCGCAAATGCCGTGCCGTCCTCGACGGAGAGCGCATAGAGGGAGATGTGCGGCGGCCGGAGCGCCCGCGCTTCATCGAGATCGCGGTTCCAGTCCGAAAGCGACGCGCCCGGCAGCGCATACATCACGTCAAGGCTGAGGTTCTCAAAACCCGCGTTGCGCGCGATCGCAACGGCTTCACGAATGTCGTTCGCCGTGTGGATCCGACCGAGTTGCCGGAGCCGCGCATCGTCGAAGGATTGCGCTCCGATGGAAAGCCGGTTGACCCCGGCGGCGCGCAGCGCCCGCGCCTTTTCCGCCGTCAACGTTCCCGGGTTTGCCTCGCAAGTCCACTCGACGATATGTTCCGGCGCGGCCGCTTCGCGCACGAGGGCCAATAGCCGTTCCAAGGCCGACTCCGGCAGGGCCGTCGGCGTTCCGCCGCCGATATAGACCGTAGCCGGCGCGAAACCGTGCGGCCGCAGCGCCAATTCTCGCTCCAGCGCCTGCAGAAAGCGCTCAATGCCGCCGTCCGCGAGCGGCCGAGAGGCGAAGTCGCAGTAGACGCATTTGCGGATGCAGAAGGGGACGTGGAGGTAAAGGCCGGATGGAGAAGATGGCGACAGCGCATTCATCGACGCCGGACCCGCGGCCCGCTGAGCCGCTCCGTAAACCGCCCTGCTCGCACCAAGGTTTCGGCGTACGCTTTCATCCCCTCAGATCGCAGGCGGCCTGCGTCGCCCGGACCCTCGTGAGCTTCCGATTCGTGTCGTGCCGGGGAATCGGTGGCGCAAACGGCACCGCTGTTATCTCACCGTCCACCGAGTCACCCCGGTTCGCCTTCCCCGTCTTTCTTTTCGACGCTGTTTCTTTGTACGCCCAGCCCCTCGACGCCGGTTTCCAAGACGCAGCCGGGGCGTAACAGGCGCGGCGGCGTTCGGGCGCTGCCGATGCCGCTGGGCGTGCCGGTGGCCACGAGGTCGCCCGGTTCCAGCGTGATTCCCGATGTGATGTGGACGAGGATCTCCGGGATCTTGAAGACCATGTCCGCCGTGGTGCCGTCCTGCAGCGGCTCGCCGTCCAGTCGGCTGAAGACGCGAAGACGGTGCGGGTTGGGTATCTCGTCCGGCGTGGCGAGGAACGGTCCGATGGGGCAAAACGTGTCGAAGCCCTTGCCGAAAAACCATTGCTGGCCGGCCTTCTGCGCCTCGCGATCGGTGACATCGTTGAGGACGAGATAGCCGGCGATGCACTCCATCGCGTTTGCCGCGGCAAGAAATTTCGCGCGCCGGCCGACGACGAACGCCAGCTCCGCTTCGCCGTCCACCACGCGCGAACGCGGCGGGATACGGATGGGGTCGAAAGGGCCGATCACGGCGCTCGGCGCCTTGGCAAAGATGACCGGCGAATCGGGCACGCCGCTGCCGAATTCCCTCGCGTGCTCGGCGTAGTTCTTGCCGAGGCAGAGAATCTTGCCGGGCCGGGCGATGGGCGGTCCGAGCCGAACGCCCTGAGCGGGCACAAGCTTCTTCCGCGATTCCGCGAGCAGTCCTTTCAGCCGGAGCAATCCGCCGTGCGCGAAAAAGTGCGCGTCATAATCGTACAGGTCATAGGCTGTTGCGCGCACATCCAGAATCTGCGGCGCGGCGTCCGGCGGTTCCATCCAGATGCCGGGCCGCTCGTCGCCGGCAGGGCCAAATCGCACCAGTTTCACGGTTTGTTCTCCTTCCTGTGTTTCGCGGAAAGCGCCTCTCGCCAATGCTCACGATTCCGCCGCGGGCGGGTCATCCGCTGCGCGGACGCTCCGGGGTTCGCGCGCCGCCTTCGAGACGGCCGTTCCCTCGGGGCCGAGGTCGGCTCGCGAATGTCCGGCGGCCTCCAATACCTGGTCGGCGGTTCGGAAGTGGCACTTGGCCACGTCGAGCAGCACCTGGGGCCCGCGCGCGCGCACCAGCGCATCGGCGGCGGCGCGGACTTCCGGCGAGGCGCCTTTCGGAAAAGGCTGGCCGAAATCGCGCTGCAACTGCTGCAGCGCCGACAGGAATTCCGCGCGCGCGAGGATCGAGGCGGCGGCTACGGCGAGATCCGATTCCGCGCGGGGACGCTGTTCGAGGGCAATATGTCTGCCCGATTTCATCAGCGCCTGGCGGATCTGCCGTTCCGGACCGAATTGGTCCGCGACGGCGCGCGGACAATCCGGCACGAGCCGCAGCAGGTTTTCAATGGCGCGCGCATGTCCCCAGGCGAGGATCTGGTTGACACTGCCCATCTTCGCATAAAGCCGGTTGTATGTGCGCGGTCCGATCTTCACGACGTCACACCGACCGCGCAACTCACGGCGAATGGCCTCCGCCATCTCGATGGCCTTGCGGTCGCTCGAAATCTGCTTGCTGTCGCGCACGCCGAGTTTGCGGAAGCGCTCCGCCAGGTCGGCATCCGTGTACGCGGAGGCGATCACCAGCGGACCGAAAAAATCGCCCTTGCCGCTCTCATCAATACCGAGGTGTGGGGTAAAGGCATCGGGGTGCAGTTCGCGGTCGTAGCCGGTGACGACGCCGCCGAGGATGGCAGGTTCGAGCACGAATGCCACCCAGTCGGCCGCGCCCTTGCCCTGTGCGACACACTTGCCGCTCTCGTAGAGCGTGATCTGGCAATCGGGCCGCTTGCCGGCAATCCGCGCG
>CAYLTB010000113.1:0-10321 GCA_964386675.1 uncultured Verrucomicrobiota bacterium
GCGGTGGTGAGCGAGCGGGACCTGCGAGAGACCTACCTGCCCGCGTTCGAGGCGGCCGTCGTCCGCGGACGGTGCTGGACCGTGATGGGCGCGTACAACCGTTTCCGCGGCCAGCACTGTTGCCACCACCGCCGGCTGCTCTGCGAGATTCTCAAGGGGGAATGGGGTTTTGACGGCTTCGTCGTCAGCGATTGGTCCGGCGCCCACGACACGATGGAGGCGGCGCTGAACGGTCTCGACGTTGAAATGGGACATCCGGCCTGGATCTTCGAGAAGGGCTACCTCGCCGGCCCCTTTCTCGCCGCGCTGCGCGACGGCCGGGTGCCGGTTTCCGTCGTGGACGACAAGGTGCGCCGTGTGCTCACCGTTATGGAGCGCGTCGGCGTCTGGGATGAGCACCGGCCCGACGGCTCGTTTAACACGCCGGAACACCAGCGCGCTGCCTACGACGCCGCCGCCGAAGCGATCGTGCTGTTGAAGAACGACGCCGATCTACTGCCGCTGGATCCGACGCGTCTGCGGCGCGTGCTGGTCGTCGGCGAAAACGCCACGCGTCGGCAGGCGCCCGGCGGCGGCAGCTCCGGCATCAAGGCGCTCTATGAAATCACGCCGCTGGAGGGCCTCCGGGAGCGGCTGGGAGCCGGCGTGCAGGTGGTGTGGGAGCCGGGTTATCCCGACAGCGAATTCGATCTCGACCCGATCCCCGCGGAAACGATGGGCGTCGTCGAGGCGGGTTCCGGGGTCCGCGGCTGGCGCGTGGAAATCTGGTCCCATGCGCGTCCCGAAGGACCGGTGGCGGAAGGACGCACTGACGGCGTGCGCTGGCCGCCGTTCCCAGTCGAGATTCCGTCGGGCTGGAAGCGCGTGATCTGGCGCGGCACGCTCGAGCCGCCGGCCGACGGGGCGGCGGAGTTCGGCCTGCGGGTAGTGGGCAACGCGACACTGCACATGGACGGCGAGCCGGTGCTGCACCTGCGCGCGAGCGGGAAGACCGCCGGCCAGACCATCACCCGGCGGTTGACGCGCGGCCGGCCCGTGGCCATCGAGCTGCAGTGGAATTCGGCGACGGAGGCGGCCACCTGCTCGTTGCAATGGCGGGCGCCGGGCGTGGCGCCGCGAGTGAGCACGGAAGGTTCCCTGGCCGACCGCGCCGTCGCGGCGGCCCGGGAAGCCGATGCCGTGATTTTCATCGGCGGGCTCAACCACGACTACGATGCCGAAGGCAGCGACCGACCGGACTTGAAACTGCCGGGGGGCCAGGATGCGCTGATCACGCGGTTGCTCGAAGCCAACCCGCGAACCGTCGTCGCGATGGTCGCGGGCGCGCCCGTCGAGATGCCGTGGGCGGATCGGGCGCCGACGCTCGTATGGACGGGGTACCTCGGCATGGAGGCCGGCCGCGCGCTGGCCGATGTTCTTCTGGGAAAGGTCAACCCGAGCGGCAAACTCCCCTACTCGATCCCCGCGCGGCTGCAAGACAGTCCCGCGCACCATCCGGAGGGCGGAACTTACGGCCGCAGTCAGGTCGAATACCGCGAGGGCATTTTTGTGGGCTATCGCTGGCACGACGCGCGCGGCATCCCGCCGCGTTTTCCCTTCGGCCACGGCCTCAGTTATTCCACGTTCGACTACCGCGATCTGCGGATCGAGCGTCATGGACTGCCGACCGGCGTCCTCGCACGCGTGCGCTGCCGCGTGGCGAACACCGGCCCGCGGGCCGGCGCGGAGGTCGCTCAACTGTACGTCGGCGACGCAAAGAGCGAACTGCCGCGTCCGCCGCGCGAACTGAAGGCGTTCCGCAAGATTCGCCTGGAACCGGGCGCCGAGGCGGAACTGGTCTTCGACCTCGGCGCGGAGGCGTTCCGCTACTGGCATCCCAACCGCGGCGGCTGGTTCATCGAACCGGGCCGGTTTACGATCGAGATCGGCGCCTCGTCGCGGGACCTGCGGCTGAAGGGCGAATTCAAACTCGATGAGGTAGGAGGATTACACGACCCTCACCAGGATCCGTCCGTATGAGCATCCGACCGGAACCATCGCGCAACCAACCCTATGATGTCCTCGTCGCCGGCGGCGGGACGGCGGGCGTGATCACCGGCATCCAGGCCGCGCGGGCGGGCGCCCGCACGCTGATCATCGAGCGCAGCGCGCAACTGGGTGGAACCATGACCAACGCGGGCATCTGCGCGCCCGGCCTGTTTCACGCCGGACCGCGACAGGTCATCGGCGGCATCGGCTGGGAACTGACCCTGCGCGCGGCGCGGGAGGGCGGTACGCCGCTGCCGGATTTCAACGATGCTAGACTGCCCCACTGGGCCCGGCAGCCGCGGCTCAACGCGGCCGCGTTCGCGGCCGTGTGCGATGACGCCGTGCTCGCCAGCGGCGCGGAACTGCTGCTGCACACGATGCTGGCCTCGCTCGACCGAGAGGGCGACGGCTGGCGGGTCGGCCTGTGCACCAAGACCGGACTCATCTTTCGTCGGGCGCACGTCGTGGTGGATGCCACGGGCGACGGCACGGCCGTGCGCCTGGCCGGCGCGCCCCTCATCGAGCCCGAGGTCTGCCAGCCGTCCTCGCTATCCTGCCGGCTCGGCGGCTACGACCCCGAGCGTCTCGATTTCGCGGCGCTGAATGCGGCCTTCCGCGCCGCTTGCGACACGGGCGAGCTGAAACCGGAGGATGCAAGCTGGCGGACGGACAAGCCCGGACTGGACGCCTGGCTGCGCAAGCGCGGCCACAATGCCAACCACGTTCGGACGGAGGTTGAGGCTTGTACCAGCGAAGGCCGCACCCGCCTCGAAGTCGAGGGTCGGCGCGCCGTGCACCGACTGGTGCGCTGGCTGCGCCGGCAGCCCGGCCTCGAAGGGATCTTCGTGGAGGCGATCTTCCCCGAGATCGGCGTACGCGAAACCGTCCGCATCATCGGCGAGGCGACGGTTACACTGGAGGATTACCAGTCGGGCCGCATATGGTCTGAGGCGATCGCCCACGCTTGCTATCCGATTGATATTCACGGCCTGACGAGTGCGGAATGGCAGGCGTGGCCGCTCGCCGCCGGCGTAGCGGCGACGGTGCCCCGCGGCGCGCTGATTCCGGCCGGCTGCCCCGGTCTGCTCGCGGCCGGCCGCTTGATTTCCAGTGATCGCCTGGCGAATAGCGCGCTCCGGGTTCAGGCGACCTCGATGGCGACCGGCCAGGCGGCCGGCGCACTGGCCGCCCTGGCGGCCGCGCAGGGCGTGCCGCCATCCGACGTGCCTTATCAGCGACTCCGCGCGCTGCTGCTGGAACACGGCGCGATCCTGCCCGAGGCACCTTCTCCGACTGGGGCCTTGAGCGAGCGCCGAGAAAGGGAATAAAGCAAGCCGCCACGAGCCGGTTGCGGCATTGCAGGGAATGAGGCGCGGCCCGTCGGAACTGGACTGGGGAGGTGAATCACCGCAGTGAACCGCGCGCAGACCGTCGCCATCGGGCTGCGGTCGGTCGTCCGGCGCGACCGGGCGATCCGTACTCGTTCCCGGCCCTGCAGCGGACTCCGTTTCACGGCGCGCGCGGGCGCTTCCAGCCGTCCGTCGGCGCCTCGAGCGTCGCGCGGTACCGATCCCACATCTTCTTGACGAACGGCTCCCACGCGGTGCCCTGAATGCGCCAGGTCTTGCTGTCGTCCTCGTAGCCCGACTTTGGGAAGGCCGCCGCGATCGCGAGGCGTTGCGGCTTGTCATCTTCGTACATCCAGCGATCCACGTAGTCGAAGAAGGCGTCGTGATTCCAGGCCTGCTCCGCCCGCAAGAGGCGCAGGACGAGGGCTTGGCCGACCCACGAGCTGCTGGTGTTCGCGCGGCGGTAGGCGTCGCTCTGGAAATTGCTCTGTCCGGGCTTGTCCCATTCCGACGGCGGCAGGTGCTCGTAGGGGCCCCACTTGGGCCGGGGAATCGAGCCGTCGGCGTGGATGCCCGAATGGCCGGCGAAGGCGACCTCGGCGCCAAACGCCGTGCGCGCATACATCGTCTGGTTGTCCTCGCCGAAGTTGACCTTCGGGAAGGCGCGGGTCGGCGACGCCATCTGTTCGTCGCCCAGCAGCAGTCCGGCGAAAACGATCGGGAACTTGCGCCCGCTGCCATGGCCGCCCCACCCTTCCCAGCCCGGATGCCCCGCGCGCACCGCGCCCCAGTAGTCAATGCCCACTTGCACCATGCCGATCAGCAGGGGCTCGCGCTGCTCCGGCGGATAGTCCGTCATCAGCATCAGGCCGCCGACGGACATCGCCTGCCCCACCCATTGGCCGTATTGCGGCATGTTGTCCATCGGCTGGTCGAACCCGAAGAAGCCGGGATTGAACCAGGGCCGCTCGAAAACGCGAATCCACAGGTCGAGGTCGGTGGCGAATGCCCTCGGACGCGAGACGGTCAGCTCGATCCGGTCGCCGTCGGGCCGCGCCAGGCCGGGCAGCAGCTCGCGGCGCAGGTTGCGCGCCAGGTAGATCTTGCGGTCCGCCTTGCTCTCCCGGTGATCCGCCCACGAGGGCCGGAACGCGTCCGGCGGCAGCGGCTCGGCCACGCAGGTGAGGATCGCGACGGTCCGGACCGGGCTGTTGTCCCCCTGGCCACGGACGCCGCCGCCGTGGTAGGGGAACGCGCTCCGCTCGCCTTGCTTGAAACTGACCGAGGACACCAGCGTATCGCCCGGCTGCAGCGCGATCGGCAGCCGGCGCGCAAGGTTCGGGCGGTACCAGTTCTTGATGCCGCTATCAAGCCCGCTGGCCTGCGCCGCCGGCGGATTGAGCATGGAGCCGTTGCGGACGAATGCCCGGTCCGACTGGCGATCGCGGCGGTCGCGTTCCTGTTCCGGATCGAGCTCAGCGGCCGGCACGTCCGCGCCGAAGAGCGGGGCCGGATCAATGGCGACGATGGTCGCGGGACCGACGATATAGAAGTCTCCATTGACGAACCGGCCTACCGGGACATCGCCGTCGAAAGTCCACGTGATGCCGAACTGCGAGACCTGCCGTTGCCGGGGCAGGTCCGCCAGCGCCGGCGCGGCGGGCGGATTTGCTCGGGTATACACCGGCGGCGCGGCGACCGCCGTGCCTGATATCAGCATCCCTGCCGCCAGCATAAGGGTGGTTCCGTTCATTGCCGTACCGCCTTTCCTTTCGGTCAACGGGTCCCCGCGGACGCCCCGTCCGATTGCCCTGCCTGAAATTGAGCCAGAAGCTCCGCCGCTTTTTCGAAGTCCTCCTCGTTGACCCACACTTCCGGCCATGCGAAGGCGACGGACGGGGATGCGGCCACCGGATATCCGATCCCGGCGATGGCGGAGCCATGCTCGTTCTTGATCATGGCCGGCACACCCGCCGAATCCAGCAGGGCACGAAGCATGTCACAGGGAACCACACTGGGCGCCGTGAAGATCTTCTTCATGGACTCACCACTTTCAGAGACGCCGCCCATCCTCTTCCGGGACACACTCCCACACCGTCAGGGTCGCAACAGGACCTTCATCCTGGGACCGACAATCCGACGGCAATGCGGCGCGGTCAAGGATCAATTGATGCACGGTACTAGTGTTGCAGAAAGTCCGCGCAGGGAGCGACGGCGCATTGCCCAGCGCGTAGATGATGGAACCCACGGGGTCCACGCCGGACGCCCTTGGGTCCGGGCACGATCCGCGGAAGGTGGGAGACCATATCCTGGCGGTACGCTCCGCGGGTGAAGGGTGTCGCCATCCGGCTTCCGGCCGCCCTTTGCAATCCATACCGCATCGGCGCCACATGAGAAGCCCGAGGCCGGACCCTCGCCGACTCTCCTGAATCGAGGGAAGGCTTGTCCGGCAGTGACCGGCGTGGTAGGAGATTCGATCGGCGGCGCGTTGCCCGCCCGGCGATCGAACGCTTTCCGGGAACCGAAAACATGCTGCGGACGCTCCGCGTCAGAAATCTGGCCCTGGCGGAAAACGTCACGGTAGATTTCGCGCCCGGCCTCAACGTCATCACCGGTGAAACCGGCGCCGGCAAGTCCATTCTGGCCGGCGCGCTGGCGCTGTTGATCGGCGAGCGGGCCGACAAGGACCTGATCCGCTCCGGCGCCGACGCCTGTTCCGTTGAAGCGGTCTTCGAACTGGCGGACCCGCGCTCCGTCAACCGCGAGCTGGAGGCCCTGGGCCTGCCGCCCTGCGAGGAAGGACGGCTCGTGATCCGCCGCGTTGTGCGGAGCAACGGCGGACAGAACCTGTTGAACGACAGCCCGGTCACGCTGGCCGCCTTGAAACGGGTCGGCGAGTGGATCGTGGACCTGCACGGGCCGCACGATCACCAATCGCTGTTCCAGCCGGCCGAGCAACTCGATCTGCTGGACGCCTTCGGGCATCTCGACGTGCCGCGCGCTGCTTACGCCGAAGTCCACGCCCGCGTGCTCGCCGCTGAGGCGCGCCGCGCCGCGTTGACCGCGGACACCGGCGACCTGGTCGAGGAAATGGACCGGCTGGCGTTCCGGGTGAAGGAGATCGAGGACGCCGACCCGAAGGAGGGCGAGGAAGACGAGATTCGGCGCGAGCATGAACTGGTCGGCAACGCGCAGCGCGTCGTGGAACTGGCCGGCGGCATTGTCGCCGCATTGACGGAGGCCGAGGACTCCGCCTTCGCGCGGTTGGCCTCCACGCAGCGTGCGTTTGAGGAGTTGGCCCATTTGATGCCGGAGGCCGCCGAGTGGCGCGCAGAGGCGATCGCGGCGTCCGACCGGCTGCGCGAGATCGGGCTGGCGATGGCGCGCGCCGTCGAGCGGATTGACGCCGATCCGGCGCGGCTGGAGTGGTTGGATCGGCGGCTGGCGACGTACGCGGCCTTGCGGCGCAAGTACGGCGCCACCGTGCCGGAAATCCGGGCCGCGCTGGAGAAGGCCCGGCAGCGGCTGCACGACCTGCGCACGCGCGGCGAACAACTCGCCGCCGTGGACGCCGAGCTGGCGGAGGCGCGCGCCGAACGAGAAAAACGCGGCTTGGAGTTGCGCCGCCGCCGCAAGGCCGCGGCCGCGGAGCTGGCGGAGGCGATCACGGGCGAGCTGGAGTTTCTCGGCTTTCCCGGCAGCGCGTTCGCCGTCGAAGTGCTGAACACCGAACCGCACGCCGCCGGCCTCGGGCGCGCCGAGTTCGGCTTCGCGCCGAACGTCGGGGAACCGATGCGGCCGTTGCGCGCGATCGCCTCCAGCGGCGAAATCTCCCGCGTCATGCTGGCGGCCAAGGCGGTGCTGGCGCAGCAGGATCGGATGCCGGTGCTGGTCTTCGACGAGATTGACGCGAACCTCGGCGGCGAGATGGGCCACGCCGTGGGACGGGAGCTGGCGGGGGTTGCCGAGCGTCACCAGGTTATTTGCATCACCCATCTGCCGCAGGTGGCGGTCCACGCCACCACACACTTCGTCGTCGCGAAAGTGGTCCGCGAGGGCCGGACGTATTCCGAGGTGACCCCGGTCGAAAGCGCGCGACGCGTCGAGGAACTGGCGCGGATGCTCGGCGGCGACGCGACGTCGCCGATCCCGCTGCGCCACGCGTCTGAAATGCTGCGCAAGGCCCGCGCTTCCTAGCCCGTTTCCCGCGGCGGAGCGGCCCGCCGGGCGCCGGCATTTCCAACCTTTGGAGCCGCCGGCGGCGCGGGCGTCCAAGGCTTGGAACCTGCGGCTCAGCGCTGTACGGTGGGGCGCTCCGCGAGCGCCGGACGGATGATAAACCGCTCGCTGCCGCGGCGGAATTCGATCTCTAGCCGGTCGCCGGCGGCGCGTTCGTTGATCAACTGAATGAGTTGCAGGGGGTCGGTCACCCGCCGGCCCGCGACCGTCTCGACGACATCGCCCATCGCCATGCCCGCCTTCGCGGCCGGGCTGTCGGGCACCACGTCGAGCACGCGCAGGCCGGACTGGTGCGCCTCAGTGAGGATGCCGAGCATCGGGGTGCGTCGGCCGACCTGCACCGGCGGGGGACGTTGCTCCATCACCCATTTCTTCCAGTCGCTTTCGATCTCGCGCAACGGCTTGCCGAGGACTTTCTCCAGGGCCTTGAGCCCGGTGGCGTCCTCCGCAAATCCCTCGCAATAGGCCTCGTACCAGGAGTTCAACTGGCCAAGGTCATACAGGTACCGGAGGATGTAGCCGGCCTGCGGGTAGGCAATCCGCGCCGTCTGCATCAGCGTCTCGGAATTCAGCGCCACGAGCCGCTCGAACGGCAGCGCGCGATTCCGCCGCGCGAAGGCGTGCAATTCGTACAACCGCTCCGAGTGATCCAGCACCACGCGGTCGCCCTCGATATGCAGCGACTCGAACAGCACCGCGAAGCCTTCCATCATCCACAGCGGATGCTTCTGGCCGCGGGCGTCCATGTCGGCATGGTGCAGCGCATGCACGAACTCGTGGTTCATTTCGCGGCCCACGGTGCGAACGACGAAGACGCGGTGTTCCGGAATGTAGTAGCCGGCGATCGGGCCGCGCATGCGCGCGTCCGGTTTGGGCAGGATCACGGCCACGAACTGTTCGAGGCCGCGATGGAAGATCGTCTTCTGGAGCGCCCGTGCGAGCGCGGCCAGGTGCGCGCGCGTGGTTTCGTAACCGGGGCGGTCCACGCCGGCGGCGAAGATCAGCCGGAGTTCGGGATCCGCTTCATAGACGAAACCTTCGCCCAGCTGCGCTCGAAGCTCGGAGAGACGCCGCTCGGCCAGTCGGCGCTGCGTCGGTTCGTTGAGCGCGCGGATTTCCTCGAAGGCGGGCAGCGCGCGCGCCGCTGCAAGGTCCGGGTCGCGTTCCAGATAGCGGAAATCCACCCAGCCCAGTTCGATCGCCGTGCGCAGGTGCTCGATCGCCTCGTCGGGTTGCCCGGCCAGGCTTTTGGCACAGGCCAGATTATAGGGATGCTGGGGCAGCTCCGGCTCGGCCCGGCGCCAGTCGTTCAGCAGGGCGAAGGCCTTCTCATACTGCTGGGCGTGGATGCGGGCCAGCAGATCGCGTTCGAGGCGCGTGCGCAACGACGGCGCCATCCGCAACGGCGAGCCCGGCAGGGACGAAACCACCCAGTCGCCCGCCGTTGCACCGGGAAGTGCCGGCCACGCCGGCAGCGCATGTGCCGGCGTCGCCCCCTGGCCTCGCGCCGCTGACGGGGCGAGCGCGACCGCCAGCGCCGCCGCCAGCGCGCGGGCCCGATATTTCCTCGCCCCTCGCCAAATCATGCGCCGTGAATATACCTTGAGTCCGCTCCGTTGTCTGCCTCCCGCCCGCTGCCGCTCACTCCGCCGGGCGGTAGCGCAGTGCGGCCGCGCAACTGCCCTCCGAACTCACCATGCACGGACCGATCGGCCGTTCCGGCCGGCACGCGCGACCGAACAGCGGGCACTGCTCCGGCCGCAATACGCCCTTGAGCACGTCGCCGCAACGGCAGGCCGGATTGGACCGGCCCGGTTGCACCGCCAGGCCGAAGCGCCGCGCCGCATCGAAAGCGGCTTTCTCCGGCCGCAGCCGCAGGCCGCTGCCCGGAATGACACCGATGCCGCGCCAGGCGGCGTCGTCCGGCTCCAGCCAATCGGCGATCAATCGCTGCGCGCGCGGATTGCCTTCCCGCCGCACCACGCGGTTATAGCGATTCTCCACGGCCGGCGCGCCCGCCACCGCCTGACGCAACAAGCTTTCGATGCCGTCGAGGATATCCAGCGGCTCGAATCCCGCGACCGCGCAGGGTCGGCGGCGGGCTTGCACGAACGGCTCGTAGGCCGCGGCGCCGATGATCGCACTCACGTGCGCGGGCAGCAGAAAAGCGTCAATCGCCAGCGCCGGATCGCGGGCCAGCGCCTCCAACGCAGGCGGAATGCATTTGAACGCCGTCAACAGACTGAAATTGCGCAGCCCCTCGCGCGCCGCCGCCTCCGCTGCGCCGAGAATCGGCGCCATGGTCGTCTCAAATCCAACCGCGAGAAAGACGAACTCCTGCGCCGGATCCGACCGCGCCGCCGCCACGGCCGCCAGCGGCGAAACGCAGACCTCGACCCGCGCGCCCGCCGCGCGCGCATCGGCGAGGGATTCCGCCGAGCCGGGCGCGCGCAGCAGGTCGCCGAACGTGAACAGCGCCAGACCGCGCCGAGCCAGCGCCAACGCCGCATCCAGGTAGCCCGGATCGGTCACGCAGACCGGACAGCCCGGGCCGCTGATCAGCTCGATCCGCGGCGGCAGCAGGTCGCGCAGGGCATAACGCGCGATCGCCATCGTGTGGCTGCCGCAGACCTCCATGACGCGGAACGCCGCGCCTCGGACCGGCAGCGCGGCTGCGAGATCCGCGATGCGCTGCGCCAGCGCCG
>CAYLTB010000114.1:0-10190 GCA_964386675.1 uncultured Verrucomicrobiota bacterium
GCTCGATTGGGGCGCCGTCCGCCGGCTGCCGAAGGCCCGCAACGTGATCTTCATGGCGGGGCGCAAGTTCGGCTCCACGGGCGCCGAGCACCTGACCTGGGCCATCAATGTCGTCGTGCCCTATCACGTCGCCAGCGCATTCACAGAATCGCGCATTGCGTCCTTCTCGACTGGCTGCGTCTATCCCGTGACCCACGTGTTCACGGGCGGCAGCCGCGAGAGCGATCCGCCCGACCCGGTGGGCGAATACGCGATGTCGTGCCTCGGCCGCGAGCGGATGTTCGACCGGTTTGCCGAAACGAAGGGCGAGCGCGTCGTGCATATCCGCCTGAATTACGCGGTCGAGCTGCGGTACGGCGTGCTCTTTGACATTGCGACCCGCATCTGGAACGGCGAGCCGGTGGATGTGACGACCGGTTTTGCGAACGTCGTCTGGCAGGGCGATGTCGGCAACTACGTGTTCCGCAGCCTCGCGCTGGCCTCCAGCCCGGCCTCGATTCTGAACGTTTCCGGCCCGGAGACGTTCTCGGTGCGGCAGGTCGCGCGTCGGATCGCCGAGCTGATGGGCAAGCCCGTGACGTTTGCCGGCGAAGAGAACGGGCGCGGCTACCTGAATAATTCCGCGCGCTGCCACGCCCTGTTCGGTTACCCCGCCGTTCCGCTCGACCGGATCGTGCAATGGACGGCGGACTGGGTGAAGCGCGGCGGCGAAAGCCTCGGCAAGCCGACGCACTTCGAGACGCAGAACGGCAAGTATTGAGCGGAAATCCGGAGGACGCCCCATGACACCGCGGCTGCGGATCGGGCTGGTCGGCGCGGGGTTTGCCGCGCGCTATCACCAGCACGTTTTGCGACGCGTTCACGGCGTGGAGATTGTGCTGGCGGGCGTCACTTCCGCCCGCGCCGAAAGCGGTCGCGCGTTTGCCGCCGCGCACGGCATCCCGCATTTCGAGAGCGTCTCGGCGATGCTGCCCCACGTGGATGTCCTGGATATTTGCTCACCGCCCCATGCGCACGAGTCCGCCATGCTGGCCGCGGCGGCGGCGGGCCGGGCGATCATTTGCGAGAAGCCTTTGACGGGCGCGTTCGGACCGCCGGACGCCGGGCCGGACTACCGCGGCGATCGCGCGCCCAAGGGGGCGATGCTGGACGAGGTCTGCGCAACGCTGGATCGCATCGCGCGGGCCGTGCGCAGCGCCGGGGTGTTCTTCGGTTACGCGGAGAACTTCGTCTATGCGCCCAGCGTGCAGAAAGAACGCGAGATCGTCGAAAAGACCGACGCGCAGATCCTGCGGATGGTCGGCGAGGAATCGCACAACGGTTCCGCGTCCGGCGACTACGGCATCTGGCGGCGCGCCGGCGGCGGCTCGCTGATCGGCAAGGGCTGCCATCCGCTGACCGGGATGCTCTACCTCAAGCGCATCGAGGGCCTCGCCCGGGACGGACGGCCGATCCGTCCGGTCCGCGTCAGCGCGCGGACGCACCAGATCACGCGGCTGCCCGGCTACCGGGATCTCGGTCTGATCCGCACCGACTATGAGGATGTGGAAGATTTCGGGTTCATGCACGTGGAGTTCGAGGACGGGACGGTCTGTACGGCCTTTGCCAGCGAGCTGACACTCGGCGGCATCTACGACTACATCGAGGTCTTCGCGAACAACCACCGCGCGCGCTGCCGCCTCAGTCCCGCGGGCCTGATGGATGTTTACAATCCGCGCGGCGACCAGTTCGGAGGCATCTACCTCATTGAAAAGGCGAGCACGCGGGAGGGCTGGACGCCCGCCGCGCCCGACGAGAACTTCACGATGGGCTACCAGGCGGAAGTGCAGGACTTCACCGATTGCGCCGTGCACGGGGAGCCGCCACAATCCGACCTGGATCTGGCCCTCGACACGACGGCGACGATCTATTCGGCGTATCTTTCCGACGAGCGCGGCGGCGCCGCCGTCGCGATCCCGCACATCGCATAGGCGCGTCAACCCCGGAGAACCTCCATGCCCTCATCTGCATCGAAACACCCCCTGGCCGTCGGCGTGATCGGATTGGGCCACCTGCATCCGCGGCTCTACATGCCGCTCTTCGCGGCCGTGCCGGCCACCCGCGTCGTCGCGGCGATGGATCCGGACGCCGGTCTGCGCGAGGCGTTCGGGCGCGACTTCGGGCTGCCGGTCTATGCCACCGTGCGCGAGCTGCTGCAGGCGCACCGGCTCGACATCGCGGCGATATTCCTCCCGCATGCCGACTGTCCGGCGGCCGCTGAAACCTGTGCGCGCGCCGGAGCGCATCTGATGGTCGAAAAGCCGATGGCGGCGTCGGCGGCCGGGGCGGCGCGAATCGTGCGCGCGGCGCGCCGGCATCGCGTCAAGCTGACTACCGGCTACTGCTGGCGGCTGCACCCGGCGGCCGTCGAGTTCCGGCGGTTGATCCGCGCCGGCGCGATCGGCGCGGTAGTCGGTGCGGAGGGCCGCTGTGCCGCCGGCCGGTTGCAGCGCTATCTGGACGGCGGATCGCCCTGGATGCTTCAGCGCGCGCGCTCCGGCGGCGGGCCGATGTTCAACCTCGGCGTGCACTGGATTGACCTTTTCCGCTGGATGCTGGGCGAGGAGGTGGTCGAGGTCTCGGGCCGGAACGTCAAGGTCAACCGCGACTACGACATCGAGGACAACTCGTTCGCGATGCTGCGTTTCGCGGGCGGCGCGATTGCCGCGCTGAACATCAGCTATACCGTGCCCGATGCCTTCCCGTACGGCCGCGACCTCTACCTCTCCGTCCGCGGCACGCGCGGGACGATTTCCTGGGCGCCGGCCTATGAAGGCGAGCAGGACTCGATCTTCTTGTGCAGCAACCACCCCGACTATTGCGCCGCGCCGCGTCGCCGCCTGAATTTCGAGCTCGGCGCCGTGAAAGGCTACTCCGGAATCATGGGCCTCGATTACGTCCGGGGCTTTGCGGACGCCATCCGCATGGGCGCCGCGCCCCTGATTACCGGAGAGGATGGCGTGGCGGCGCTGAAAGTCGTCGAGGCCATCTATCGTTCCGATGCCCGTCGCCGGTGGATGCCGGTGCGGTAGGCCGCGCCCCGGGCGGAAATCCTTTTGTTCGGGACGGGTTTGCTTCAAAATCCCGGCGCCCATGAAGGTCTGTCTCGACATCCAACCGGCGATCGCCCAGCGCGCCGGCGTCGGGCGTTACGTGAAAGCCCTCGCCGAGCGGCTCGGCCGTTTTGCGGCCGGGGATGAACTGACCCTCTTTCACTTCGACTTCCGCCGCCGCGGCCTCGAGTTCGAGACGCCCGGCGCGCGCGTCCGCGCCGTCGGCTGGGTGCCCGGCCGTCTCGTGCAGCAGGCATGGAAACGACTCGGCGCGCCGCCCTATGACTGGTTCGCCGGCCGCGCCGACCTCTATCATTTTCCCAATTTCATCCGCCCGCCGCTCGCCCGCGGCCGGTCGGTCGTGACCCTGCACGACCTCTCTTTCGTCCGGTTTCCGGAAGCGGCCGAGCCCAAGAATCTGGCGTATCTAACGGCGCGCATAGGCGATACCGTTCGCCGCGCCGACGCCATCCTGGCCGACAGCGAGACCATCGCGGCGGAAATCGTCGAGCATTTCCGCCTGTCGCCGGACCGCGTTTTTCCCGTCGTGCTCGGCCTTGAGGAGACCCTGGCCCGTCCGCCGGAGCCGGCGGTGGACGCCGTCCGCCGCCGGCTCGGTCTCGAGCGCCCGTACCTGCTGCATGTCGGCACCCTGGAACCCCGCAAGAACATCGCCTTCCTTGTCGAGGTGTTCGAGCGACTCGCGGACTTCGACGGCGATCTCGCGCTGGCCGGCGGGCTGGGCTGGCGCACGGAGCCGATTCTCGAACGCATCGCGCGGTCTCCGCGCGCCGCGCGGATCCGGCGCCTGGGACGTGTGGCGGACGGCGACCTGCCCGCGCTCTATGCCGGCGCTTCGGCGTTCGTGTTCCCGTCACTGTACGAGGGTTTCGGCTTCCCGCCGCTCGAAGCGATGGCCTGCGGCACGCCAGTCATCGCTTCGCCGCGCGGATCCCTGCGCGAAGTGCTCGGCGACGGCGCGGCGCTGGTCGAGGATTTCGACGCGGACGCGTGGGCCGAGCGCCTTCGCGCCGTGCTGGGCGATGCGGTCCGGCGCGGCGCGCTCGTGGCCGCGGGGCGCGCCCGCGCCGCGCGCTACCGCTGGGACGACACCGCGCTCCGGACCTGGGAGGTCTATCGGAAGGCGGCATCCGCATGAGAATCGTATTGGACGCCCGCTGGATCTTGGCCGAGACCTCCGGCATCGGCCGCTATACCCGGGAGCTGATCCGCGAGTTCGCCGCCCTGCGCCCGGAGTGCGCATGGGTGGTGCTCTTCGACGACGCCGCGCGCGCGGACCGCGTGAAGCGGGAGTATGCGCTCGATGCCGCGCCGCGCTTTCACGTCCAGACCCTCCCGTGGCGTATCTTCACCGCCGGCAACCAACTGGGGTTGCCGCGGGTGTTGCGCGCGCTCCGCGCGGACGTCTTCCACAGCCCGAACTGGATGATCCCCTATGCCGCCTTTCCCCGCCGCGGCCGGCGCACGGCGTGCGTCGTGACGATCCACGACCTCATTCCGGTGCTGTTCCCTCACTTCACGCCGCGGGCGTGGAAGACACGCCTCGGTCCCCTGTTCCGCGCGTTGATCCGCCAGACCGTTCGTCGCGCGGACGCCATCATCGTGCCCAGCCAGGCCACGCGCGGCGACGTCGTCCGGACCTTCCGGCTGACGGATGAGCGCGCCGCCCGGGTCGCCGTGATTCCTGAGGCGGCAGACGTCCGTTTCTGTCCGGCCGCCCAACCGCCGGACGGACACTCCATTCTTTTCGTAGGCCGACGCGATCCGTACAAGAATCTGCCGCTGCTGATCGAAGCGTTCGCGCGCCTGCGCGCGGACATCCCGGACGCGCGGCTCCGCGTCATCGGTCCGCCCGATCCGCGGTATCCGGAAGCGACGGCGCTGGCCGCGGCGCTGGGCGTCGCATCGGCCGTGGAATGGGTGGGCCACACGGACTTCGAGCAGTTGGTCGCCGCCTACCAGACGGCCGCGGTCTTCGCGATGCCCTCGCGCTACGAGGGTTTCGGATTGCCGGCGCTGGAGGCCATGGCTTGCGGCGCGCCGGTGGTCTGCTCCGAGGCGGCCTCGTTGCCGGAGGTCGTCGGCGATGCCGCCGTGCGCGTGCCGCCGGACGATGTGGCGGCGCTGGCCTCCGCGCTGGCCCGCGTGCTCAAGCAACCCGAGTTGGCCGCGGATCTGCGCGCGCGCGGACTCGCGCGCGCGCGTCAGTTTTCGTGGCGGCGCGCCGCGGAAGCGACGCTGGCGATTTACCGGCAGGCGGCGGACGCGCTCCCGGTCCGTTCCTGACGCGGCGCCGCGCGCGGCCGCTCGCGCGCCAGACTCGCCGCGCGCGTTATCTACTGGAAATCGCTCCGAAAATCGGTATTCTTTTCCGCCCATGAGCGAAAACACCCCGTTTCTCTTCGCCCCGCGCGAAACACTCGCGGGCGAGCCGCGTTGCGCGTTGACGCCCGAAAGCGCGCAACGGCTGGCAAAACTGGGCCTGCGCGTCGAGTTTGAGCCGGGCCTCGGCCTTGCCGCTGGCATCAGCGACGCCGATCTGACCGCCGCCGGCGCCGCCGCGGCGTCGGATCCGGCGCGAGCGCTGGGCGCGGCCGATATCGTCTTTCGGCTGCATCCGCCGCCGGTCGAGGCGCTGCGCGCGCAGAAGCGCGGTTCGGCGGCGATCGGTTTCATGGATCCCTTCAACCGCGGCGACCTCGTGCGCGCCGCCGCGGAGGCCGGGCTGCGCGCGATCGCGATGGAGCTGATCCCGCGCACGACGCTGGCGCAGAAAATGGATGCGCTGAGCTCGCAAGCGAGCATCGCCGGATACGTCGCGGTGATCCTGGCGGCGGAGCGGCTGCCGAAGGTGTTCCCGATGATGATGACGCCCGCGGGCACGCTGACTCCGGCCCGCGTGTTTATCATCGGCGCCGGCGTCGCCGGCCTCCAGGCGATCGCTACGGCCCGTCGGCTCGGCGCGCGCGTGGAGGCGTACGACACGCGGCCGGTCGTCGAGGAGCAGGTGCAGTCGCTCGGCGCGAAGTTCGTCAAGTTCGATCTGGGCGAGACGGGCCAGACCCAGGACGGCTACGCGAAGGCGCTGACCGACGAACAACTGCGCCGCCAGCGCGAGGCGATGGCGCGGCACTGCGCCGGAGCCGATGTCGTCATTGCGGCGGCGCAGGTCTTCGGCCGCCGCGCGCCGGTGATCGTGACCGATGAAATGATCCGCGGCATGAAGCCCGGCAGCGTCGTGGTGGACCTCTCGGTCGAGAGCGGCGGCAACGTCGAAGGCATTGTCGCGGATCGCGAGGAGACGCGGCACGGCGTGCGGATCGTGCCGTTCGCGCGGATGGCGGGGCGCGCCGCCCGACACGCCAGCCAGATGTATGCGAGCAACCTGGCGAACCTGGTCGAACACTTCTGGGACAAGAAGGCGCAGCGGCCCGACTGGCGGGCCGGGGACGAGATCCTCCAGGGCTGCCAGGTGACGCTGGACGGCGCGGTCGTACACGCGGGCGTCCGGGAGCGCCTCGCGGCCGCGGGGAAGGGGAACTGACATGGGCCTGCTGTTCTTCGTGTTTGCGTTGGCGGTCTTCCTGGGATTCGAATTGATCTCCAAGGTGCCGTCGCAACTCCACACGCCGCTGATGTCCGGCTCGAACGCGATCTCCGGCATCACCATCGTCGGCGCGCTGATCGTCGCCGGGCGGACGGAAAACAAGACGGCGCTCGTGATTCTGGGCGCGTTGGCCGTCGCCTTCGCGATGATCAACGTGGTCGGCGGCTACCTGGTCACCGACCGGATGCTCGCCATGTTCAAGAGCGGCCAGCCGGGGGCGCGCAAATGACGGCGCAGGGGATCGAGTTTATCTACATTGTCGCGGCGGTGTTGTTCATCGTCGGGCTGAAGATGCTGGGGCGCGCGGCGACCGCGCGGCGCGGCAACCTCGTTTCCGCGGTTGGCATGCTGTTGGCGATCGGCGCGACGCTCTTCGAGAAGGGCCTTTCCTTTGAGTGGATCGCGGTCGGCGCGATCGCCGGTTCGCTCGTCGGCGCGGTGGCGGCCTACGCCGTGAAAATGACCGCGATGCCAGAGATGGTGGGGCTGTTCAACGGCTTCGGCGGCCTGGCGAGCCTGCTGGTCGGCTGGGCGGAATACCACAAGTGGGTCGTGCTGGGGCAGGCGCCGTCGCGGCCGGTATTCACGGCGGTCGCGATCTTCCTGACCGTGCTGATCGGCGCCGTGACCTTTTCGGGCAGTCTGGTCGCCTTCCTGAAACTGGCGGAGTGGATCGACGGGAAGCCATTCCTGTTCCGCGGACAGCAGATCGTCAACGGCGCGCTCTCGCTGGCGCTGCTGGCCGGCGGCGTGCTGTTCGCCGTGCGCCCGGAAACGGGCTATGCGCTGCTGCTGCCGGCGGTGGCGGGCTCGCTCGTGCTCGGCGTGCTCTCGGTGGTTCCGATCGGCGGCGCGGACATGCCGGTGGTGATCTCGCTGCTGAACAGCTATAGCGGCCTGGCCGCCTGCGCGGCGGGGTTCGTCATCTCGAACACGTTGCTGATCGTCGCCGGCGCGCTCGTCGGCGCCAGCGGCATCATCCTGACGCGCATCATGTGCAAGGCGATGAACCGCTCGCTCGCGAACGTGTTGTTCAGCGGCTTCGGTTCCGGGGCGGGTAGTGGCGGGGCCGCGGCGGGCTACCAGGGCGAGGCCAAGGCCGTCTCGGCGGAAGACGCCTATTTTCTCCTCGAGGCCGCGCGCTCGGTGGTCTTTGTGCCCGGCTACGGCATGGCCGTTGCGCAGGCGCAGCACGCCGTGCGCGAACTGGGCCAGTTGCTCGAGGCCAACGGCGCGGAGGTTCGCTATTGCATCCACCCGGTCGCGGGCCGCATGCCCGGCCACATGAATGTCCTGCTCGCCGAGGCTAACGTCCCGTACGAGCAGCTCGTCGAACCGGGCGACGTCAACCCGACGATCGAGACCGTGGATGTCGCCATGGTCATCGGCGCCAACGACGTCGTCAACCCGGCCGCGCGCGAAGATCCGAAGAGCCCGCTCTACGGCATGCCGACGATCGAGGTGGATCGCGCCCGCACGTGCATCGTGCTCAAGCGCAGTCTGAAGCCCGGCTTCGCCGGCGTGGATAATCCGCTCTTTTTCAAGGAAAACACGCGGATGCTCTTCGGCGACGCCAAGCAGACCGTCTCCGCGCTGGTCGCCGAGTTCAAGGAGTGAGGTTCCCAGGCTTGGAAACCGCGGGCCGCCGGGCTTCCCCGCCTGGGAAATCCGTTCGCGGGTCCGGCGCGCGGCGTCGCCGCCGCGGCGCCCGCCTTGCGCGTTGATCGCGCCGCGTGCTTGCGTTAGCTTCCCGCTCATGGACGAAACGCTCGGAAAACTCGGCGAGCGCGGCGCGATCCGCCGACTCGCCGCGCGCGTCGGCGCGCGGCCGGACGTCGCGGTCGGCATCGGCGACGACTGCGCCGTTGTCACGGTCGAGGGCTCGGCGTACGACTGGCTGCTGACGACCGACCCGGTGATCGAGGGCGTCCACTTCCTGTCCGACGCGCCGCCGGAGGGCGTCGGCCACAAGGCCGCCGGCCGCGTGATCAGCGATATCGCGGCCTCCGGCGGGGAACCGCTGTGGCTGCTGTTCGACGTCGTTGCGCCGGCCGACCTGCCGATGGCGCGACTGGAGGCGGTGTACGACGGCGCCGTGCGGTTGTGCGCCCGGTACGGCGCGGCAATCGTCGGCGGCGACCTGGCCCGCGGCGAGCGGCTGGAACTGCACGCGTTCGCGGTCGGCCGTGTCCCGCGCGGGCGCGCCGCGCTCCGCTCCGGGGCGCGGCCGGGCGATGTCATCTACGTCACCGGCCGGCTCGGCGGCAGCCTCCGCGGCCGTCACCTGGCGTTTGAACCGCGCGTCGCGGAGGGACGCTGGCTGGTCGAGCAGGGGTGGGCGGCGGCGATGATGGATTTGAGCGACGGTCTGGCGGCGGACCTGCGGCGCATTCTGGAGCAGAGCGGTGTCGGCGCCGAAATCGAATCATCGCGCGTGCCCGTTTCCGCGGATGCGCTCGCGATGGCGGATACGCTTTCGCCGGTCGGCCACGCGCTATGCGACGGCGAGGATTTTGAACTCCTGTTCACCGTCCGGCCGGAGCGGTGCGCCGCGTTCGAGGCGGCGTGGGCGGAGCGCTTCCCGCTCGCGTGCGCGGCGATCGGCCGCATCACGGCGGCGGCCGGCGAACTGCGGGCGGTCGGAGCGGACGGGCGCTCGGTCATCTTCGAGGGCAACGGTTACGAGCATTTCCGTACAGGAACAGCGCTCGACGAGCGTTGAGGAAACCGAGCGCATGGCCGGGGAACTGGCGCGCGCGCTGCCGCCGGGCGCGGTCGTCGCGCTGGCCGGCGACCTCGGCGCGGGCAAGACGGTTTTCGCGCGCGGTGTGGCGCGCGCATTCCGTGTGCGGGAGCCGGCCCACAGCCCGACTTTCACGCTCATCAACGAATATCACGGCGAGCGGACGGTGTATCACGCCGACCTGTACCGCGTTGCCGACGAACGCGAGGCGGAGGCGATCGGACTGCCGGAATGCTTCGACGCCGGCGGGATCACGCTGGTCGAGTGGCCGGAGCGCGCGGAGGGCCTGTTGCCGGCGCGGACCGTGCGCGTTGAGATCGTCCTCGGGGCGGATCCCGACGAGCGAATCATCCGGGTGCGCCGGCCGCCGGCCGGGGGCGGCGCGCCGTGATCACGCTGGCGATCGAGTCCTCCACGGAGATCGCGAGCCTGGCCCTGTTCAGGGGCGACGGCGTGATCGCGTCGGAGCGTCGGCCGGAGCCGGGGCGCAGCAACCGTCCGCTGTTCGATGCCCTGGATGCCGTGCTGGTCCGCGGGGGCGTGCGGGCGGCGGAGATTGACCGCTTCGTGGTGGGGCGCGGGCCGGGCCGGTACTCGGGCTTGCGTGCGGCGCTGACGCTCGCGCGGTTCCTGGCGCTGCCGGGCGACCGGCCGGTATGGGCGGTCAGCAGCGGGGCCGCATTGGCGGCCGCAACGCTGCGGGAGCGCGGCGCGCCCGCCGTCGCAG
>CAYLTB010000115.1:0-9355 GCA_964386675.1 uncultured Verrucomicrobiota bacterium
AGGCCGATCCGCGGGCGACAGCACGAAACGCTCGACATTCGCCGCCGGCGCTTCCGCGGGCAGCGGCGCGGTGTCCGTTGCCGTCGTCCATCCCGCTGCGGGCGGCGGCCCGTCGAGCGGGTCGCGTTCCAGCGCGCGGCGGGCAAAGAGGGTCTGGTGCCACAACGCCGCTTCGAGCCGGCGTTCGGCGGCGGCGTGCTCGCGGAGCAGCAGCGAGACCGCCACGGCGACCGCCGCGCAGAAGAGCGCCGCCACCGCGAGCGCGACCGCCGCCTCGACCAGCGTGAATCCGGCGCGCCGGTCAGAGGTCCGCGCTGCTGAGGTCGGCCGCAGCGCCATCGCCGCCCGGTTCTCCGTCGCTGCCATAGGTGATGATCTCGAACGGTTGTCCGTCCGCGCCGGGCGCGATGTACACGAACGGGCGGCCCCACGGATCGAGCGGCACGCGCCGGCTGTCGAGGTAACCCTCCGGGGGATAGTTCGCCGGCACCGGCGCAAGGCTCGGCCGCCGCACCAGCGCCTCCAGTCCCTGCTCGGTCGTCGGCACGCGGCCCTGCTCGGACTGGTACAACTGGACGGCGCTCTTGAGCTGCCGCAACTGGATGCGCGCCGTCTTGACCCGCGACTCCTGCATGTGCCGGACGACGTTGATCGTGACCACGCCCGCCAGCAACACGCCGATGAATATGGCCACCAGCACCTCGATCAGTGTGAAGGCGCAGCGCGCGGCGCGGCGGCGGGACGTGGGCAACAGGCAATTCATAGGCTCAACTCCGTCTGTTCCGATTCCGGCGTTTCGTCCGCGCCGCCGAAGGTTCGCAACTTGGCGGCGAGCGCTTCAAGCCGGGCGACGTAGAAAGCGACGTTCTCATCGCGCGCGGACGGGTTCCACTCGGATACGAGCCGCGCGTGTGTATGGATCGGGACGCTCTTCTTCGTGCCGGTGACATAATACGACACCGCGTCGCCCGCGCGATAGCTTCTTCCGGATCGCAGCGCGAGCTCCTGGGCGGCGTTTCGGCCCCGGCCGGTCTTCTCGAGCTTGCGCCGGTACGTCTCCGGATCCTCGGTCAGCCGCTCGGTCTTTGCCAGCCACCGGATCGGACACTCGCGCCGCTCGATCCGTTCCCGGTAGGCGCGGGCCAGTTCGTCGAATCGCGCCTCCTCCCCGCGCAGGAAGAGCGCGATCGCCTCGCGCAGGAAGTCGCGCTGGTACGGCTCCAGCCCGCGGGACTTGAGCGCCGCGCCTTTGATCAGGATCTCGCCGTCCGCGGCGAGCAACGCGTAATTTTTCATCTTGTAGCTGAACATCGCCGCGTACTCGCCGTCGAACTCGACCTCGATGCCCTCCGGCAACGCGGCCGCGACGGCGGCGCGGAAGCGCGCGGCGGCCTCCGGCGAGGCGTCGGGCGGCGGGATGTAGTAGATGCCGTCGGTGTCGATCTCGACCGGCTGCCCGCCGTTGGCGCGGATCGCCTCCAGCATGCCCCGGAGGATTTCGCGGCCGCGGGCCGTGACGCGCTCGGCGGCGTCGAAATCGTTGAAGCGCGCCATCGCGAAGCCGAGGTAGCCGTAGAACGAGTTGATCAGGATCTTGAAGGTGCTCTGCAGCGCGCCGAGATAGACGGCCTCCGCGCCGGCGGCCGCGCGCATCCGGCGCTTGGCCTCCAGCCGGAACTCCCGCAGATGCTCGAGCAGACCGAGGAAGACGCCCAACGCGTCGGATCGCGGGCCGAGGCGGTCGGCCAGCATGATCGAGGGATACAGCGAGCGCACGTCGCAGTGGTGCACCGGACGGGCGACGCCGGTGAAGAAGATGTCGGTGTAACCGCCCTCAAACGGCCGGGCGGCGGCGGGGCGCGGCAGCGCGTGATTGCGATGCAGATATTCGCGCAGCAGCAGCGCGTCAATCTTGGCGGCGTTGCCGCGCTGGCAGACGTCCTGAAAACGGAACGGCAGGATCTGCGCCTGCGCATGATAAACCGGGATCAGGAGGTCGGCGATCGCGCGCGTCTCGCGCAGGTCGTCGCGCAGATAGGCGAGCACGCGCTCCGGGTCGCGCCGCCATTCGGCGGCAATATCCTCGCCCTCGATATAGGTGCGGTTCGGCGCCGCCACGCCGAAATGGCGCGCGACTTCCTTGAGACCGAAACCGGGCAGCGAGCGGTCGGACAGGTCGTGGAGCTGCGCAAGGAAATACGTGTCCACGATATTACGGCCCGCCAGGTCCAGCCGGGGATAGTTGATCGTCCGTTCGCCGGCGGTGAAGCGGCCGGGGCGCACCGCCGGCGCTTCGCCGCCGCGCCCCAGCGGCAGCGCCACGCCGTGGCGGCGCGCGCGTTCGAGGATAAAAGGCCAGTCGAACGAGAAGATATTATGCCCCTCGATCACGTCGGGGTCGCGCTCGCGCACCAACTCGACAAACCGCTCCAGCATCGCCGGCTCGTCCAGTTCCAGCGCGGAAAGCACGGCGCTCCACCCGGTCGTGTCGCTGAGGCCGATCGCCAGGATCCGGTCGCTCTCGCGCTCGGCGTTGCTGAAGTCATAGCCGGGCTCGGTGTGGGTCTCGATGTCGAGTTGCATCCGGCGGACGCCGCCGGGCGGCAGGTCCTTGAAAAACGTGCGGCCGGAGGCCAGCAAAAACTGCTGCTCCGGGTCATTGACCAGCAGGTACGGCGCCTCCGGATCGGTCGCGGTGCGGCCGGTGGCGCGCCGCAAGGCGTCCACGACGCGCTGCAGCGCGCGCCAGTCTTCGAATTCCGCCCGGTGCCGCAGCGGCGCGTCGCCGGCCAGCGCCCGCACCTGCGCCGTCGGCAGCGGACCCGCCGCGAGCGCCTCGTCCGACAGCCACAGGAACGGCCGGAAGCGTTCGCGTTCGAGGCGGACACGGTCGCCCTCGCGGACAAACAACCGCGCCTCGAAACCGCCGCCTTCCGCGGGGCCGCAATCCACCGCGACCAGCCCCGGCCCGGGGTGCGCGCCGAAGACGGCCGTGGAATCTGGGGGCTCGGCCATGGTCCGCCCTCCGTCAGCCGCCGAAATCGAGGGCGCGGCCGGGCAGCGCATTGAGCCAGAGCCGCACCCAGACGCGGACGTCGTCCTTCTCGCCATCGGCGCGCGCCGGCTCGTGGGTGACGCCGAGGCTCCAGGTGATGCACGACATCCGGCGCTGGACGGAATACCCCTGCTCCTCCAGTTGGCCGTCATCGAGGTCCACGCGGTGCTGGAGTCCGAAGGACCAGGGGGCTTTCGGAAACAGGGTGATCTCGCTGTTCACGGCATTGCGCGCGTCGGGACGGTAGCGGTACTCGAAGTCCCAGCGGCTGCGGTCGCCGGCGAGGGCGGTGAAGCGCGCATTGAACTCGGCGAACTCGGAGGCGTCCGCGTCGAACCGCGCGTCGAGGTCGAGCGCGAACGCGTCGCCGGGGCGCAGTCGGATGTTGGCGTCGAACGTGCCGAAATCGCTCGCGCCATCGGGCTTTACGATCCGGTAGGTCGTCGCCAGGTCGGCATCCACCAGGTCGCGCACCTCGCGTCCGCCGCGGCGGGTCTGGAGTTTGTTGCGCAGGCCCAGCCGGATGCGATGAACCTCGTCCAGCGTGTCCGTCTCGTCGAACGAATACAGGCGGTCCGGCGTCCGGTTGGGCTCCGGGATAAACGTGTGGCGGGCGTACGGCTCGGCGACGTGGCGCAACCCGCGGCCCCACAGGTTCTCGCCCTCGTCGAGAACCTTGAAGGCCTTGAACGCGGTGTCGAAGCCCAGCTCAAAGACGTTGCGCAGCGCGCCGCCCTCCTCCGCTTGCGTCGTGACGACCTCGGTGCGGTTGGTCGCGACGCCGTTCTCCACGACGGCGACGGTGTTGGTGACGCTGACCGGCGGGCCGAGGGTCTTCGAATAGTAGGTCCCGCGCCAGCCCGCACGCGGCGTCAGGGCCAGGAAGCCGAAATAGCGGCCCGGATAGGAAATTGTGTTCGCCGAGTCGAGGCGGACGGCGCTGTAGTCCTCGCGGACATCGCCTTGCGGGAACACGCGCTCGAGCCGGGCGGCGGAAGTCTCGTTCTCGAAGTAGAACCCGCTGTCGCCCAGCGGCAGGCCCGGCACGGCGAGGCGGACCTCCGGGAAGCGGTCCACGTTCTCGTAGAAGTCGTTCAGCCGCCGGTTCAGCAACACGGAGAGGGTGTAATCCGGATCCACGTAGACCACCCCGGCGCGGTTCTCCGGCGTGGGCTGCCGGCGGTACTCGCCGCGGAAGAAATCCTTGACCACGTACGGATCGCTCAGGAAGGCGCCGCCGGCGAAGAAGGTGACGTCGGGCGCAAGCGCCTGCGTGTGGCTCAGGCGCAGGCGGTACCGGTTATCGCCGGTCAGCGTGGCCTCGCGTTCGGCGCGCTCGGCGTCGTCGCGGAAGGGGCGGCGGTCCGGGATAAAGAACGCGCCGGCGTCGCCGCGGACGGCGTCATCGGGGGTGCGCCACTGGAACCGCTGCTCCGCGCCGACGCCGCTGCGCGAGTAGAGGTTGAGTTGGGTCGCGCCCTTGAAAGTGTTGGCGTCGTTGAGCGGGTAGTTGTAGGCGATCAGCAGCAGCGGACCGAGGCGCGAGGTGTAGCCCGGCTCGATGTCCCAGCGCCCCTCGCTCTGGAGGTCGCGGCGCAGGTAGGGCGAGTAGAAGAACGGCACGGGCCCCAGCCAGGCCGCCGCGTGGCGCGCCTTGAGGTAGCGCTGGTCCTCGATCGTCGCCTCCGCCGCCGTGATCTCGAACTCGCGCGGCGCGGGCTGGTCGCAGGTCGTCACGACAACGCCGCGCAGCCGGATCAACCGCGGCGACACCTGGACGGATTCCTCCGCGTGAACGAAGTACGGTCCGGTGCGGTACACGAACCGGCCGAAGTCGCCGACCTGGGTTCGCACGTTGTACGATAGCGTGTCGCCGCGCCACGAGGAGCCGTCTCCGCGCGTCAGGATCACGTTGCCGCGCGCGAGGACGTCGCCGGTGATCGTGTTGACCTCCATGTAGTCGGCCCGCAGGATCTGGCCCTCGACGGCGACCACAACGCCCTCACGGCCGACGACAACGCGTCGCTCGGTGTCATATTCGATGCGGCCGGCGCGGACGTCAATCGGCGTGTCCGGATTCAGAGCGGGGGCCGCCGGCAGCGGCGTCGCCTCGCGCAGCGCCCGGTTGAGCGGCTGCGCGCGGGCCGCGGCGGCGGCCAGACCGGCCACGACCATCGCGCGCGCGGGACGAAACCACGATATGGAACCCAGGTTCGAGCGCCTCATACCGGCGGCGACGCTAACACGGGGCGCAGGTCGCGCCAATAGCGAAAAGCAGGTCGCAACCCCGCGGCGTTTTCCAAGGCTTGGACGCCAGGACCGCCCGGCCTTCCATGCCCTGGAGACTGCGCGCTCGAACCGCGCGGATGCGAATCGCTCCGGACGCCGCGCTCGCCGCGCTATGCGCGCCAGACCCGGACAGCCCGCCCGTAGAGCGTCCAACCCTCGAACGGCGTGTTGCGGGACTTCGAGACGAACCGGGCGCTCTCGACGGTCCAGGGCGTCGCCACATCCAGCAGCGCCAGGTCCGCCGGCGCGCCGGGCGCGAGCGTCGGCGGCGGCAGGCCCAACACCCGGGCCGGGCCGACCGTCCAGCGGCGCAGCCATTCCAGCGGCGATAGTTTCAGTCCGCGCACCAGCAGCGTCCAGGTGACGCCGACGGCGGTCTCCAACCCGATGACCCCGAACGGCGCCGAGCGGAATCCCCGCGCCTTGCTCTCGGCCGTATGCGGCGCGTGGTCCGTGGCCAGGCAGGCGATCGCGCCGTCCAGCACCGAAGCGACGACCGCCTCGCGGTCCTCCTCCGCGCGGAGCGGCGGATTCATCTTGTAGTTGGCGTCGTCCGGCCGAATGTCGGCATCCGTCAGCGCGAGGTGGTGCGGCGTCGCCTCCGCGGAAACGGACAGTCCCTCGGCGCGCGCGGCGCGAACGAGTTCGACGCCCTCGCGCGAGGTGATGTGCTGGATGTGCAGCCGTGCGCCGGTCGCGCGCGCCAATGCGATGTCGCGCGCGATCACGCGCGCCTCGGCGGCTGACGGGATGCCCGGCAGGCCGAGGCGACGGGAATACTCGCCCTCGTGCATTACGCCTGCCTGCTCGGCCAGGCGGTCCTGCGCGTGGTCCATCACGGCGAGGCCGAGCGGCGCGGCGCGGCGCATCGCCTCGCGCATCACAGCGTCGTCCGCCACCGTCGCGCCATCGTCGGTGAACGCCGCGGCGCCGGCGGCGGCCAGTGCTTCGAGATCGCCGACGCGCGCGCCGGCGCGGCCGAGCGTCAGGCACGCGGAAGGCCGCAGGCGCGCGCCGTCGCGGACGGCGGCGGCCCGATCGAGCGCGAAGCGCAGCCGCTCCGGCGTATCCATCGGCGGCGTCGTGTTCGGCATCGCAACGACCGTCGTGAAGCCGCCGGCCGACGCCGCGCGCAGACCGCTTTCGATCGTCTCGGCCGCCTCGTTGCCGGGCTCCCGCAGGTGGACGTGCAGGTCAATCAGGCCGGGCGTCAGCAGCAGTCCCCGAGCCTCGATCGTTTCCGTGTCCGGCGGAAGCCGTTCCGGGATCTCGCGGATCGCGCCGTCCTCGATGAAGAGATCGCCGACGGAATCCGTTCCCAGCGACGGATCTATCCGGCGGGCGCCGCGAATCAGGAATCGGCCGTTGTTCATGCGCCTCTTATAGCGCGGGAATCGCGCCGGAGCAAATCGGCGCGCCGGCGCGCATTCGCTATTGTCAACCGGCGCGCCGGCGTTATACTGCTCGTTCCATATATGGCCGGCGCGCTCGGCGCGGCGCGGCCTGAACGCGCGTACCTGTAGCTCAATTGGACAGAGCACCAGACTACGGATCTGGGGGTTGCAGGTTCAACTCCTGCCAGGTACGCCAGCGCTCGCGTTGTCCCCCTCTGCCGTGGGCGACGCTGTGAGCGCCGGATTCGATCTTCCCCCGCTCTGAACGAACATCGCGATTTTACGGGCGGCGCACGTCGCGCCAGAGTTCAAGGAGACGCCGAACGGCCTGGCGGGGATCCTCGGCGGCGCAGACGGCGCGCACCACCGCGAAGTTTCGAGCGCCGGCGTCCCGCACCCGCTGCAGATTGCTCTCGTCAATGCCCCCGATGGCTACAGCCGGCGCCGGCGCCAAGGGCAAAAGCCTGCGCAAACCTTCGAGCCCCACGGTCGGGTCGGGCGGGGTTTTGGTCGGCGTCGGAAAGATGGGGCCGATGCCGATGTAATCCGGGGCCGCGGCCGCCGCGGCGCGCACCTGTTGTTCATTGTGCGTCGAAAGACCGAAGATACGCCCCGGCACCGGCCAACGGCGTCGAGCCTCGTCCAGCGACAAATCGCTTTGACCCAGATGAACGCCATCCGCTTCGGACTCGGCGGCCAGTTCGACATCGTCATTGACGATGAACCGCGTGGGCGAACCGGCGGTAATCTTGCGCAATTCTCGAGCGATTCGAAGAACGGCGGCGCGGGGCTCCCCTTTCATGCGCAGTTGCAAAAAACGGACGCCTTCGGCGACGGCCGCCTCGGCGCACGCCGCATAACCTGCGCGCGGATGCGTCAATACGAGATACAATCCAAAATCATCCGGCAGCGGCAAGGTCATGCTCGATCAACTCCGCGGCCTTGCGGCCGCTACGCAGCATGCCACCGAAAATCGGGCCCATGCGGAAACCGCCCATCGCGTTGTTGGCCGCCATTCCGGAAGCATAGAGGCCGGGATAGTACGCGCGGGTGTGTTCGACGGTGCTGATTTCGCCGCGTTCGGCCCACATCGGACGCTCACCCAGCACCGCGCCGGTCGGCGTATCGAGCCGAATCCCCGCTTTGCGCGCCGCGATGGAAAGCACTTCGCACGGATGGCCCGTGCCGTCCAACACCGCGCGGGCGCGGATGACCAGGGGATCCACGTGCATTTGCAGGCGTTCTACCGGCGTCCATTGAATCACAATGCCGCACACGCGATCGGCCTGGAACACGACATCCTCACAGGTGACGGAATTGAGAATCCATGCGCCCGCGCGGCGCGCGCCGAAGATAAGCGCGGACGCGACCTCGATCGCATCGCACGCGAACAGGCCCTCGCCGGCCGGCATCCCCCGCACACCGAATTCCTCCAGTATGTCCAACGCCTCCCGCTGTACGACGATGTCGTTGAACAACATGCCGCCGCCCCAGATCCCGCCGCCCGGGGCGAGCTTGCGCTCCACCAAAACGGTACGGCGCCCGCGCCGCGCTAGATCGTGGGCCGCAACCAATCCAGACGGCCCGGCGCCGACGATCGCGACATCGGCGGACAAATTCTGCCGCAATTTTTGGAAATAACGCTCAACAATAGTTCGACTGATCGCTTCTTCCTGCATCATCGTCCCGACTCCAACCAACAAAAAAGGGCGAAGCCCGGAGGAGACTTCGCCCAAAGTTCGCCGCTCTGTTCCCTCCGCCGGCATAATCCGGATCAGGTTCAACGGGTCTAATCTCAGCCGGTATCCCGGCACCCCGAGAGCCGCGATTAGTTTAGATGCCTGCCCATGAAATGTCCATCGAACAAACATGCACCACTCCTTCTCGCCTCCCCAGCAGGCCTTCCCGCTCAAGAGCTTCCACTTTCAGCGCATGCCGGCGCATGCATCTCCCACTGCGCGTATTCCTTGTCCGCCGGCCAGAATCGAATTTGAAAATTCGATTTGACTTTTTAGGGGGGGGGCATCTAGAAAAAATACCGTCTAGTTCAGGCGTGTGCGCGTACGTTCTTGGAAGCCGAAAAGGAACGGTCGCAATGAGAAAGATACTGCAATTCTGCTGGGGCACGAACGGGAAAACGGTACGGCCGGACAGCCGTTGTCAACGGCGTGGCAGAGGCCGGATGGGTCGGGTGGTGTTGATGACGGCGGGGTTGTTGCTCCTGTCGGCCCGATTGGTTCAGGCACAATTTACCGTCCTCCACGAGTTTTCCGGATCAGACGGGGCTTCCCCGTTTGGCTCGCTGACGTTGTCGGGCTCGACTCTCTACGGAACGACTTCATCTGGCGGCAGCAGCGACCGGGGGGCGGTGTTCCGCATCAACACCAACGGCACGGGCTTTACCCTCCTCCGCGAGTTTGCCGGATCAGACGGGGCTAATCCGAATGGCTCGCTGACGTTGTCGGGCTCGACTCTCTACGGAATGACTGCGTATGGCGGCAGCAGCGACTAGGGGGCGGTGTTCAGCATGAACACCGACGGGACAGGCTTTACCATCCTCCACGAGTTTGCCGGATCAGACGGGGCTAATCCGAATGGCTCGCTGACGTTGTCGGGC
>CAYLTB010000115.1:9455-9950 GCA_964386675.1 uncultured Verrucomicrobiota bacterium
CGGGACAGGCTTTACCATCCTCCACGAGTTTGCCGGATCAGACGGGGCTAATCCGTTTGGCTCGCTGACGTTGTCGGGCTCGACTCTCTACGGAATGACTACGTATGGCGGCAGCAGCAATGGAGGGGCGGTGTTCAGCATCAACACCGACGGCACGAGCTTTACCGTCCTCCACGAGTTTGCCGGATCAGACGGGGTTTGGCCTTATGGCTCGCTGACGTTGTCGGGCTCGACCCTCTACGGAAAGACTACGGATGGCGGCAGCAGCGGCGATGGCACGGTTTTCTCGTTGGTTATTCCGGAACCCGCCACAGCGGCTTTGCTGGGAGCCAGCCTGTTCGGAATTTTGGCAATACGCCAACGCCGTATCCGCAATTCACAATAGCGCGGCGGGTAGCCGGACGCCGCGTCCGAAACCACCGAATCTGGCGGCGTCTCATAATTTAAGGGTCACGTCTCGACAATCTACAATTAAGACAGACCGGCCTCGACGCG
>CAYLTB010000116.1:0-9861 GCA_964386675.1 uncultured Verrucomicrobiota bacterium
CCTGCCGAACTGGTTCGTGCGCCGTCGCGGCCTCGCCATCAGCCTCGCGTTCGCCACCGCCACCGGGTCGCTCCGGGCGCGGATGCTGTGAATCCGAATCGTCGCGTCCAGGGATGCACCCTTCCAGGGCGACAGGCGCAGCCGCGTTATCCGACGCCAACCCGCCGGAGCGCCCTCGGTGGCGCTTTCGTGGCGGCGCAGTATCAGTAGCTGCCGGCCGGCGCGCGGCAGCGGGCGGTTCCAGACGTACCAGCCGTTGCCGCTCTCCAGGTAGAACGCCAGCGACCGAAACGCGGCCGGCGCATCGCACGTCAGGTCCACCTCCAGGCTCGTGTAGGCGTCCAGATCGAGGACTACCTCGCGATCCCAGTAAAAGCGGTCCTCGTCGCCCCGATGGAAGGGGCATCGGAACTCGATACCGCCGCCGACGCCGGACGTGGCTCGGGGCGGCGGCGAAGCGCCCTGCGGACGCCACGCGGTCGCGGCGCGCTCGGCGGAAGGACGCAGCGATTCGATCAGCCGGGGCGGGGCCGCGATGGCCGGGCCGAGCAGCAGGACCCCGAGGAACCCGGCGACGGCTGGCGGGAGTCGAGACATGGAGTGCAATCAACAGGCTTCCGGCGCGTCGGTCGCGGCGAAGAAGGTGACGGCCCGCTGGCGGCGGCCGTCGGCGATCAGCCGCAGGTGGCGTCGGCTGGGCGGCAGGTCCTTCCGGAACACCACGCGGACGGTTTCCGACCAGCGGCCGGCGTTGGGGACCAGCGCGGTCAGCGCATTCGGCGCTTCCCGGAAGAACGGCTCGTTCAGCCGGTTGGGGTTGCGGTCGGGACGGAGCGCGGCATAGAGGATGTCCATTTCGACCAGATCATTGAGAAAGTGGGTGCCCAGCGAGGCGTCGGGGATCAGCCGCTCGTGCATGGCGACGATCTCAACCAGGACGGCTGCGGAGTTGATCTCGGAGAAATTGACGGGAACACCAAGCGACGGACTGGTTGTACCCCAGCGTCCCGGACCGAGGAAGGCAACCGCCCCCGGACCGTTCGGCAGCGCTTTGAGCGCGCGATTCACCGCGCCGAGCAGCCGCGCCACCTGGTGCCGTTCGGCGATGGCCAGGGCCCCGTAGGCGGAGGGCGCGACATAGACGAGGGCGTCCAGATCGAGGACTCGGCTGTGCCCGACTACGGCGTCGCGGGCGTCAAAGACAACCGCCGCCTCGGCCATTTCCGGCCACGGCAGCGCGACATCCTCCCAGCCCCGGACTTGTAGCGGTCGGCATTGGAGCAGATTCAGGCGGTAGACGTCCGGGGCCAGAAAATTGACCGTGAACTCGATGTCCACGGGACAACCGTACGCGTCCTCCAGCGCCCGCAGGATTTCGCGGAGGTCGGCCACCAGTGTCGTCTCCGACAGCAGCCGATCGAATGTCAGCGTTCGGGTCGGCGGATCTCGGGGGCGGCTTTCCGCCGTTTCTTCCGTGGCCAGCAGCGCGAGCGGCAGCAAGTCGCTCTCTTCGGTCGCAATCTCGTCAAAGCGCCCGGAGACGACCTGGTTCGCGTCCAGGTCGATGAAATCCACGCGGCGCTGCGCATATCGCCGCACTTCCTCGAAGTTGGATTCCGGACGGCGCAGCGGCGCATTCAGCGATACCAGGCGGGTGTAGTCGTCGTCGGCGCGGTCCACGGCGCGAGTGCCGAGACCGAACACGAGCCGGACGACGCCGGAGGCCGGATCAATATCGGGGTGCCAGACATAGGGATTGAACGAGAAGCCGACGCCGGCCACCGGCGGATAGAACCGACGCCCGAACATGGTGCCGGAAACGCGCATGATCAGCAGCGCCATCTGTTCATCCTGGTCGAGCAGTCCGCGGGCGGCGCGATAGCGCAGTGCGCGCTCGCCCAGGGAACTGGCGTAGATGGCGCGCGCCGCAGCGAGAAAATCGGCCAGGCGCTGCGCAGGGGGGCCCTGATTGGCGCAGAAGAGGCTGTCGTACTTCCCTGCAAAAGCATGGCCGTAGTTGTCCTCCAGCAGGGAGCTCGAACGAACGATGAACGCCGACTGGCCAAAGTAGTCAATCAGCTCGCTGAAGCGGGCGACCACGCGGTCCGGAAACTTGCCGCTGAGCATCCGTCGCCGAGCCAGGTTGGCTTCCCGCAGCAGCACTTCCGGCGAGCGCTGAAGGGACCGCAGCCACCAGACGCCGTTCTGGACGAGGTACGAATAGAAGACGTCGGATCCGACGAAAAAGGAATCGTGCGGCTCCAGCCGCTGGGCGGGACCCGGCGCGTCCCGTCGGACAATCGCGCGCGCCAGCAGCATGCCCACGGCCTTGCCGCCAATGCGGCCGGTGCCGATCGTCCGACGCTCCACCGCCCGTAGGTCATCCAGTGTGAGATAACGGCGCAGGAGCGGGGCGAGCCGTTCGTCCCGGACAAACTGACACCGGACGAGCCGCTCGAATTCCGAGTCGAGGCTCGGCGCGGCGCGGTCAGTCTCCGCCTCCCGTTGTGCGACGGCGGTCAGCACCTCGGCGGCGACGGCGCTCGAAGCCACCAGCGCAAAATCCGTGCCTTCCCAGGAGTGCAGCATGCTGATGGTGGGCGAGTAGCGATGCTGCGTCTTCAGCGGCCGCACATAGGAACGGCCCCGGTGCCGGTAAACATCCAGAAATATCTGCGCGGTCTCCTGGATCGGCGTCAGCGCATCCGCTCCCTGGCGGCCGCGCTGAAGCGCAAAATAGGTCAGTGTTTCCAGATCGAACAGATACGGGCAGGTCAGGACAAAGAAGTTGCCGAGCATGGCGTCGGAATGCCAGGCCCCGGCCAGATGGGAGAGCGAGTCGAACAGGTAATGAGCGCCATGACCGGCTTGGTCAATGACATCGTGTACTCGCGCAATGAACTGCTCGAAACCTTCGCCGGGGTTCAATTCATGGACGATGCCGCCCGGTCCCGCCGGCAGCAGGGGAGCGTGGTCGGCGAAACGGAAATAAACCAGCGGACGGCCCTGCGACATGGCGGCGTCGGCGAAGGGCGGCGCCAGCCGTGCGAAATCCTCTAGGTCGTCCACGTGCCAGACGATATTGTCGCCGGGCAGCACGCCTTTCAGGATGCGGTCGAGCGCCGGCAATCCCGTGGTGAATCTCTCCGAGCCAGTGTCCATCGTTCGCCGTTGCGCAGCACGCCGGAGTTTGCCCCGACTCGATGCGTTGCCCGAAAGATTCTAACGGCGGCCCAACCGTCTGTCCATCGGCAAGCGCTGCGGCAGCGCGGCGTGGGATTGCCAAGCGGCGGCGCGCACCTATAATCGCGGCTCATGAACGAGGGGCGCGCTCCGTTGCTATCCATCTTGGTGCCCGTGTACAACGAACGCGCCCACCTGGTCCGCGCGATCGGCCGGGTGCTGGCCGCCCCGTTGCCGGAGGGACTGCGGCGGGAAATCGTGCTCGTCAACGACGCGTCCACCGACGGAACCGCGGAGATCGTGGACGAACTGGCGCGGCGTCATCCCGACGTAATTCGCGCGTTTCACCAGCCGCGCAACCGGGGCAAAGGCGCCGCCATCCGCCGCGCCATCGCGGAAATGCGCGGCGATTTTGCGATCTTTCAGGACGCCGATCTCGAATACGATCCGAAGGAATACGGCGCCATCCTGCGCCCGCTGCTGGATGGTCGGGCGGATGTCGTGTACGGCTCCCGTTTTGCGACGCGGGCCGAGCGACGGGTGTTGAATTACCACCACGAGTTGGGCAACCGGATCCTGACGACGATGTCGAACTGGCTCACCGGTCTGAACCTCACCGACATGGAGACGTGCTACAAGGCCTTCCGGGCCGATTTGCTGCGCTCGATTCCGCTGCGCTCGAACCGCTTCGGCATCGAACCGGAGATCACGGCGAAGATCGCGCACCGCCGGTTCATCGTGTACGAGGTGCCGGTGAGCTACTACGGGCGCGGCTATGACGAAGGCAAAAAGATCGGCTGGCGCGACGGCTTCAACGCGCTGTATGTGATGCTGAAATACCGGTGGGTGGAGGACTGTTACACCGACCCGATCCGCAGGCGGGTCCGGGCGGACCTCTCCGAGGCGCGCCGGTACAACCGCGCCATCTTCCGCTTGATGCAGCCCTATCTGGGGCGCCGCATTCTGGAAATGGAGGCGGGCATCGGCCTGTTCAGCCGGCGGCTGCCGCAGCGGGAACGGCTGACGCTGGCCGAAGGCGACCCCGCCTGCCTGCGCCTGCTGCAGGACCGGTTTCGCGACAGCGATGTTGCCGAGGTTGTGGCGTTGAACCCGGACCGCGCCGCGGATTTCGACGCGCTGCCGGTGAACAGCTTCGACACCATCCTCGGCATCAATCTACTCCAGACGGTCGAAGACGACGGCGCGCTCCTGCGCCGTTTGGCCGACCGGCTGATGCCCGGCGGTCGCATCCTGCTGTGGTTGCCGGCGCATCGGGCGCTCTTCGGCGAGTACGACCGGGCGCTGGGCGTACGCCGCCGCTACAGCCGGCGCGGGCTGCGGGCGCTGGCATCGGAGAGCGGGTTGCGCGTGGAGCGGCTCCACGAGTTCAATGTGCTCGGCATCGCCGGCTGGTGGATCAACAGCCGTCTGCTACGGCGGCGGCGCCCGGGCCGGATACTGATCACGCTGATGGACTGGACGATCCCCGTCATGAGCCGGATCGAGCGACGACTTCCGCTGCCCGGTCTGCATTGTTTCTGCGTGTTGCGGAAACCGACGCCCGCCGAGGGCGCCTGACCCGGCGCGTTCCGGCGGCGTCACGCGCCGGCGGCGGTCGGGCTGCCGCGGGCCGCCGCTCCGCAGGGGAAAATTACGAGCGGCCCGAGATCTTCGCCCACGTGTCGCGCAGTTCGACCGTACGGTTGAACACGGGGTGCTCGGCGCGATGATCGCCGGAGTCAGCGCAGAAATAGCCGACCCGCTCGAACTGGAAAACCTCCCCCGGCTTCGCGGCGGAGAGCGACGGCTCGCCGAAGGCCTGGATCGTGGTCAGCGAGTTCGGGTTCAACAGCGACTTGAAGTCCATATCCTCCGGCAGGGAGGCGGGGTCCTCGACCGTGAGGAGTCGGTCGTAGAGGCGGACCTCCATCGGCACGGCCTGTGCGGCGCTGACCCAGTGGATCGTGCTCTTGACCTTGCGGCCGTCGGAGGGGGTTCCTTCCGGAGTACCGCGGTCCCATCGGCAGCGCAATGCGACCGGCGCGCCGGCGGCGTCGCGCTCGACGCCGACGCATTCGATGAAACCGGCGTAGCGCAGGCGCACGACGCGGCCGGGCGCCAGGCGATAGAACTTCGGCGGCGGATCGTCCATGAAATCGTCGCGCTCGATCCACAGTTCCCGACCTAACGGGACGCGACGCACCCCCGCCGACGGGTCCTCCGGATTGTTCACGGCTTCACATTCCTCGACGACGCCGGCCGACACGTTTTCGAGGATCACGCGAAGCGGATGCAGCACGGCCATGCGGCGCGGCGCGGTCCGGTTCAGCGCGTCGCGCACGCAGTGTTCCAGCAGCGCGACGTCGGTCAGGCTCTCATATTTCGTCACGCCGATGCGTTCGCAGAACTCGCGGATGGCTTCGGGCGGGTAACCCCGGCGCCGCAGTCCGCACAGGGTGGGCATCCGGGGGTCGTCCCACCCGCTGACCCGGCCCTGCTGAACCAGTTCAAGCAGCTTGCGCTTGCTCATGACCGTGTAGGTGAGGTTCAGGCGCGCGAATTCGTTCTGCCGGGGCGGCTCCGCCAGGCCGAGATGATCCACGACCCAGTCATAGAGCGGCCGGTGCACCTCGAATTCCAGCGAGCACAATGAGTGGGTGACTCCCTCGAAGGCGTCCTCGAGCGGGTGCGCGAAGTCGTAGGTCGGATAGATGCACCAGCGGTCGCCCGTGCGGTAGTGGGGCGCGTGCAGGATGCGGTAGATCACCGGATCGCGCAGGTGGAGGTTGGGCGAGGCCATGTCAATCTTAGCGCGCAAGCACAGCGATCCATCCGGAAACTCACCGGCGCGCATCCGGGCGAATAGGTCGAGGCTCTCGGCGGCCGGGCGGTTGCGCCAGGGGCTTTCACGGCCAGGGCGCGTGGGCACGCCGCGGTACTCCTTGAACTGCTCGCTGGTCAGTTCGCAGACGTACGCCAGACCGCGGCGAATCAGGTCGCAGGCCACCTCGTACATCCGTTCGAAATAGTCGGCCGCAAAGTAAAAATGCTCGCCCCAGTCGAAGCCGAGCCATCGGATGTCGCGCTGGATCGCTTCGACGTATTCCATGCTCTCCTTGGAGGGATTCGTATCGTCCATCCGCAGGTGGCAGCGGCCGCCGAACTCGGCGGCGATGCCGAAGTCAATACAGATGGCTTTCGCGTGGCCGATGTGCAGGTAGCCATTGGGTTCCGGAGGAAACCGCGTGACCACCCGGCCGCCGTAGCGGCCGGCCGCGACGTCGGCGGCCACAAGCTGGCGGATAAAATGCTGCGGCGCCGGCGCGGGCGCCGACGCTTTCGGATCGTTGCTCATAGGGCCTGTAGATTCGGTGTTTCCGGACGGCTCCTTTCGCGCGCCGCGAAAGCACCTTTATAGGGTCAAGACGCTCTGGATGCAAGGTCCGGTTGGCGTCGGGCCGCGCCGCGGAGAACAAATCCGGTCTTGCACTGCGGCCGGGAAAAAAACAGACTGCCGCCCTCGGTCGGATCCAACCACTATGGCTGAACGTGCTGCCCTAAAAAAAACAAGCGGATCGCAGGCCGTCCGGGCGCTCGTGGTCGGCGCGCACCCGGACGATCCGGAGGTAATGGCCGGCGGCCTTGCGGCCTTGTGGACCGACGCCGGCGCGGTCGTGAAGTTTATTTCCATGACCAACGGCGATGCCGGCCATCACGAAATGGGCGGCGGCCCCCTGGCGCGGCGGCGCTACGCCGAGGCCCAGGCCGCGGCGCGGGTGTTGGGCATCTCCTACGACGTCGTGGACCGTCACGACGGAGAACTGGAGCCGACGCTGGCCAACCGGCGCGATTTGATTTGCCGCATCCGCGAGTTCCGTCCGGATATCGTGCTGACCCATCCGCCGGACGACTATCACCCCGATCACCGTTACACTTCGCAGCTCGTGCAGGATGCGGCGATGTCGGTGACCGTGCCGAATATATGCGCGCTGACGCCCAGCCTGCGGCGCAATCCGGTCTTCGCGTACGTGATGGGAACCGCCGGTGTCTCGCAGCGGTTCACGCCCGAGCTCTTCGTGGACATCGGCCCGGTTGTGGAGCGCAAGCTGGACCTGCTCGCCTGCCATGTGTCGCAGTTCGCCGAGTGGATTCCCTGGCTGTCCGGCCGCCTGTCGGAAATGCCACGCCGTCCGGCGGAGCGGGATGCCTGGATCCGCGAAGGCTGGCGGACGCGTCTGCGGGGCCTGGCGCAGCGATTCCGCGAGCCGATTGTCCGGCAGTACGGGGCGGTGCGCGGGCGACGCATCGAGTATGCGGAGGCGGTGGAAATCTGCGCGTACGGCGCGCCGCTCACCGACGCGGCACGCGCGCGGATCTTCCCGTTCGTCGGCTGACCCGCGCCGCGAGCGCCGGGCGCGCCCGGTTCCGGTCGTCCACCAGGACAATTCGCGGACGAAAGGCTGCGGCCTCGGTGTCCGGCACATGCGCATACGCGGCGATGATCACGAGGTCGCCGGGGACCCCGAGCCGCGCGGCAGCGCCGTTGAGCCGGATCATGCCCGAACCGCGCCGCCCCACGATCGCGTACGTCACGAACCGCGCGCCGTTGGAAAGGTTGTACACATGCACCTGCTCGTTGGGGAGCAGGTCGGCCCGGTCCATCAGGTCCGCGTCAATGGCGATGGATCCTTCGTATTCCAAGTGCGTGTCGGTGATCACGGCTCGGTGAATTTTGGATTTCAGCAAGATTCGGTCCATCCGTCTCCTTTCGGCCCGGTTGGGCGGTTGGCCGCCGGCGGTGGCGTTTCATCGAGTACTCGTTCGCGGAGCGCCTGCCGCAGCGCGGGCACGCCTTCGCCGGTCTGCGCAGAGATTGGGATCGGCCGCTCGCCGGTGCGCCGGACGAACTCCGCGAGTTGATCGCGCGCCTCCGGCAGGTCCATTTTATTGGCGACAACGAGCCGGGGCCGCTCGGCAAGCTCCGGGTTATACATCTCCAGTTCGCGCAGCACGCTGAAGTAGGTGTCGGCGGGCGCGTGGCCTTCGCGCGCCGCCATGTCAATGACCAGGGCGAGAAACCGCGTGCGCTCGATATGCCGCAGGAATTCGTGGCCGAGTCCCGCGCCGCGGTGCGCGCCGGCAATCAAGCCGGGAATGTCGGCGACGCGCAACGTCCGGTAGTCCTCGTATTCGACGGTTCCGATGACCGGGTGCAGCGTGGTGAAGGGGTAGGCCGCGGTCTTCGGGCGCGCGGCGCTGAGGCGCGAGAGGAGGGTGGACTTACCCGCGTTCGGATAGCCGACCAGTCCGACGTCCGAGATCAGCTTCAATTCCAGGCGCAGGCGCCGTTCCTCGCCGCGCTCGCCCGGCGTGCACTCGCGCGGCGCTTGATGCGTCGACGTCTTGAAGTGAACATTCCCCCGTCCGCCGCGTCCGCCTTTCGCCACGAGCAGCCGATCGCCGTGGCGGAGCAGTTCGCCGATGAATTCGCCGGTCACCGCGTCGTGCGCCTCGGTCCCGCAGGGCACCGGCACGACGCGGTCGGCGCCGCCTTTGCCGGTGCATTGACGGCTGCGGCCGGCGCCCCCGTGGCCCGCGCGCTGGTGCGGCTGGTAGTAGAGCGCGCGCAGCGAATCGGTGTCCTCGCTGGCCTCCAGAAAGACGGAACCGCCGTCCCCGCCGTCCCCGCCGTCCGGCCCGCCGTACGGCACAAAACGTTCCCGGCGGAACGTCGCGACGCCATCGCCGCCATGACCGGCGCGCACGTGAATTTCGACGCGGTCAATGAACGTGGGGGCCTTCATGACTGCCTTCGATGCCGGCGCTATTCGGACGCCGATGCCGGATGCGCACGCCGGGAGCCGGACCGCGGACGGCCCGCCGATCGGCCGGAGCAACGGTTCAACCGCCGGGGACGACGCTGACGCGCCGGCCGGAGCGATCAAAGCTGACCACGCCGTCCTTGAGCGCAAACAGCGTGAAATCGCGGCCCATGCCGACGTTCGGCCCGGGGAAGACCTTGGTGCCGACTTGGCGCACAAGAATGCTGCCCGCCGTGACGGCCTGTCCGGAAAAGCGCTTCACGCCGCGACGCTTGCCCTGACTGTCGCGGCCGTTCCTGCTGGTGCCCTGTCCCTTTTTATGCGCCATGGTCGTATGCCTCGATTCGTGCCGTGCGATTCAACCGGCCGAAATGCCGCTGATCCGCACGCGTGTGAGCTCCTGCCGGTGGCCGAGTTTGCGCTCGTAGCCTTTCCGGCGCTTCTTCTTGTAGACGATGAGCTTGGGACCGCGAAAATGCTCGACGATCTCCGCTTCGACGGCGGCGCCGGAGACGACCGGACGTCCCACGGTCAGCGTTGTTCCATCCGAACACGCCAGTACGGGCGCCAGACGGACGGCGCCGCCCGGCTCGCCGGCCAGGCGTTCGACTTCGATCACATCGCCTTTGGACACGCGGTATTGCTTCCCGCCGGTCTCTACTACTGCATAGGCTTCCATGAAACACCTCGCTGCCGGACGCGGCGACGCCCGCTGCGGCGTCCGCTGTTCGATGCGCCCGATTTAGAAAGTGCTGCACGGTAGCGAATTTTCATCCGACCGTCAACCGTGAAAATCGCCATTCAGCTTTTCAGCAAATGGGCTGACGCAGGGGCGAGGGGGTCGGCTGGGGCGGCG
>CAYLTB010000117.1:0-9645 GCA_964386675.1 uncultured Verrucomicrobiota bacterium
GCAGCAGCGCGATCACGGCCCCGAGCGCAAAACCGAACTCGAAGCGCCAGGAGATGTACACGACCATGGCGACCATGGCCCAGAAGAGGGCGTAGAGTCCCTTCTTTTTCAGTTCGCGGCCAACCTGCGGTCCGACGTTCTCGATCTGGAGCACCTGCGGAGCGCGCTCCGCCAGCGTGGGGAGCAGGGCTTTCTGCGCGGCTTCGCCCGCGCCGGCGTCCACGCGGACCACGAGCACTTCAGAGGTCTTGCCGCTGTCACCGGCGGAGCGCTGTTCCTGGTATTGGATCTGCGCCTCGCGGATACCGGCGGCGGTCAACGCCGCGCGCAATTCGGCTTCGGGCATGCGGCCCTGGGCGGTGTCATACTGGAGCGTCAACGACGAACCGCCGACGAAATCCACACCCAGGTTGGCATTGCCGCGGAAATAGAACACGCCGAGCGACGCCAACAGCAGTGCGCCCGACAGGACGAAGGCCGCGTGGCGCCACTTCAGGAAATCAAAGTTCGCGCCGCGGACCCACTCGAGCATTCGGAGGGTCTTCAATCCGAACCTGCCGACCAGCGTGTGAAACAGCATCTTGGTGACGACGATGGCTGTGTACATGCTGACGAGGATGCCCGCGCTGAGGGTGATGGCATAGCCGCGGACCGGTCCGGATCCCTGCCAGAACATGATGATGGCGGCAATCAGCGTGGTCAGGTTGGAGTCCAGGATGGTGGTGAACGCCTTGTCGTAGCCGGCGTCAATCGACGGCAGGAAGTGTTTGCCGGACTTCTGCTCCTCGCGGATGCGCTCGTAGATCAGAACGTTGGCGTCCACAGCCATGCCGAGCGTCAGCACGATACCGGCGATGCCGGGCAGCGTCAGGGTTGGCAGGTCGAAGCCCGATCCCATGGCGGCCCGGGTCACCACGCCCATGAAACCGGAGACGATCACGGCGCCGACCGGCAGCAGCAGCAGGTTGAGCGCCAGCGCGAGGTTGGCCACCAGGCCGGCGAACCGGTAATAGACCAGCATGAACGCGAGCACGGCAATACCGCCGTATATGGCGGCGTTGACGCCCGAACGCACGGAGTCGCGGCCGAGGGTCGGGGCGACCGTGCGCTCCTCGATGATCTTCATCGGGGCCGGCAGCGCGCCGGTCATCAGCACGTTAACGAGCCGGTAGGCTTCCTCGCGGCTGAACTGGCCGGTGATTTCCGCAGTGCCCTGCGAAATCTCCGTCTTGATCACCGGCGCCGAATAGAGGCGCCCGTCCATGACGATCGCGAGCTGCCGACCCTCGCGGCCTCGATTCATCTCGCCATCCGGGCAGTAATTCCGTGTCACCTGCGCAAACTGCCGGCGGCCGGCCCGCGTGAAGGTGAGGTTGATTTTGGGCAGGCCCAGGTGGTCGTAATCCACCATCGCCGTTGCCACCGCCTTGCCGGTCAGCTGGATTTTGGTTTCGAGGTAATAGGGACGATAGATGGTCGAGCCGGTGGGGGATTTGTCCTTCTCGAGAAAGAATTCGGCGCCTTCGCGAGGGCGCGGGAATTTCCGCAGTTCGAGCCAGAAAGCACGATCCAGCTCTCTGTCCGGCACGGCGGCGAGATCCCGGACGTAGTAGGGATCACGGCCGGTCATCTGCTCCGGGATCCGGAAACCCCGGGGCGCTACGCCGTCGGCGAACAGCTGGCGGACCCACTGGGCGCTCTCCTCGTGCACCAGGCGGAATTCCAGAAACGCCAGGCTCTCGATAGTCGCCCGCGCTTCGTCGCGCTTGGCGGGATCAATGCCGGGCATCTGGACAACCGCGCGGGTATCCCCCTGCGGAAAGATCGCCGGCTCGGCAATGCCCAGACCGTCTACGCGGTTGCGGATCTGTTCCAGCCCGATATCCCGAGCGCGCGTCATTTCCTTGCGGACGCGTTCGTTCAAGGCCTCCGGCGTCAGGTCATCGCCCCGGTCCGCGATCTGCTTGCGCAGCTCGTTTTCGTCCACGTCAATGACAAAGCTGGTCCCGCCTTGCAGGTCCAATCCGAGCCGGACCTTGCCCCGCCGGATGACGCGGCCCTCGGCGTCTTTGCGGTCGGCGGGTGGATAGATCAGCGCCAGTGACGCGGATGCGAGCAACAGCAGGATCAGCCATTTCCACACAGCATTCTTGTCCATGCGACTTCTCCAGCGCGCTTATTTCGACGTTTCTTCGGCGGGCGCTTCACCCTTCGGCAGCACCTGCGTGACCGCGTGGCGGGCGACCTCCAGCCGGACGTTGTCGGCCACCTTGATCGTGAATGTCTTCTCCCTGACGCCGGTGACGATGCCGAGGATGCCGCCCGCAAAAACCACCCGGTCGCCGGACTTGATCTCTTCCAGCAGCTTGCGGCGCTCCTTTTCCCGTCGCTGTTGCGGGCGGATCAGGATAAAGTAGAAAACAGCGATCATCAGGCCCATCCAGACGAACATGAACACCGGGGATTGCTGTTGCTGCGGGCCGCCGGGGCCGCCGGCCATGGCGAGGATCAGGGGGATGTTGTGCATGGTGTTTCCATTTCCTTGTCCGTCGTGTGTTCTTCGATGACTTCACAATACTCGGTGCGGATGCGACGCAGAAACGCGCCGAAGGCGCCCGCCTCGATCGCCGAGCGCAGGTCGCGCATGAAGGCCGCATACATATGCAGATTATGCATGGTCACCAACCGCACGCCCAGAATCTCGTCCACGTTCAGCAGGTGCCGGACGTATGCGCGGCTGAACCGCCGGCACGCATAACAGCCGCACCCTTCCTCGATCGGCCGCGGGTCCTCCGCGTACCGAGCCGCCTTGACCGGGTACCGGCCGCGCCGTGTCAACGCAGTGCCGTTGCGCGCATAGCGCGTCGGCATCACACAGTCGAAAAGGTCCACGCCCAGCGCCACCGATTCGGCCATCTGCGGCAGCAGCCCGACGCCCATCAGGTAGCGGGGCCGCTCCGCCGGCAGCCACGGCGCCGTATCCGCGACGCCGCGCAAGATCAGTTCATCCGGCTCGCCGACGCTGACGCCGCCGATCGCAAAGCCGTCGAATCCGATCTCGGCCAGCCGCTCCGCGCATGCCCGCCGCAGATCGGAATAGACGCCGCCCTGCGCGATGCCGAAAACCAACTGGCCGGCTGCGCGCGGCTGCCGCGCGCAAACAGCAGCCCATGATAGTGTACGCTCGACGGCCCGGCAAGCGTAATCGCGTTCACAGGGGTAGGGGGCGCATTCGTCGAACGCCATGGCGATGTCCGACCCCAGCCGCCGCTGGATCGCCATAGCTTCGACCGGCCCCAGAAAGGTCGTGGCGCCGTCGTAGGGCGATTGAAACTCCACCCCCGCCTCCGTGATGCGCCGCAGACGCGACAGACTGAACACCTGGAAGCCGCCGCTGTCGGTCAAAATCGCGCGGGGCCAATCCATGAACCGGTGCAGACCCCCGAGCCGCTCAATCCGATCGTCGCCGGGGCGCGCGTGCAGGTGATAGGTGTTGGCCAGGATCACGCCAAAGTCCAGTCCCAGCAACTCGGCGGGGGACATGGCCTTGACGCTCGCCTGCGTGCCCACCGGCATGAAGGCAGGCGTCTCGATGACGCCATGGGCCGTGTGCAGGCGCCCGCGCCGGGCGCCCGTTTCCGGGTCGCGCGCCAGGATATCAAATTGGCCGATTCCGTTGCTCATGGAGCGAGCGATCATGGCCGCGGACGGCGACGGCGGCAACCTAATTATCGGCCTCCGTCCGCGTTCTTGCCCCCCCCAACCGTCTTCGACAATCCGACCTCCGCACGAGAACCCCGTTCCGTGCCCGAAGCGCCTTCTTTTCCAAGGCTTGAACCACCAGGGCCGTCGGGTTTCCAAGCCTTGGAAACGCACATCAAAACACAATTCGCCTAGACCCGGGTCGAGCGAGCGCGGCCTCGTGTGTCCGGGGCCGATCGGCAGGCCGGTTCGGAGCGTCCGTTCCCAAAGGAGCGCTCGGGTTCAGGATTCGTTCGGGGGCGCGGGCGGAGCGGTGACGCCATCCGTCCTCGTTAGAATGCGGTCGAGAGCACGTTCCACGTCAAAGCGCCCACGGACGCGTTCGTTAAAGAAGGCGCCTTTCGCGCGGGCCGCCTTGAACGCCGCGAAACAGTCCGGGGGCACGCCGTGATAGCGATAGGCGTACCCTTGGCGGAATTCTAGCGTCAGTGTTTGCTGGTTCGGGCAGTAGGTGGCGGCGCGGAAAATCTCGTGCCCGTCATCGCGCCATCGAAATCCGTCATCCGGCTTCACGCTCGCGCGTGACCGCGCTTCTTCCAGTCCGGCCCATCCGGCCAGTCCCGCAAGCATCGCCGCGCCGATAATCGCCTTCATCATTGGGCTCCTTTCCCGCGTAGAACGCGTTCAGGCGGATCTGCCGCCTGCGGGAGAGAGAAGGCCGGAGGCCGGCGTTTTTCCGAAAAGAAGGACGATCGCGTCGGAGGCGCTACGCGTCGAGCGGCAGTTGCCCTTGGGCGGCATCCGGCCCGCGGGCTGCGGCGGTCAATCGCGCGCGGAGCCGCAGGGGTTCGAAAACGCCGTCGCCGAGATAGCGCCCGCCGCAGATTACGAAATGACGGGCTCGGCGCACGACAGCGCCGAGGCGCGGCAGGTCGTCGGGGCGGACCGCCGCCATACGGCGTGTCGCGACGATTCGCGCGGCGGTACGCGCGCCGATGCCGGGCACTCGCACCAGCGTTTCGTAGTCGGCGCGGTTGATCTCCACGGGAAAGCGTTCGGGATGGCGCAGGGCCCACGCCGTCTTGGGGTCGAGTTCCGCCTCCAGGGACGGCGTGTCGGCCGGCAGGATCTCGTCGAGCTCAAACCCGTAGCAGCGCAGAAGCCAATCGGCCTGGTAGAGGCGGTGTTCGCGCGCGAGATCGGGGTGTTTGGGCTCGGGCAGGCGGGGGTCCTCTACAACCGGCGTATAGGCGGAATAATAGACCCGCTTGAGCCCGTACTTGCGGTACAGCGCGCTGGAAAGGTGCAGGATTTGGCGATCCGACTCCGGGCTGGCGCCCACGATCAACTGCGTGCTCTGCCCGGCGGGCGCAAAGGCGGGTGCGCGGCGGTTCTTGCGGCGTTCGGCGCGGCTCTCCGCGATGGAGCGGCACATCAATCCCATCGGTCCGAGGATGTCCTGTTTGCTCTTGTCGGGCGCCAGCGCGCGCAGCGACGCCTCGGAAGGCAGCTCGATGTTGACGCTGACGCGGTCGGCGACCAGGCCCGCGCGCCGGACCTGATCGGGACTCGCGCCCGGAATGGCTTTGAGGTGGATGTAGCCGCCAAACCGCTCGTCGCGCCGCAGGCGCTCCACGACGCGGATCATGCACTCCATGGTGTAGTCCGGACTGCGCAGCACGCCGGAGCTGAGGAACAATCCTTCAATGTAGTTGCGACGATAGAAGGCCAGGGTGAGCGCGACGAGCTCCTCCACCGTGAAGGTGGCGCGCGGGATCGGGTTTGACGCGCGATTCACGCAATACGCGCAGTCGTAGATGCAGTGATTGGAAAACAGAACTTTCAGGAGGGAAACGCAGCGGCCATCCGCCGACCAGCTATGGCAGATGCCGCCGACGGACGCGGCCCCCAGGCCCCGCTCGGAGCGGGGCCGGCGGCTGCCGCTGGACGCACACGAAACATCGTAGCGCGCGGCGCCGGCCAGCACGTCCAGCTTGCTTGCCGCGTCCATGGCACCGTCACTCCGATAACGCGGCTGCGGAGACCTCGGATGAGGACCGCATGGAGTTCCGGCTAGCCCCGTTGGCGGCGGCCTTGGCGTCGCCGATGGCGGCGCGCAATCGGTAGTGAAAACCGCTGCGCAATCGCACGAAAATACGCGTTCCGCCCTGGGTGCGGATCACATAGGGGGTGGAATGACCGGAGCGGTACGACATCGCCGGATGCGGCCAATACCAGGATCGAAAGGGTTTCAGGAACATGTCCCGCACCAATTGCGCCAGATCATCGGCGCCGCGCTGGCGCACATAGACCACGTTCCGTAGCGAAATCCGACCTAGCGTGAACAGTCGGAAGAGCCGGAGCCGCAGGCGATCGCTGGAGAGTTCATAGCACCAGACAAAGCCGTCCCGCTCCAACACCCTCTTCCTTGAAGCACTCATGCCGCCGCGATTATGCGCCCATGCGGGCGCAATTTGCAATGTCGCAAAAGGAAAGATGCCCCGGAGTGCGGGGAGCGGGGATATTTCGCACACGCGCGGGCGTTCAGGTGTAGTGGAATTGTGCGGTCGCCATGCCGGCGCGGTCGCTGACCAGGCGCACCCAGTGCGCGCTGAAGCCGGTGGGGAAGACGTGGTGCGCATAACCGTCGGCGACTGTCAGCGTCGTGGCCGTGTGCCACCGGCCCGTGCCCATGAAGTCCGCCTGCACGTCGATGCGGGTGCCGTCCCCGCCCGTGTGGGTCACGTGGAGGCACTTGTGCTCGAAGCCCGTCATCAGGAACGGATCGCTCGGTACGCCCGCGGCCACCGGCGTTTCCCACCAGGGTCCGCCCCAGCCGGCCGGCTTGCCGAATTGCCAGAGGTCGTCGCTTTTGCCGAACCAGAGGTTGGCCTGCGGCTGTCCGCCCTCCAGATTCTCATCGTTGATCGGTGTGGTCTGGTCGCCGGCCAGTACGAGCAGGCCGTTCCAGGAACAGAAGTCGGCGATGATCCGCAGGTGGGCGCTGATCGGCTTGAGGCCCCATACGCGGTCCGCATAGGTCATCGCGCTCATCTCGTAGAACATGCCGCTGGCGTCCATCAGCCAGCGCTCGCTTTCCACCTCGCGGATTCGAGGCCACTCCGTCGTGTACGCGTGGTCCTGCGTGTGCGTGGCCTTCGGCAGGCGATAGGTCTGCCAGCCGGTGGACGGCAGAAACACTTTCAAGATCGCGGAAGCCCGGTCCTGGCCGACCGCAAAAGTCGCCGGACCGAGCGGGCAGCCTTCTCGGCGGCAGGCGGTGGTGTTGAACGGCGTGCGCTCGATGACCTTCCAGGTCTGGCCGTCCCATTCCGCCAATCGTCCGTTGCAGCCGGCGGGATCGAGAAAGTCCTTGGGATAATAGCTGTTGTTGGCCACCACGACGCGTCCGTGGTTGGTACTGGCGGACTTGAAATGCGGCTTGGTCTGACCGTGGACCGACAACTCCTTCAGCAGGTCGGCGAGGAACGTGACTTTCATCGTCCGCACGTCCGCCTCGAAGAATTCGCCCTCCATGCCCAGGAAGTACACCTTGTTGGCCGGATCGGTCAGATGGCGGCAGGTCGCCGTCAGGCGCACGTTGACCAGCTCGTCGAACGTCTCGACATTGCCTTCCGGGTCAATGCGGTGGGGGCCGAGAATCACATGATCGCTCTCGGAGTGGACCATCCGGTTGGCATAGGTCCCGACGACCGACGCCGGATGCTTGTGCAGTTGAAAATCGTTGTCCACAAAGAACAACCCGGTGCCGTCGCCTGTGCCTTTCTTGTGCGCGACATAGGTCACGAACCAGAGCCGGTCGGCCCAGGGCATGAGCGCCCCGATGCCGGTTTCCGTGCGCCGGGGGCGGTGGGCGGCCTTGACCGCCAGCCGCGGCACGACGCCGGAAATGGCCAGGGGCGGAGCGGTGAGGGGGCGAGTGGATTGCTTCATGACCGCATACTCCGGGTTCATCGCACGCTACAGCCGTCGGCATGGGCCCGCCGTTTTATCATTCGGAGCGTCATCCTTGGCGCCGGATTTCGGGTTCATTCAACGGTCGGATTCGACGCATCGCGGCATCGCGCGATGGGGCCCCGCGGATCGTCACGGCCGGGTGACCCCCAGCCGCAGCAACGGTAATACCCGGTCGCGCAATTCCGCGTCGAGTTGAAACAGAGCAAACCCGGTCGCGCCGACTCTTCGCGCGGCGACAATTTGTTCGATGACCATATCCGGTGTCAACGAGGACTCGCCCGCGGAAACGCCGATGCCGGGTAGCAATCGTCCGCGCGCGCCTTCGAGCGCCAGTTGTCGCCGCGTCATCGCGGTGAAGGCATTCGCGTTCTCGGTGTAATTCATCGGCGCGGCGAAATCGATCCAGCCGCGCTGCAGCCACAGACCCCAGTCCTGGCCGATGCTGGTGGCGCAGGCGGGGTAATTGCCCCAGACCGCCGCGGAGAGCTGTGCCTCCGGCCGCGCGGCGCGCAGGGTTGCTCGGGCGCGCCGAACAAAATCCGACATGACGGAGGCGCGCCAGTCGCGCCAGGCCGGCGCCAACGGTCCATTGCCGCGAACGTCGGCGGGCCAGCGGGCGGCCCGCCGACCGGTTGCGACCTCGAACGCGCGGCGGCTCGTTTCGCCGAAGTCGCTGTCGGCCGAGGGCCAGCGGACGTAGTCGAGGTGGATGCCGTCCACGGCGTACCGTGAAGCGGCGTCCCGGATGGACAGGAGCGCCAGCTCGACGTTGCGAGGGTCCGCGGGGTTTAGCCAGGCGAAGGGGCGTCCGTCGGCGTCCGATTGCAGACGGCCTTCGCGCGCCATCCGGTCGCGCCAGTCGGCCGGTGCGTTTTCCGCGTTCCAGCAGACGTACCAGAGGTGGACGCGGATGCCGTGACGCCGCGCCGCGGCGAGACACTGTGCGAGCTGGTCGCCGTACATCCGCCGCGTGGCCGATTCCGGCACGACGGCGCTGGGGTAATGCGCAAGACCGGCCCAGAGCATATTGACGAAGATCGAATGGATGCCCGCCTCCCGGAGTTCGCGCGCTGTGCGCTCCCAGTCGCCGGGATACCAGCCCACCCCGTTGTGATCCCACACGGCGCGCACTTCGCCGGGCGCCGGCGATTGCGCCAGTGCAAAGGCTTCCATCAGGGCTTGCCGCAGCCGCCGCCCGCCGGCCAGCACATCGGCGTGGCGGCCCTCCGCGCGGGCGCGGCCCATGCCCGCGCGGCGGCGGACGGCCTCGGTGAGCAATTCCTCGACTCGCACGCCTTCGAGACTGAAGGCTGCGGTCGCGCGGATCGCGGTCACGGCCTCGTCCAGATCGCAAAAGGAGTCTATCCGGCCGGCTTCGCGCAACGCGGCATCGGCCAAGTCCGGCCCGACTTCCGGCGCATAGCGCAGGAGCAGACCGGCCAGCAGGTGCTGCTTGTTGGCCGAATCGCCGGGGAGAAGGATGTGGGTCATCCAGGCGCCGCGGGGGCTGGCGACCCAGGCCGGATCGCCGGTTGGCCGGCCGTGCTCGTCCTGCCAGACGGCAATGACCGCGGCATCATCGGCCGCGGGAAATACCGGCAGCAGGCCGCCGGATGTCTGCACCACGGTTTCCGGCACATTCCATGCGGCGGGGTCGCTGAACCGGAAGGAGCACCACTGCAGCGGATGTTCCGCCCGCTTCCAGGGGCCCAGCCGGACGCCGACGATCTCCGCCAGCCGGGGATCGGCGCTGTAGCAGACGATCAGCCGGCCGCCGCGCGCCGCGAAGCCCCGCAAGGCGGCGACGGCGGGATCCGGCAGGCGCGTGTTGTAGGGCAGGATGGCCGTCCGCGCGTCCCGCAAATCGGCTTCGCTCAACGCTGCATCGTCGAACCGCGCGAAGGGTGCGCCGGCGGCCGCCAGCCAGCGACCTACACGATCCGCCGCGCGCGCGGCGGCGGCGCG
>CAYLTB010000118.1:0-9582 GCA_964386675.1 uncultured Verrucomicrobiota bacterium
GGGTCTATTCCGCACGCCCGCTCCAGTGTCGGGATTTTCCCACCGCATGGGCCGTGGCGGGTTGTCCACGGCGCGACTCCCGGTGAAGCAACGGCCCGAGCGTCCAGTCATATGCCGTAACGACCCAGCGAAACGGCGAGTAGAGCAACCGCAACCGGACGATCGCCACAAACATTTCCAACGAAGCCCGCACCACCCGCAGGCGTGACCCCTGTTCGTCGTGCCAGACCGTCGGCGCCTGCCGAATGGCATACCCGGCGCGGCGCAAATGAAAAAGCAGATCCACATCAAAGGCCCAGCGCGTCAAGCCGAGATGCGGTTGCACGATCTGCATAGCCTCCCGGCGCATCACTTTGGCGCCACACTGCGTGTCGCGTATGGGCAATCGGAACAGCGTGCGCACGAGTGCGTTGAAGGCGCGTGAAGCCACGCGCCGCCGCCACGGCTGCGGCGCAATACGCGACGCCGGATCCCAGCGGTTCGCGATGATGATCCCCGCATCGTCGATGCGGCGCACAAGGTCTTCGAACGCCTCCGGCGGCGTGGCCCCGTCGGCGTCTACGAAACCGACCAGTTCGCCGCGCGCCGCCGTCATTCCCTTCAGAATGGCGCCGCCCTTGCCGATGGCGCGCGGTTCGACAAGGACGCGCAGTGATGGCCACCGCCCCTCGCGTGCTCGGGCGACGGTCTCGGTCGCGTCCGTTGAGCCATTGACAACGACCAGAAATTCCACGTCGGCGCCATAGCGCTGCTCGAACCACGGCAAATAGGCATCCAGCATGCGTCCGAGCCGGTGTTCCTCGTTGAAGGCCGGAATGACGATGCTCAACTTCACCCGTTCATTCCTTCCGCCGAAAGACCTTCAATTCTGTGTGAGCCTGGCCGAAGTCCGGAAAGACGGCGACCGGCTCGTATCGGGCCTCCAGCGCGACGCGCAGCCGTTCCTGTTCCGCGGCGGGCAGTTCGACGACCCCGGGACACGCGATGCTTAGGCCATATCCGCTGAACGCCGCCCAGGGCGCCTCCGCGCGCTCCAACGCCTCCAGCATCCGCTCGCGGTTCAATACATGCAACCGCTCCGCGCGATCGCGAGGCAGGTCGGGAAAATAGGAAAAAGGGCCGAGTTCGAACGCAGGAGGCACACGGCGCCCCGTTTCTACCGCCAAGTACGTGTCCTGCGTCAGCAGCAGTTCGCCGTCCGGCAAGCGCTCGCGCAACCAGGCCGCGGTGCGGCGCAACGCCACAAGGTCAGGAATGGTCTTCGTGCGCCACCAGATTCGATCCCGCCGCAGAATGGCCCATTGCTGATTGACCGGCGAGGCCACGGCGGAGGCCAGACATAGCAAACCCATCCAGCGCATCATGGGCGCGGAATCGCCCGATACCGCTAGCGCGGCGCGCGCAAGCGCGACGGCGAGCGCGGCGGCCCACAGCGGGTACACGATGGCCTGGTAATCGTCATACGGAAAAGGCGCAAGAAAGTGGACCGCCGTCATGGCCCCGGCCGACCACAGCAACGGCGCAAGGGACCTGCGGCCGGGATCATCGCTGCGCCAGTCGCGCACGCCGCGAAACAGCAGCAACCCGAGCGCCGCAGCCAACGTTGGCCAGTATGCCAAGACCATCCGCGAAAGAAAACCGGCGCGAAAGACCGCGGCGCTGAGAACCGAGCCGCTATCGCGGCCGGAGTGATATTCGATCAGGCCGAACCAGAAACCCTCCGGCGAGTTCCACAACGCGGGTCCGAATACGGCGGCCGCGGCGACGGCTCCGCCCGCTCCAAACGCCAGCCATCCCCGAGGTGCGTCGGGATGGGGTCTATATAGGAGCCAGAGACCCGTCGCCGCGACGGCGGCAGCCGCGGAAAGCCGGGTGGCCGCCGCGAGCACCAGCGCGATTCCCGCGATCACATATCCGGCCACCGCTCGCCGTCCGTTGGCGCTCGCAAGCGACAGAAATCCCGCGGCGAGGAAGACATTGCAGAGAGCATAGGTCTTCACCACCGTGGTGAAATAGGATTGATAGACGTTGACTGCCCCCAGCACCCACGCGGTGGCTCGCGCCGTCGGCGCCGTCTCGGCGGACGACAGGCGGCCTGCCAAACGGGCGAAGAGAGCTACGCCGATCAGGCCCAGCAATGCCGTCAACATCCGACCCGCGGCCAGTCCGCCGCTTCGCAGCAAGGGATCGGCCACTGCGTACACGACGGGCATTACCGGCCCTTGCGTAAAGGCGAAATCGGCATAGGGACGACGCCCCTCGGCCACGAGGCGGGCGGCGTAGAGATACCAGCCTTCGTCCTGGTTCAGCTCACCGAAAAATAGATGGGCGCCCGCCAACCCGAGAAACAGGATCAGCGCACCTGTCCGATAGCCGTCGTAATGCCGGTTCCGGCTCATGACCATGACAAACTGACCATTGGTTGCACGGCATTCATAAACCTTTTGCCGCGCCGATGCACGCTCGTTGCACGGCGCATCGGCGCCCCGGATCCTCGCTTCCGACTTGTCGCCCGCGCGGCGGTCGCGCATCATCCCGGATATGGCGCCCAATCTTGTTCATCTTGGTCTGCTGGCCGCCGCATATGCGGTCGGCGCCATTCCGTTCGCGTTCTTACTCGCCCGACTGCGCGGGGTGGATATCCGGAAGGTCGGCAGCGGTAACGTCGGGGCGACCAATGTCTTCCGGTCGGTAAGCAAGCCGCTCGGTCTATTGACGTTTCTGTTCGACGCGCTCAAGGGCTTCGCAGCGGCGTACGGCGCACCGCGGGTCGCAGACGTTCTCGGGGCTCCCCCCCCCGCCGCACTGGGTCTCGCCGCCGGCGCCGCAGCCGTCGTCGGCCACACCTGGCCCGTCTGGCTTCGATTCCGCGGAGGCAAGGGAGTGGCCACCGGAGCGGGCGTACTTCTCGCCGTTTCGCCCGGGAGCGTGGCGCTTGCCTTGGTCGCCTGGATGCTGATCTTTGGCGCGAGCCGCTACGTCTCGCTCGCATCCATCGGCGCCGCCCTCGTTGCGGCCGCTGCCGGCTGGGGCTTTCACCGGGGCGAGCGACTGCGTCCCATTGCGCTGACGGCGCTAGCGATACTGGTCGTCGTCCGCCATCGCAGCAATATCCGGCGCCTGCTCGCCGGCGACGAGTCGAAGCTGGCTCCCCGCAGGAGGCCGTCGCCGTGACACGGGTTGCGGTCATTGGCGACGGAGGTTGGGGCACGGCTTTGGCGTTGGTCGCTCGCCGCAACGGGCACGCGGTGACGGTTTGGGGGCCGTTTCCCGATTACACGCGCGAGGTCGCGGAACGGCGCGAAAACATACGCTTTCTGCCGGGCATTCCGCTGCCGCCGGACCTTCGATGGGAGCCTGACCGAGACGCGGCTGTACGCGATGCCGATGCGGTGATTTTTGCCGTGCCGTCGCAATTTTTCGCAGAGGTCGTGCGCTCCTTCACCGGGCTCATCCCAAACCGCGCGACACTCATCAGCGTCACCAAGGGTTTGGATCGTGACACCCATCGTCGTATGACGGAAGTCGCCGGCGACCTGCTGGGCCGCAGCGACCTGTGTGCGCTCTCCGGTCCGAGTTTCGCCGAGGAAGTCGCCCGCGGCCTGCCGACCGCGGTGGTGGCGGCGTCGCGGTCGGCCGCGCCGGCCGCGACCGCACAACGATTGCTCCGCGGGCCGGCGTTCCGAGTCTATACGACTGACGACGTAGTCGGCGTGGAACTCGGCGGCGCACTGAAGAATGTCATTGCGCTGGCCGCAGGCGTCAGCGACGGTCTGGGGTTCGGCAACAACACGAAAGCCGCCCTGGCGACGCGCGGCCTTGCGGAAATGGCGCGGCTCGGACGCGCGCTGGGCGCCCGTGCGGAAACCTTCTCCGGTTTGAGCGGCATGGGCGACCTGATGTTGACGTGCACCGGACGACTCAGCCGGAATCGCGCGGTCGGCGAGCGGATCGGCCGTGGCGAGCCGCTTTCCGCCATTCTGTCGGGCATGCGCCAGGTGGCCGAAGGCGTAACCAATTGCGGCAATGCGCGCGCCTTGGCGGCGGACGCGGGCGTGGAGATGCCGATCGCGGACGCCGTCCACTCGATTCTTCACGAAGGCCGGTCGCCGCTCGATGCCGTGCGCGAGCTGATGGGGCGCGATCCGCGTCCCGAACCGGATTGACAAGTCCCGTAGGCGCGACGACGGTGGGCGACGGTAAGGGAGCACATCGCATGAAACGAACTGGGTTGAAAATGCTGCCGTGGGTTGGACTGCTGCTGACGCCGGGGTGCGCTACGATCTCCTCCTATCCCGTCGTCACGCCGTACTCTCCGGCCGAGCTGGCCTCGGTCAAGGCGGCGGCGCGCGACCCCCGCATCTTCTTCATGAACGTCTATCGGGACGAACGGGACGTTCCGGTCTATACGGATGCGAACCGGGTCTATCAAGAACTCACGGTCTATCTGCCCTTCGTTTCGCCGCCGGGAACGGCGCTCCCGTTGGTCGCAGGTTCTGTCCGTTCGGGCACCGTGGCGCGGGCGCTGACCGACACCACGACTGCGGAGAGTTGGTTGCCGCTGGATCGTCGAGGCGCCCTCGGCTTCGAAATCCTGGGGCCCGAACCGACCGCCGTCCAGGCCCGCCATGTACTCGATGACGTGCCCGGCTTCGCGGGCGTCCTGCCCGAACTTCGTTTGAGCGAGTTGCGCGTAGAAATGGCGCTGCTGTACGGTCGCGCCGCGCATGGCAGCCTTTGGCCGTTGACCCGCGACCCACGCACCGGGACCGCCGACGTGGTTCTGGGCATGGATCTGCTGCGCGCCTTCACCTGGGTTCAATGGGATTTTCCCAACCGTCTGTTGGTATTATCCACGCAGCTTCCGGTCGTTGATCCGGAGATCCGCCGTCTGGCCGAACTACCCCTACAAAGCACGTCCGGCCCGCTCGTTGTTGAAGCCGTCATTGAAGGCCGCTCCGTGCCGCTCATGTTGGACATCGCGGGAGATTACGAATTCTGTGCCGAGAATCCGCCTGCCGATATTGTCCGGCAGGTTTCCCTGGGCGACCTCGTTTTCCGACGGCTGCAGGCCCGTGATCCGCGCGCCCTGGGCCTGGCGTCCGGCGGACCACGGTTGGGGCTGCGCGCGCTGGCGCCCTACCGTCTGACGCTTGATAACCGACGCAAGATGGTATACGTCGAAGCGCCGGCGGACCTGTCGGACGCTGCCGCAGACGACCTGCCTTAAGGCGCCGCGGAGGCCATGGTAACGCATGAGCATCACAACGCGCCGGGGCGACCGGGGACAAACGAGGCTGTACCACGGAGAGCGGGTCTCCAAGTGTCATCCGCGACTGGAAGCGCTGGGCGATCTGGATGAACTGGTCTGCGTGCTCGGAGTGGCCCGGGCCCATACGGAGGATGATGCGCTGCGCCGCCTGCTATTGGAGTTTCAGCGGCTGCTTTTCAAGGCAGGCGCCGAGACGGCCATGCCGCCGGACCCCGCCGCCGCACGGTCCGCGCGAATTGGCCCGGCAGACTGCGAGCGACTGGATGCGCAGTGCGCGGACATGGAGCAGCGAGCGAACGCCCCGCGCGACTTCATCCTGCCCGGCGAGAACATTAAGGGCGCGCACCTGGATTTAGCGCGAGCCGTGGCGCGCCGTTGTGAACGACGTCTGGTCGCGCTATCGGAGGCGGGGGCAGTCTCGAATCCCTGCCTGCTGCAATGGATGAACCGACTGTCGGACGCCCTGTGGCTGATGGCCCGTCTGGCCGAAGTCCGGTCCCGCGCGCTGCGTTCGAACTGAGCATGACCGCGGACCGTTCCATCTTTTCGTCGAATCCGCCTCGCGGCGCCGACGTGACGACCTTTGCTCTGGGCGGTCCCTTGCGCGCGTTCCATGATTTTCAGGATCCCTCCGACGCCCTGGAGGTTATTCGCGATGCCGATGCCGCGGGTCTTCCATGGCGAGTGCTGGGATGCGGGTCCAATCTCCTGATTTCCGACGCCGGGATAAATGGCGTGGTAATTCGTCTTCGTCAACCGGTCGCTGACATCGTGCGAACCGGCGAAGATCTTACCGTGTCCGGCGCGCTCATTCTGGACGTTCTCGCCCGGCAATCCGCCGAAGAGGGACTCGACGGACTGCTATTTGCGACGGGCATCCCGGGCACCGTCGGCGGCGCCGTGGTGGGCAACGCGGGCGCCTACGGCCAGCAAATCGCGGATCGCATCCTTTCGTTGCGGCTCTTTCATCCTCGGCGCGGGCTGCGCGAAGTTCCGCGCGATGCGTTGCGCTTCGGGTACCGCTGTTCAAATCTCCAGGATGGCTCCGAAGTTGTGATGTCCGTCCGCCTGCGGCTCTGGCACGGCGACCGGTGCCGTTTGCTGGACGAGCGAGAGCGGATCCTCGCCTGGCGCCGGGAACGGCATCCAGACTGGCGAGAACTGCCGACGGCCGGCAGTTTTTTTCGCAACATCGAACCCACCTCCGCCGCGGGTCAGCGCCAGGCGGCCGGCTGGTATCTGGAGCGGGCCGGTGCCAAGAACTTGCGGGTGGGCGGCGCCGGCATCTTCGAGAAACACGCCAACATCATCGTCAAGCGCTCGCCGGATTGCACGGCCATGGACGTCCTCGCACTCTCCCGCCGCATGGCGGAAGCCGTGCACGGGGCCTTCGGCATCTCATTGCATCGCGAAGTGCGCCTGTGGGGTGCCTTTCCGGGCTGCGGCGACCTCGGGCCGGGCGATTGGAACTTGTCAGCGAGCGCCGCCTTATAGGATGATAATTCCCGCATGAGTGATATCTTCATCCGGCGCAACTTGGACAGCTCGCGCTTTCGTCCCGGACGGTGGCTGGCCTGGATGGGCGCTCTGGTGTCTATCGCGTTGATCGTCATCGGCGTGCGCCATTTACGCCGGGCCACCCGATCGTCCGACGCAGGAAGCACGGCCGCCGTCAACGCGACAGCCGCGACGCCGGCCGCGAGACCGGCAGCGCCGACCCCCGCTACGCCCCCCGCTGCCGCGGCCGCTGACCCGGCGCTGGCGCTGTTGGCCGAGGGAAAGGCCCTTCGGACGGCGGGTCGCCTGGGCGAGGCTCGGACCCGGCTCTATGAGGCGCTGGCGGCGGCGCAATCCGAGGCAGGCCGGCGCGCCGTCGAAGCCGCCTTGGGGGAGTTGAACATCGAATTGATCACAACGCCGCATCCCATGGAAGAAAAGGTTGATTACATCATCCAACGCGGCGACAAGCTGGCGATCATCGCCCGCCGCTTCGGCACCACCGTGGAACTGCTGCAGAAAAGCAACAACCTCCGAAGCGACCTGATCCGCCCAAACGACCGGCTCCGGGTGCTCAACGGAAAGTTCAGCATCCACATCACCAAGAGCCTCAACGAGCTCGAATTGCGATTGAACGACCGGTTTATCAAGCGCTACCGGGTGGGCACCGGAAAGTTCGACCGTACGCCGGCCGGCCAGTTCAAGATCGTAGAACGGATCGCGGAACCGACGTGGTGGCGACCGGACGGAACCCCCCTGCCCTACGGTCATCCCGAAAACGTGCTGGGCACACGCTGGCTGGCGCTGGACGCCAAGGGCTATGGCATCCACGGCACTTGGGAGCCGGACACGATCGGTCGTTCGGAAAGCGCGGGCTGCATTCGTCTGCTCAACAGCGATATAGAGGAACTGTTTCTACTCGTGCCTGTAGGCACGACAGTCACGATCGAGAATTGACCCCTACTCAGGATCAAGTCTGTGCCTATCCAACCGTTGCCCTTTGAGAAACCGATCGTCGAGCTGGAACAGAAGCTCAATGAGCTGCGCCGCTTCAGTGAGGCGCAGGCCATTGACGTTTCCGAGGAAATCCGCCGAATGGAAGAGCGCCTTGCGGAAATGCGGCGGCGCATCAATGCCGATCTTTCGCCGTGGCACATTGTTCAGATCGCACGCCATCCGCAGCGGCCCTACACACGCGATTACCTTCAATACTGGAAGTGCGATTTTTTGGAGCTGCACGGCGACCGCCGCTATGCGGACGATCAGGCCATTGTCGGGGGTTTTGCACGGATCGAGGGGCGGCGTGTGATGCTCATCGGCACCCAGAAGGGGCGCGACATGAAGAGCAACGTGCGCTGTAACTTCGGCTGCGCCTACCCCGAAGGTTACCGGAAGGCTTTGCGGCTGATGCAACTCGCGGACAAGTTCGGGTTGCCGATCGTCACACTGATTGACACACCGGGAGCCTATCCGGGCGTGCAGTCGGAAGAGCGCCATATCGCGGAGGCTATCGCGGTCAATCTGCGGGAAATGTTCACGTTCTCGGTGCCGATTGTCGTCGCGATCGTCGGCGAGGGCGGCAGCGGCGGCGCACTCGGCATCGGCGTCGGCGACCGCATCCTGATCCTCCAGAACGCCTATTATTCCGTCATTTCACCGGAAGGGTGCGCGGCCATCCTCTGGCGCGACAAGGCCTTCGCCGACCGAGCCGCCGAGGCATTGAAACTAACGGCTCCCGACCTCCTCAAGGCGGGACTGGTGGACGAAATCGTCCCGGAGCCGGACGGTGGGGCTCACGCTCGCCCTGAAGAAACCGCACAACGGTTGGCCGCGGCCATCGTGCGCCATCTGGACGAACTCACCGCGATCGAGCCCGCCGCGAGGATGGCGGGGCGGTACGAAAAATTCCGCCGCATGGGCGTGTTCCGCGAAGAAGTCGGCTCCACGCCGGCTCACTCCAATATGGAGAGCGCCTGAACAGCGAGTCGGCACTTGGCGACCTGCCGCTCGTATTCCTTCAACAGGGACGGTTCCCGGGTCACTGACTGGAGCAACCGGAGGGCTTCATTGGCCGCTCGCAGCGCATCTTCGTATTTCTCATTGATGAAATAGGCCTCGGCGAGCGTGCTCCAGACGTGGTGATCGCGCGGCGCCATAATCACGACTTCCTGGGCATACCGGAGGGCCCGCGGACCGTCGCGCACCTGCGGATCGGCGGCGGTAGCATACAGCCAGGCCAGATTGTTCTTGACGGTATAGTCATCCGGAAAGTCCTTCGCCAGCGACTCCAATACGTTGCGCGCCTTGACGTATTCCCGGTCCGCAATCAGAGCGGTGCCCAGACCGAAACGCGCCCGCCGATCGCCCGGATGGATGTGCAACGCCTTATCGAAGGCCGCCAAGGCCGCCTTGAAGTTACGGGAACGGAATTCCGCAAAGCCTTCATCGACATACGGAGCGGCCAGTCGTTCGGGATTCTGGGGATCCTCAACCTTCGGCACGGCGTCGAATGGCGGTGTCGCCGGTTCGACAGGCGCCGCCGCCTCCGGGGGCACGATCAAAGCAGGCAGACGCAACTCTTGTGGAGGGGCGTCTTCTCCCCAACACGCCGCGATCGCAGTCCCCAGCGCGAACGCCAACGATCCCATTCTTCTTCGCAGGCTGTTCATGGCGGATTCACCTCTTGAAAAATCACGGAAACCGATGCCGGTTCGACGGAGACCACCCGCGCCGGCGCGGTGGTAAACGCCTGGACCCGCAGTTCATACGCACCGCGCCCGGTCACGCCGCCGGCATCCACGAAGGCGCGAATC
>CAYLTB010000119.1:0-9397 GCA_964386675.1 uncultured Verrucomicrobiota bacterium
GACCGCCGCTGTCGTAGATCACGGTGTCATATCCTTCCGCGATGGCGCGGTCGAACGCGCGGCGGCCGGCGGCGGGCACCGTATCCCCCGGGCCGGGCGCCGCGAGATCAACGCCGACTTTCCCGGCCAGCACCCGGAGCTGGTCCACCGCGGCGGGCCGGCGCAAGTCGCAGGCGGCCAACAGCGGGCGGCGTCCCTCCCGTTTCCAGCGCGCGGCGAGTTTGGCGGCCGTCGTCGTCTTGCCGGAACCGTGCAGCCCCAGCAACAGCACGCCGGCCGGCCTCGCGGACCAATCGAAGTCCCGGCGCTCGGCGCCCAGCAGGCGTACGAGTTCGTCGTGGATGCGCTTGATGATCTGCTGGCCCGGCGTGATGCTGTCGAGGACTTGCTGGCCGAGGCTTTGCTCGCGGACGCGCGCGATAAAATCTTTGACGACGCCGTAATGGACGTCCGCCTCCAGCAGCGCCAGACGCACTTCCCGCAGCGCATCCTGGACGTTGCGTTCGGTCAGTTTGCCGTAGCCCCGCAGATTTGTGAAAACGCGCTGAAGCGACTGAGTCAGATTTTCAAACATGGCAGCAGCAAGACGGAACGGCCGGCCCCTGTCAAGCGCAGCCGGAGGCCCGCGTCGCCGCCGAGGCCGGCTTTATGCGAACCGCAACCGGCCGAAATGATCGGGGCAGTGAAAATTCAACCGTTCGCCGATCGGATTCCAGCTGGCCCAGTGCGGATGCGACGTGGCATCCGCGCATTTGTAGAAGTTCGCGCGCCATTCGTCGCCGGAACGGGGGCGCGTCGGACCGATGAAAGGCTCGAATACGGAGAATGGGATGCGGGCCGCGATGCCCCAAGTCACGGGGCCGGGCAGTTCGGGGTCGATCCGGCGGGGCAGGGTCGCGGCGATGCGCACGGTTTCGGCCGCCGCCGCGGACAGCGGCCGGCGATCTGCCAACCCCTTCTCATCTCGGCGCCAGTCCACGACATGGCTGGCGAGCAGCGTGCCGCCGGCATTGATCTCGAAGTTGAAGTATCCGGCGTCTGCCCGCGGCCGGACGAAGAACTCGACGCAACTATCGCGGTACACCGGTCCCATGAACTCCGTTGCGACCACCCGGATATACCGGTCGTCCCGGACGCGGAACTGCAGGAAGAGCGCGTCATCTCCGTACAGCAGACGGGCCTCGACTTTCGGACGGTGTTCGCTGGACTTCGGGTGGAAGCAGTGGACCGGCGCGACCGACGCCGACGCCCAGCCGGCCGCGTCCCAGTTGCCGTCCAGCGCCGGCGGCGTCGCCGTCCGGCGCACGGTATAGCACTTCGCATCGCTGCCCGCATTTTCGACCCCGGCACTCATCATGGGTTTTGTCTCCTGGCGTTGCATCCGCTATAAATAACACAGGATGGCGCGAATGACGAACCGGCCGAACGACGCGCCAACCGGAACGTCCGTCGTATCGCCATGTCACTCGCGCCCGAGCATCTCGACGACCCGGTTACCCGGCACATGCGCCGGGACTTCGTAGCCGTGGGCGAACAGCAGACGGTTGCGGAAGCGCTGGCGGGAATCCGCGGGCGCCCGCCCGAGGGTTCGATCGTGTATTTTTACGTCACGGACCCGGAGGGGCGTCTGACCGGCGTGGTCTCAACGCGCGCGCTGCTGACCGCGCCGCTGGACCGCCGCATCGCGCAGGTCATGGACTCAAAGGTGGTGTCCCTTCCCGACAGTTTCACGGTGCTGGAAGCCTGCGAGCTATTCGTGCTGCACAAATACCTGGCCTTCCCGGTCGTGGACGCCCGCCGGCGGCTGCTGGGCGTCGTGGACGTCCGTTTGTTTGCGGAGGAAATCCTCGACCTGGGCGAGCGGGAGTATTTCAACTCCGTCTTCGAGTGGTTGGGCCTCCGGCTCGTGCAACTGCGCGACGCCTCGTGGCGTCGCCGTTTCATGGCGCGATTCCCCTGGCTGACCGCGACCCTGGCCAGCGGCGCTTGCTGTGCGCTGTTGGCGGGTCTGTTTCAGCGAACGCTCGCCGAATCCGTTGCGCTGGCCCTGTTCCTTACGCTCGTGCTGGGGCTCGGCGAAAGCGTCTGCGTCCAGTCGCTGAGCCTGACCCTTCACCAATTGTCCAGCGGCGGGCGGCTTCGCGGGGAGGGCCGCCGCGACTTGGGCGTGGCCCTGCTGCTGGCCGCCGCCGTTGCGGTGCTGACCGCGGCGTTCGCCGGGGCCTGGCTTCGGCAGCCGCGGCTCGCGCTGGTTTTGTTGCTCGGCGTGTTTTCTTCGGTTTCGCTGGCGGCGGCGATCGGCCGTGGCGTTCCATTGCTGCTGCATCGCTGGAAGCTGGACCTGAAGATCGCGGCCGGTCCGGTCGCCCTGGCGCTGGCCGACATGGGCACGGTGACCTGCTATCTTTCCATAGCCGCCGCCCTGCTGCCCTGAGAGCACGACGGCATGCGATGGAAGGCTTGACGCCGCGCCTCCGGCGGCCGTATGAAAGCAGCGTCAAGCGCGCCGCGGCCGTTGTGGAGGGTGAAGGCAGAGCGGCGGCCGGGCGGCGGAGAAAGCCCACATGAGGCACCGGAATCGAAGGGGGAGAGGAAACGGCGGCGCGCGGGGATTCACGCTGATCGAACTGCTGGTGGTCATCGCGATCATCGCACTGCTGATGACCCTGATGTTCCCGCAATTGCGCGGCGCGACGGAGCGGGCGCGGGAGCTGCAATGCGCCCATCAGGTCCGCCAGCTCGGTCTGCTGTGCCTTTCCTACGCGCAGCAAAACAAGAGCCTCCTGCCGCTGGGCGACCACTGGAATCCCGCATGCCTCTGGGTCGAGAACGCGCGTCCGCTCCACACGTTCATGCAATCTCAAGGCGTATCTTCGAACCTCTGGTATTGTCCGCAATTGGACGATGCGGCGGCCAAACCCGCGGAGTGGATGACCTCCGGCGCCGGGAAGCCTCCCCTGGCCACCAACGAGTTTCGCATCGGTTATTTCTACCTGGGAGGGTTGACGGAGAAGTCCCATTACAAGTTCGTCACCGACAAACCGTTCGATTCGCGGCGCATGGACGGGCCGCGGTCGGAGCTGCTGTTCGATTTCTGCGCGACGCGCGACGGTTTCGAGCCGCCCACCGCCGCCGATGTTCCCGTGGGCTGGTGGTACACGTTTCCGCACGCCAGCCGCGTCCGACCGAAACTCCAGAACATGCTGATGACGGATTTCAGCCTGGAGCGCCGGATGAAGGACCAGTTGACGCTGGGGTATCGTTACGTTTATTTCCAGATGCGCGTTTATTGGTGAGCGCGCGGCCGTTGACTCGACCCGCCAGCTGCTATTTATTATAGGCCCATGTCGAAACCCTTCATCCATGAGAACTTCCTCCTGCAGTCCCGCCGGGCGATCGAGCTATATCACCGTTACGTTGCCGACCTGCCGATCATAGACTTTCACAATCACCTGCCGCCCGCGCAGATCGCGGACGACACCCGTTTTGCCAACCTCGCGCACCTCTGGCTGCACGGCGACCATTACAAGTGGCGCGCGATGCGGGCCAACGGCATACCCGAGCGCTATTGCACCGGCGATGCGTCCGACTGGGAGAAGTTCGAAAAGTGGGCGGAGACGGTGCCGGCGGCGGTCCGAAATCCCCTCTATCACTGGACCCACCTCGAGCTGAACCGCCCGTTCGGCATCTGCGACCGCCTCCTTTCGCCCGCGACGGCCCGCGGCATCTGGGAGGAGTGCAACGCGCAGCTCGTCCGCCCCGAATTCTCGGCGCGCGGCATCCTGCGCCAGATGAAAGTCGTGGCGCTGTGCACCACGGACGACCCGGCGGGCGACCTCGAGGCACACCGCCGGATCGCGGCCGATGCCGGCTTCCCCGTGCGGGTGTATCCGACCTTCCGCCCCGACGGCGCCCTGAATACGGACGATCCCGATGCGCTGAACGCCTGGCTCGACCGACTGGGCGCACGGACGGATCTCGACGTGCGGACCTGGCCGGACCTGCTGGAGGCATTGCGGCGCCGGTGCGACGATTTCGCGGCGGTCGGCGGTCGCCTGGCGGATCATTCCATCGACGCTCCGTTGGCGGAGGACTGCCGCGAGCGCGAGGCTGCCGAAACATTCGCCGCGCTGCGGGCGGGCCGGCGGCCGGATGCCGAGCCGGCGCGCCGCTACCGCACGGCGCTGCTGCTCGCGTGCGGCCGGCTATACGCGGAGCGCGGCTGGACGATGCAGTTGCACATCGGCGCATTGCGCAACAACTGCACGCGCGTTTTCCGCGCGCTGGGTCGGGACACCGGCCACGACTCGATCGCCGATTTCGAGATCGCGCGACCGCTGTCCCGGTTTCTGGACCGGCTCGACGTCGAGGGATGCCTGCCGAAGACGATCCTCTATAATCTGAATCCGCGGGACAACGAAATGATCGCCGCCATGGCGGGCAACTTTCAGGACGGCTCCGTGCCCGGCAAGCTGCAGTACGGCAGCGCCTGGTGGTTCATGGACACGAAGGACGGCATGGAGCGCCAGCTCGACGCGCTCTCCAATCTCGGATTGTTGAGCCGGTTTGTCGGCATGCTCACGGATTCGCGCTCCTTCCTGTCGTTCACCCGCCACGAGTATTTCCGCCGCATCCTCTGCAACCGACTCGGCGGCGAAATGGACAGGGGACTGATTCCGGACGATCTGGACTGGATCGGCGGCCTGGCACGCGACGTGTCTTTCTTCAACGCGGCGCGCTTTTTCGGTTTCGCGCTGCCCGCCGAAGCGCTGGCGGTCGCGGCGGCGCCCAAGAAAGAAAGGATGCAGGGTTGACGCTTCGATGGCCCTTTCCTATAGTCGGAAAGAATGAACGTCTGCCCCAGGCGCGGACGCCACCAGAGGAGCTACACATGAAGACGGCCAGAAACACTCGATTCGGTTTGTCCCTGCTGGCGGTCGTCCTGCTCGGAGGCGTCGCCGGCGCCTCGGCGCAGGAGCCCCGCGACATCGCGATTCGCCGCTTGACGTATAACGCGACCCGCACACCCGAATACACGGCCAAGACCAAAGGCGCCCTGCGGGAGCGCATCCGCGACTGGGGCGAAATCGTGTGCCTCTACGAGACCCGGCCGGAGTTCATCAATGATCTGGAATTCACATACTACGTGATCATGAAGACCGGGGACAACCGCGAGCCGTTTGTCCTGCTGAAAGGCGCCATCACCTACGTCTATGTGGCCAACGGCCGCAGCCAGTCCACGATGTATCTACATCCGAGCGTGCTGGCCCGGTTCGGGAGTGTCGAGGGCATCGCCGTCGAGGTCCGTTCGGGCGGCAAATTGATCGCGGTGGAGACCGACGGCGCCCGCGGCCGCGATTACCAGCAGGCGATCCAGCAGCTGCCCGCCAAGGAAAATCATGTGCTGCCGCCGAGCCAGACGCCGTTCGCGATGCTGGGCTTCGACAACAACGAGATGGTGAAGCCGTAGACCCCCAACGAGGAACGTCCATGTCCTTTCATTCCGATAATATCCTGGCCTTGGACATCGGCGCCGGCAGTGTGAAACTGGGATCGTTCGCCCGGCTGAAGTCCGGCGGGCTGGAACTCGCCGGCTACGCGGTGCGCAGCCTCAATGCCGACCCGTCCGGCGATGACCGGCGCCTCGAAGAGATCGCCGCCACGCTGCGCGACATCATGGCCGAGCGCCAGATCCGCCCCCAGCCCGTGCTTCTGAGCGTGCCGGGGCAGTCGGTGTTCTCGCGCTTCGTAAAGCTGCCGCCGGTGGGGCCGGACAAGCTGCTGCAGATCGTCCGGAACGAGGCGCAGATGAACGTTCCGTTCCCGATCAATGAGGTTGTTTGGGACTACCAGTTGCTCGGCAGCGGCGTCGGCGAAGTGGACGTCATGCTCACGGCGATCAAGGCCGAGATCATCGAGCAGCTCACCGACTGCATCGCTTCGGTCGGGCTGCGGCCCGACTTGGTGGACGTCGCGCCGATGGCGGTCTACAATGCCGTCCGCTACAATTACACGGACCTGCCGCCGTGCGCGCTGATCATTAATATCGGGGCGCGCTCAACGGACCTTATCTTCATCGAAGCCGACCGCGTCTTCAACCGCAGCATTCCCGTCGGCGGCAATACGATCACGCAGCAGATCATGCGGGAGTTCAATCTCTCGTACGATGACGCCGAGAAGCTCAAGATGGCCCATGCGTTCGTGGCGTTCGGCGGCGCCTACGAGGCGCCGGCCAGCGAGGTGGCCGACAAGGTGTCCAAGAGCGTGCGTTCCGCGATGACGCGGTTGCACACGGAGATCACTCGTTCGATCAACTTCTACCGCACGCAGCAATCGGGTGGGGAGCCGGGGCTCGCGCTGCTGACCGGCGGCACGTCGGTGATCCCCTACACGGACACTTTCCTGAAGGAAAAGCTGAAGATCGAGGTGGATTACCTCAACCCGTTCCAGAACGTCGCGGTGGATCCCTCGATTGACGCCAACGAGATCGGCGGCCGGGCCCACCTCATGGCGGAACTCGTCGGACTGGCCCTGCGGCGCTCGCTGACCTGTCCGATCGAACTGAATTTGCTGCCGAAGAAGATCATCGAGGAAAAGACCTTCCGACGGAAGTATCCCTTCTTCATTCTCTCCATGCTGGCCGCGCTGCTGATCGTCGTGGTCTGGTGCGTGGTCTTTCTGCGCCTGGCGGCCCTGGGCAGCCAGCGGCTGAACCGGCTGACGGCGCGCGTGCAGGCGCTGGAGGCGGTGGAGCGGCGGATGCGCGATCACGAGACCGCCATTGCCGATTTGGAAGCCAAGTTCCAGCGCCTGTCCGACCTGCCGGTCCGGCGAGCCTTCTGGTCGGCTCTGCTGTCCGATGTGCACGGACGACTGCCGGAAGGCATGTGGCTGGCGGGCCTGACGCCCGTTTACCGCGGCAAATCCGGCCCCGGTGAGCCCGGTCTGCCGGGCGCCGGGCCCGACGAAGCGCCCGTAATCGAGGCCGTCACGATCAACGGCCTGGCGTATTTGGACAAGGTTCCGGATGGTGGGGCGATCCGTTTGCGCGACGCGCTCCGCGAGTCCCGTTTCTTCTCGGCGGAGAACACCGAAGTTACCGCGTCTCCGGTGCCGAGCCGCGGGGATTTTGCGGCGGAGTTCACGATCCGTGCCGTTCTGAAGGAACCCATAACGCTATGAACATCCGAAAGAATATCGGGTTGGTGGTCAGCGCAGCGATCGCCTTTGCTTTGATCGCGGTGGCCCTGGCTTTCCTGATCGTCTTCGCCCTGCGATACGGCAAAGTCCGGGGCATCCTGCAAACGACCCAGACGCGGCTGGAACAGCTCAACCGGCGCCGGCCTTTTCCCAACGAGGAGAATATCCGCCAACTGGAGCGCAACCGCACCCAGCTGGACGCCTACTTCCGCCGCACCTTGGAGGACATGTCGCACGGACAGTACGAGCCGCCCCGGCTGGAACCGGCGCGCTTCTCGCAGCAATTGCGCGGCATGAGCCAGCGGTTGGCCCGGATCGCGCAGACCAACAACGTGGTGCGCCCGCCTCAGTTCGGCTACGGCTTCGACCGGTATTTTCGGGGCGACTTGCCTCGCAAAGATGAAATGCCCCGCCTGTTGACGCAGGTCAACGCCGTGGAAAACGTGTGCGGGGCGCTGTTCGAGGCGGGCATTGCCGAAATCACCAAGGTGGACCGCCAGGTTTTCGAGGAACAGCCCGGTGCGGGCGGCATGGGGACTCCCGAGATGACCGGGATTGCGGTGCGCATGCCGGTCGGCATGGAAACGACGGTGGGGCCCGGCGGCCTGCCGGCGCGGGCGCTGGCCGATCCCGATGGTTTGTTCTCCTGGGAGCGGGTGGCCGTCGAGTTTCTGACGCGCGAGTCAGGGCTCTGGAACGCGTTGAATGCCCTCAACCGGTCGCGCACGTTTGCCTCGGTCATCAGCATCTCCGTGGTCAATGAAACCGCCAAACCCCAGGTGGCCGTGGAAGAGGACGGCGAGAAGAAGCCGGGCGTACCCGGCGCCGGGGATGGGCGGTCGGGATTCCGTCCGCCGCCGGCGGCGCCCGGCGGCGAAATGATGACGGGGCCCGGCACGCTGCCCCTGCGGCCGCCGACGCGCGAAGAGCGCATCGTCATCGGGCGCGATGAGTTGTTGAAAGTCCGCCTCGAAGTGGATGTTTATCGTTTTCTTTCCCCGGCTGCGGCCGAAAAGTGAGGAGTGGCTATCGTGAGCGCCATTAGCGAAACCCGGTCGGGCTGGCTGAAACAGTATTACGACAAAGTCATGCTGGTGCTGTTGCTGGCCGGCCTGCTCGCCTCGGCGGCCATTCTGTGGCGTCGGATAGAGGAGGGCCGCCAGCTGCTCGTTACCTCGGGCGAGGAGCATGCGCCGTCGCGAGATCAGTTTGTGACGCCGCTGGACGAGGCCGCCATGCAGACGCGGCTCGCCGGGCTGCGCACGCCATTCGAGGTGAAGCCGCGGGCTCAACGCCTGTTCGTCAGCGAGACTCGCACCACCTGCCTCAAGTGCGGCAAGCCGGTGGGAATGATGGATCTCACATGTCCCTTCTGCGGGTTCACGGAGGAGGGCGGGGGCGATCCCGCCAAGCGCGACAGCGACGGGGACGGCATGCCGGACCTGTGGGAGGAGCGCTACTCGCTCAATCCCATGAATCCGGATGACGCCCATCTCGATTCCGACGGGGACGGGTTTACGAACGTCGAAGAATTTCTCGCCGGAACGGATCCGCGGGATCCTTCGTCGATGCCGGAGCTGATCAGCAAACTGCGGATGTCGGACCGGCCGGTGCGCGAGACCTTGCGCATCCGGTTCGAGGCCGTTCAGGAACTGCTCCCGGGCCAGAAGTCGTTCCAGTTGAATGTGGGCAACCGGACGTACTTCAAGCGCATCGGCGATTCGATTCCGGAGGAGGGCGTTCAATTGCTGGCCTACAACGAAGATGAGCGGACACTCCGGATTCGCCAGGGCGCGCGCGAATTGGATCTCCGGATGGGCGTAAACCAGAGCGGCGGCGATTTCATCGCGCGGTTCTTGCTGCTGGTGGATCGCGACCGCCGTCCCTTCACCGTGAAGGTCGGCCAGGAATTCAAGGTGCGCGATGCGTCGTATCGCCTCATCGAAATCACGCCGGACGAGATGGCCCGTGTGGCCGCCGTTGCGGGAGGCAAGGAATACCTCGTGCCGATGATCACCGAGCGCGAGAAAAGCGACACCCTTCTTCCGGGACCGGGACCGACCGATGCCGCGGAAGCGGATGCGCTGCGCGCGATGGAACGCGAAATGATGGACTTCCGGCCGCCGCCGCGTCGCCCCTAAAAAGAGCCTCTTCGCTGTTTTGTGTGGGTAGCTCATCGGACGGGCACGGGAGCGAT
>CAYLTB010000120.1:0-9382 GCA_964386675.1 uncultured Verrucomicrobiota bacterium
GTCGCCGAAATCGCCGCCGTAGGCGAAGTACTCGCGGCCTTCCGGCGTGCGGCGGCGGATGCCGTGGTCCATCCACTCCCAGACGAAGCCGCCCTGCAGCCGGCGATGCGCGTAGAAGAGGTCCTGATAGTCTTTGAGTCCGCCGGGCCCGTTGCCCATCGCGTGCGCGTATTCGCAGAGAATGAAGGGCTTGACCCCATTCGGCTCCTGTGCGATCTCGGCGCACCGCTCGACCGGCGTGTACATCTGGCTGATCACGTCCGCAACCTCGGCCTTCCGGTCGCCCTCGTAATGGATGGGCCGCGACGGGTCGAGCGCCCGTGTCCGCGCCGCCATCGCCCGGTGGTTCTGCCCGAAGCCGGACTCGTTGCCCAGCGACCACAGGATCACGCACGGATGGTTGCGGTCCCGTCGGACCATACGTTCCATGCGGTCCACATAGGCCGCCTCCCAGACCGGGTCGTCGCTGAGCCGGTTCCAATCGGTGAAGCAGAAGCCGTGGCATTCGAGGTCGGCCTCGTCCACGACGTAGAGACCATACTCGTCGCACAGGTCATAGAACCGCGGGTCGTTGGGATAGTGCGAGGTGCGCACGGCGTTGATGTTGTGCTGCTTCATCAGGCGGACGGCGGCTTCGGTCCATTCGATCGGCACGGCGCGTCCGTGGTCGGGATGGTGCTCGTGGCGGTTGACGCCGCGGAACAGGATCGGCACGCCATTGACCCGCAGATTACCATCGCGGATTTCGACGCGGCGAAAACCGATGCGGACGGGGACTGTTTCCGCGACGTGTCCATCGGCGTCGCGCAGGCGCGCGACGACCGTATAGAGGTTGGGTGTTTCGGCGGTCCACGGCTCTGGGGACGGGATGCGGGCCGCGAACTCGATGGCGGTGTCGGAGCCGGGCGCGCTCCGCCAGGCTTTGGCCCGCGGGGACTTCCAGACCGTGGTGCCCCGGGCATCCAGCAGGGCGCATTCGATCGCGCCTTCGCGCCGGGTCGTGTCGTCGTTGCGCACGGTCGCGGTCACCCGCAAGGAGCCGTCGCGGTAGCGGTCGTCCAGGTCGGCCTGGACGGCCAGGTCGCCCACGTGCGCCGGCGGCCGGACCAGCAGCGCGACATCGCGGAAGATGCCGCTCAGCCACCACATGTCCTGGTCTTCGAGGTAGCTGGCGTCGGACCATTGGAGCACGCGAACGGCGAGGACGTTGCGGCCGGATTGCACGGCGTCGCTGATATCGAATTCGGCCGGCAATCGGCTGCCCTTGCTCAGGCCGATGAAACGGCCGTTGACCCAGACTTCGAGGAAGGAGTCCGCGCCCTCGAAGCGCAGATGGGTCCGGAAGGCTCGCCCTGCATCCGGCCAGTGAAACTCGCGGCGGTAGCTGCCGGTCGGATTCTCGGTCGGCACGCGGGGCGGGTCCACCGGGAACGGGTAAACCACATTCGTGTAATGCGGCCGTCCGAAGCCGCACATCTGCCAGCACGACGGCACCGGCAGGTCCTGCCAGCCGCTGTCGTCGAAGTCCGGCGCTTCGAATCCCGCCGGCGCTTCGTGGGGCGTAGGGGCGTAATGAAACTTCCAGACGCCGTTCAGCGAGCGACGGCGCGACGAGTCGGCGCGGATGTCGGTTCCGTCGTCCGGGGCGCGGGGGATGAAGTGCGCGCGGGCGGGCCGGCGGCCTTGATGCAGCAGAGATGGATTCTCCCAGGCGTTCATGTGTTGTTCCTTCCGGGGCTATTCCGCGAGCTCGCCCGCCCGCGGCGGTTTCGCCGGGCCGCGATACTCGACATGCCAGAGAAAGAGACCGTGCGGGGGCGCCGTCGGAACGCGGGCCGTCCGCGTGCGCGATGCGAGGATCTCCGTGGCGGCCTCCGGCGGGAGTTCCCCGGCGCCGACGCGCAACAGGAAGCCTGCGAGACTGCGGACCATGCGGTACAGAAAGCCGTCGGCGCGCGCCGTGATGATGCAGCGGCGGCCCTGCCGCGTAACGGACAGCTCGCGCAGATCGCGCACTGTGCCGGCGACCTCGCGGTTGGGATTCGCGGAAAAGGCGGCAAAATCGTGACGGCCGACAAGCCTCGCCGCGGCCGCGCGCATCGCGGCGACGTCCAGCGGCCGGCGCGCGTGCGTCCAGTAATGACGCAAATCCGGCGGCAACACCGGGCCGGACCAGATGAAGTAGCGGTAGGTCTTGCCGGTCGCGTTGAATCGCGCATGAAAGTCCGGCGCCGCGGGACGCAGCGCCAGCACGCGGATGTCGGGGTCGAGCAGCGCGTTCAGGCCGAGCTGGAGTTTGTCGGCCGCATAGGCGCCGCGCAGATCGAAGTGGGCCACCTGACCGCGCGCATGCACGCCGGTGTCCGTGCGTCCGCTGCCGTGAATGCGGACGTCCTGCTGGGTCAGCTTGTGCAGCGCGCGCTCGAGTTCGCCCTGGATGGAGCGGCGGCGCGGCTGCACCTGCCAGCCCGAGTAGGCGCCGCCGTCGTAGGCGACGGTCATGCGGTAACGGCGCGTCGTGTCGCCCGCGGACGGACGAATGACGAACGCGGGTGTGGAGCGGTGGCGGGGGGCCTTGGAGTTGGGCGGCGGCGTGCGCATCCGGGACGTGTGCTGGGCGTCGCTCATCGGTGCGGGCGCGTGCGGCGCAGCTCCGACTCCTTGACCAGACCGAAGCGGAAACATTCTTCCAGCGCATAGCGGTCGGTCATGCCCACGAAATAGTCGCAAGCCGTGCGCCAGAGCCCCTCGCGCTCGATGCGGGCGCGTGCCTTGCGCCCCATGGTCTCGGGGTGTTCGACGTAGTGTAAGAACAATTTCCGCGTGAGTTCCGCGGATTCGCGGTTGGCTTCAGCGACGGTCGGACTCCAGTAAACGCGCTGGTAAAGGAAGGCATGAAAGGGGGCGAGGATCGCCTGCATGTCGGGGCTGAATGCGACCAGCCGTTCGGGCGCGTGCATCACGGCCTCCAGGGAGTCGGGCCGGTGTTTCGCCAGCATCGCGCTGCTGTACGCGATAACGTCATCCGCCTGCAGGTCGAGCAGGTTGCGGATGGCCGCGAAGCGCCGTTGCTCGTCGTTCGCGCCCGGATGCTCGCGCCGGGCGCGGTCGGCGGCGCGGCGCCAGAGCTCCATTTCCTGGAGCATTTCGTCGGTCAGGATCCCCGCCTCGCAGGCGTCGTCCACGTCATGCGCGTGATAGGTCAGGTCGTCGGCGATGTCGGCGATCTGCGCCTCGATGGATTGGAAGGGCCCGATCGGACGGCCGTCCAGCGCGGCCCCCGCAATGGCCGCCTGGTGTTTGCGCAGGCCGGCGCGGACTTCCCAGGTCAGGTTGAGGCCCGGAAAATCGGGGTAGGGGGTCTCCAGGAGTTCCACGGCGCGGCAGCTTTGCAGGTTATGGTCGAAGCCGCCGTGGTTCCTCATCAGAACGTTCATGGCGTCTTCGCCGGCGTGGCCGAAGGGGCTGTGGCCGATGTCGTGGGCCAGGATAATCGCCTCGGTCAGGTCCTCGTTGGCCCGCAGCGCGCGCGCCAGGGTGCGACCGACCGCCGCCATCTCCATCGTGTGCGTCAGCCGCGTGCGGTAGTGGTCCGCCGTGCCGTTGACGAAAACCTGCGTCTTGTACTCGAGGCGGCGGAAGGCGCGGCAGTGCAGGATCCGGTCGCGGTCCCGCGCGAATTCCGAGCGCAGCGGATGCGAGGGCTGGGGATACTGACGTCCGAAGGTGCGGGCGCTGTGGGCGGCGTACGGCGCCAGAATTCGTGTTTCGAGGTCTTCGCGGTCCGTTCGGCTGTGGGTCATGCGGTGCGTTCCCGCCGTCCAGGATGCCGTTTTCCGGTTCGGCGTTCAACTCCGGAGCGCGGCCGCGTTCCCGAACCAGGTCCGGACTTCGGTATCCAGTCCGACGCCGAGACCATAGTTATAGACCGCGCGGCGCAGTCCCTCGCCGATCCGCTCCCAGTCCGGTTCGCGTGCATGTGAATAGGCGATTTCGTTACAGGCGAATTCGCCGTCCGGTCGCTGCGGCCGAACGCCGAACTTCGACGGCGCGCGGCACAGGGGACTGTGACAGGTCAGGGCAAACCGGTGCCAGTATGCGGACGCGACGAGCCCGCGGCGGAAGAGACGGCGGACGAAATCCAGGGCCTCGATCGCCTCTTCAGCGGTCTGCGACGGGAATCCGTACATCAGGTACAGATGGACGCGGATGCCCGCGGCCGCCAGCGCGGCACAGGCCGCCGCTGCCTCGCCCCGCGTATAGCCCTTTCGCATACGGGCCAGCAGCCGGTCGTTCGCGCATTCCAGACCGCCAGTGACCGCGATGCAGCCGCCGCTGGCCATGACCTTCGCCAGCGCGGCGTCGAAGGCGCGTTCCAGCCGGATGTTGGTCCACCACGCATAGGGCGCGCCGCGCGCCGACAGCCGCATGCTGAGTTGCCGCAAGAGGGCCGGCGGTGCCGCCTCGTCTGTGAAATGAAAGCCGGTCTGTCCGGTTTGAGCGTGCGCCGCATCCATCCAGCGAACCACGGTCTCGGCATCGGCCGGATCGAAGCGATGGATGTAATCGAGGGCCGTGTCGCAGAAGACGCAGCGGCGCCAGTAGCAACCGTGGGCCAATGCCAGCTTGTTCCAGCAACGGTCGCTCCAGAGCCGCAGCAGGGGATTCGGGGTCTCCGCGAGGCCGAAATAGCGGTCGAGTGGCAATCCGTCATAACACGGCGCCGGACGGTCCCGATGCCGAAGCTGCGACGCCGCGTCCGATCGGACGGCCAGCGCCTCGGGCGGCATTCGGCGGCGCGTGGCGACGCGCGGCAAGCCCTCGAGCGAACGTCCGGCGGCCGCCGCCTCGGCCAGCCGCAGCAGCGGGATCTCGCCGTCGTCGAATACGAGCGCATCCGTGTAGTCGAAAAGGGACGGATCGCGCAGGCGCCGCAATTCGGTGGAAATATATCCGCCCCCCAGGACGATGCGCGCGGAGGGCATCGCGCCGCGAACCGCGCGCGCGATCCGCAGCGCGCCATACACGTTGCCGGGGAAGGGGACCGTGATGCCGACGAGCGCGGGCCGGTGCCGGCGGACGGCGGCCGCGGCGAGGCCGTCGATCCAGCGATCGAGCGGCGTGGGCGGGGACTCCAGCGCGCGGCGCAGCGGCTCAAAGGACGACGCCGCGGCCGCGAGATGCTCCGCGTAGCGGGCGAAACCGAATCGCTCGTCCACCCTGTCGCGCACGAAGTCCGCGATATCGTCCAGGAACAAGCTGGTCCGGAAACGGGCGTCTTGCGCGGCGGTGGCCGCGAACGGCGAGCCGGCCCGGCGCAACTCGACCCGTTGCTCGAACCGCGGTCCCATCGGCAGCCGCCGCGGCGGCGTCGAGCGCTCTCCGCGCAGAAAAGAAACGGCGGGCTGGACGGCGGCGAGGTATCGCGTCCAGTGGATCCGCGGCACATCCAAGGCGTCCGTCGCAGACGGCGCTCGTCGGTGCGCGTGCGCGGCCAGCGCAGCAAGTCCGTCCCGGGAAAACACCCGGGAAAGCAATTCGATGGAAAGATCGGTCTGGCGGCAATCCCAGCCCGTGCTTCGCAGAAAGGCCGTCAGCAACGGAACGGACGGATAGGGCGTGTTCGGCGGCAGCAGCGGCGGAATGATCAGCAGCACCCGAACTTGGGAGGCGGGGACCGTACGTGTCATTGTGGCGGCATCCGGTGTCCCGCGCGCGGCGGCCCTGTCCGCCCTCATGGGGCCGGCGCACAGAAGAGTTTATACATCAACACCCACCACGCCCGGCCCAATCGCTCCTCGGCGAAGTCGCTGTTCGGATGCGTCCGGTCGGGATTCCCCCTCGGATAGGCGTTGAATTCGGGGACCATCTGATGGCCGACCGGGGTCCCGTCCGGCCGGGTGGACAGCAGGTCGCGCCAATCGAGAATCGGAACCTTGCCTTTGTAATGCTTCAGCACCAACTCTCCGAAGGCCCATGACGCCTCATTGCCCGGATCATTTTCGCGCGGCATCAGCCCCGACGTCACATAGATGAATCGGATGTTTGGGAACTCCCGGGCCAGCGCGTCCATCTTCTTCTGGTACGTCGGAAAGAACTCCGGCTTGGAGCCGTGATACTCCACCATCACGACATCCGCCTTCTTGCCGAATTCCCACGGCGGATGGCGCAGCAGCTCCGCGGCCTGGTCAATGCGCTTGTCGAGCGGTTCGATCGTGATGAGCACGTGCGCGATGCTGTTTTTCTCGAACACGTCCGCCGGCACCTTGGACATCGGGTCGCCCATGTGCAGGTTGGCCAGGTTGCGCGCGTAGGCGACCTTGAAGCCGGGCTTCCGCGCCGCGACGCGGTCCAGGCCATCGAGCAGGTTCTGGCCGAAGGACCGACTGACGATCAGCGCCTTTTTCGAGGCGATCGTGCGCAGGTCTTCCGCCGTGATACGGTCGAATTCCCGGTCGGCCTCGGCGGCTCCGACATACGGCGCCTGCGCGCGGACGGCGACAGCCAGGGCGGACACGAGAAGTGCGAGGGGCAGACGCGTCTTCATACACGGCTCCATTGCGTCCAGTCCAGCCGATCGGCTGGAGCGGGTGATGGGAGTCGAACCCACGTGGCCAGCTTGGAAGGCTGGAGCTCTACCGTTGAGCTACACCCGCATGATGCGCGCGCCCCACTGTAGCCCCGGCCGCGCCCGCGTCAAGTGCGGGTTGTCATGGCCGCCGCACGCCGCATTGCAGCGACCGCCGCGCCCGGCGGTGGGGGCAGTCGGAAGCGCGCCCATGCCCCTATGGCTTACGGGGCGGCCTCCGCGGCCGGCGGTTCCGGGCGACGATAGTTCACGCCGAGCCGATCGAGCCGCGGCAGGTGTCCATCGAGCCGCCGGCGGAAATCGCCATAATCGCGGGCGGCGGCCGGACTCCACAACACCTCCGCCAGCGCGCACATCCGGGGAAAGGCCATATACTCGACCTGGCGCGGATAGGGCATGTATTCGGTCCAGAGCTGTCCCTGTGCGCCCAACACGTGGCGCGCTTCGTCCGCCGTGAGCGCGGCGGGAACCGGCTCGTAGGCGTACACCTTTTCCAGCGGCAGAAATCTGCCGATCGCCAGCGGTTCGCGTTCCGGTTCCGCCTGGTAGTAATCGAAGTAGACCGAATGGTTCGGCGCCATCACGACGTCGTGTCCCTGGCGCGCGGCGGCGATGCCGCCGTCCTCGCCGCGCCAAGACATGACGGTCGCGCCTGGCGCCAGGCCGCCCTCGAGAATCTCGTCCCAGCCGACCAGTCGTCGGCCCCGGCGTCTCAAGAATCGCTCCATCCGACGGATGAACCAGCTCTGCAGCTCGTGTTCGTCCTTCAAGCGCTCGGCGCGGATGCGCGCCTGGCACTTGGGGCACGCGCGCCAGCGGTCTTTCGGGCATTCATCCCCGCCGACGTGGATGAAGCGCGACGGAAACAGGTCCAATACGGCCTCCATCACGGTTTCGAGGAAGTCGAATACGTTTTCGTTCCCGGCGCAAAAGACATCCTTGAATACGCCCCAGGTGCGGGCGACCTCGTGCGGGCCCCCCGTGCAGGATAGCTCGGGATAGGCCGCCAGCGCGGCTTGCGAGTGACCGGGCATTTCGATTTCGGGCATGACCGTGATGCCGCGCGCGGCGGCGTAGCGGACGATCTCGCGAACATCCGCGGCCGTATAGAAGCCGCCGTGCGGCCGCGCGTCGTAGCCCGCATCGTCGCGGGGTCGTCCGATCACCGTCTCGGCGCGCCAGGCCCCGATCGTCGTCAGCTTCGGGAAGTCCGGTATTTCGAGGCGCCAGCCCTGGTCCTCCGTCAAATGCCAGTGAAAGACGTTGAATTTGTGCAAGGCCAGCAAGTCAATGAAGCGGCGCAGGAACGCGGCCGGCATGAAGTGGCGGCCGGTGTCGAGGTGCATGCCCCGCCACGCAAAGCGCGGAGCATCCTCGATGTGCAGCGCGGGCAGCGTCCACGATGCGCCGTCCCATCCGGCGGCGGCTGGAGGCCTTGCCGGCAGCAATTGAACCAGGGTCTGCGTCGCGCGGCGCAAGCCGTCGGTCGCCGAGGCCCGGATCTGGACGCCGCGTTCGCCGATGTCCAGGTGATAACCTTCCGAATTCGGGATTTCCCGGCGGGACACGCGGCGAACTCGGACAGCGGGCGACGCTTTGCCCCGGCCGCTGCCGGTTCCGAACCGCGCTCCTGTCGCGGCGAACAGCGTTTCGGCGAGGGCGCGGGCCTCCGACCGAGGATGGCCGAAATCCGCGTCGCACACCAGGGAGGCGCGGGCCTGGAGCGTGAAAGCGCCTCCGGTCAACTCCATACGCGCCGGACGTGGGATCAACGATACCGTGTTCACGCGTCTGCCCTTTCCGCCCCGAATCGCGGGGATCCTGGCCATCGTCGCATCAATACAACAGAATATCCAGCCACTCGCGGCCACTGGATCCCAGCGTCCATTCCGAATTGCGCTGAACCACCAGCCGCCGTCCGTTGCGTCCCAGGACCTCCGGATCGACGAACCCCACGCGCAGCGGCGCGGCGCCGAGGGCCTTCGTCTCCTCCGGCGTCGCATTGCGTCCGTAGAGCACGACGCCGCCATCCGAGACACCGAGCGTCAACCGTTCGCCGTCGAACGGCTCGCCGTGCCAGAGGGCGGGATAGCGGGTAAAATAATCAGGGCGCCGGGCAACGCGCAACGTCAGCTCGAAAGCCGTCGGCTGGGCGGCGAGGAAATCCGCCATCGAAAACCCTCCCCCTTCATCGCGCGCGGCGAAGACAGCGCGCGGATCCACGCCGGCTAGGTTTGCCCCGTGCAGGTTGCCGTGGTCGGGCGTCTTGCGTTGGGCGCGGTACCATTGCGCGAAACGGCGGTTCTGCACGACGCCGATCTCGAAGTGCAGGTGCGCCCGGGCCATCGGAATAATGGACGACGGGGTGTTGCCCATGACGCCGATCGGATCGCCCATGGCGACCGAATCGCCCGCGCGCAACGCGTCGGCGACGCTCGCGAGATGGGCGTAGAGAGAATAGACCTCGCCCAAAGGATCGTCGTGCAGCAGGACCACATAGATGCCGTAGTTGGAGTTGCCCGCGTGGCGATTGATATACGCGACCCGCCCGTCGCCGACGGCAACCACCGGGTCGGCCGGCGCACCGCGGCGGTCGCGCCGGGTGGGTGCAATGTCAATGCCTTCGTGGAACGAGGGCAGCCCGCCGCCTTGTCCGCCCGTACGGGCTGAACCGTAGAGCGCCGACTCAACCAGTCCGGCGGCGGTCGGCATGAAGATGGACACATCGACGGCTTCCAACAGCCGTGTCTGCGGCGTCGGAAACGACAGCCTCCAGGGGCGGGCCGGCGCGGC
>CAYLTB010000121.1:0-9280 GCA_964386675.1 uncultured Verrucomicrobiota bacterium
CCCGTATACGATCCGCCCGAAATCGAAGCGGGCGTTGTTCTGGCCGGGCGCGGCCCACCCGGTGCGCAGCGTGCGGCACCCCGGGCTGCCGGCGCGGCCGTTCTTCCCGTTTGATTCCTCAGGCCGGATGATGGCACGGGCGCGCGACAACGTGCGCGCCGCCGCGGCGGCCAAGATCAACGCGATGCTGCCGCGGTAGCCTCTCCGCGGAGATCGCCCGCCCCGCCTGTTTCAGTTTCCCCAGAATTGGGCGCGGCGTTTTTTCCGGCGCGGTAGCCTGCGCCGCGTGAAATCGAAGTTCGATGTTCTTCTCGACCTGCGCGTGGCGGCCTTCGCCACGGCCGCCGAGTTGCCGAAGCGCCTGAAGCTGCTCTCCTGGGGCGACAACCCGACCGCGTCCGGCCGCAGGGCGCGCGTGGGCCGGAAGACGCTCGCGGCGCTCTCGGCGATGCAGAAGCGCGCGGGCTTCGAGGAGATCGCCCTCGACTTCGAGCACGGCACCGTGCCCGGCACCCGCGCCTACAAGGAGAGCATGGAGCCCCGGCCCGTGGCCGCCTACGGCACGCTCGACGTGATCGAGAACGAGGGCGTGTTCTTCAACGTGTCCCGGTGGACGCCGAAGGGCGAGGCCGAGGCGCTGAACTACCAGGACCTCTCCCCGGCGGTCGCGACCGACGAGGCCGGCGAGGTGATCTTCATCCACTCCGCCGCCCTCTGCCGCAACGGCGACATCGAGGGGCTGCGGTTCGTGACCCTTTCCGTGAACGACGCGGGAAACCAGGAGACCGGCGACATGGACTACAAGAAACTGCTTCTTCAGCTGCTCAAGCTCCCGGACGACACGCCGGACGACGCGATCGAAAAAGCCGTCGCCGCCGTGACCGAGCCGGCCTCGGAAGTGGCCGCGATGGCCGCCAAGGTCACGAGCCTGGTGACGCGCGTCGAAGCGCTCACCGCCGAACTCCAGGCCGTGAAGGACGGCGACGTGAAGCGCCAGCGCGAGGCCATCTGCGCGCGCGCCGCGGCCGAGGGGAAGGTGATTCCCCTTTCCGCCGAGCAGGTCGCGAAGACCGAGCCCGCCGTCCTGGCTGACATGGTTTCCAAGCTGGCCGTGACGGTGCCGCTGCACCGCCGCACGCCGGAGGTCGAGCCGCACACCGCCGCCGGCGGCAACCCGGTGATCGAGCAGTACAACGCGATCACGGACCCGGAGGAGCGGTCGAAGTTTTTCAACGCGAACCGGGGGAAGATCCTCGGAGAGGGTTGACCTGAACGGCGTTCGCCGCGGGAGCGCGGGGGGCGCGGAGAACACGACGAAACGGAAGGACGAAAGCCATGGGTAACACGACCGGAACGACGAACGCCAACGTGATCGCGCAGGAGGCCCTGAAGCAGCTTCAGGCCGCGCTGCCGATCCTCGGGCAGATCGCCACGGATCACAGCAAGGAGAACGCGCGCTTCGGCGAGACGATCATCGTCCACGAGGTCGCGGCAGCCGCGGCGATTCCCTTCGACCCCGCGGTGGGCTATGTTCCCAGCGACAGGACGCAGGTCGACATCCCGGTGACGCTGAACAAGCACAAGCATCACACCTACGGGGTCTCCGTCCAGGAGGCCTCCAGCTCGCGGGTGGACCTGATCAAGCGGTTCGGCCTGAACGCGGCCTACGCGATCGGCGCCGCGGTGGTGAGCGACATCTGCGCGCTCATCACGAACGCGAACTTCGCGAACAAGACGACGAAGGCGCTCGGCGCCGGCGGCGACGGGTTCGACCGGAAGACCGCGATCGCAATCGCGACGGCCCTCTCGAAGCGCGGCGTTCCGCCCCTGGGCCGGTTCATGCTGCTGAACCCGGACTACTACGGCAGCCTGAGCATGGACCTGACCATGCTCCAGGTGCTGCTGGCGCGCGGCGCCCAGGCGGTCGAGACCGGCAAGCTCCCGAACGTCCACGGCTTCGAGGTCTCCGAGTTCGTGGACCTGCCCACGAACGACGAGAACCTGGTCGGCTTCGCCGGCACGCGGACGGCCCTGGCGCTGGCAACCCGGATCCCCGACGACCCCGGCAAGGGCGAAAGCAACTGCCGGATCTCGACGGTGACCGACGAGAGCACCGGCCTCTCGCTCCAGGTGCGCGAGTGGTACGAGGCGACGCTCGCGCAGTACCGCCGGACCTACACGCTGATGTACGGCGTCGCCAAGGGACAGACGTCCGCCCTGCAGCGGATCGTCTCGGCCTGAGCCGGGGCGGTTCACCGCTGAGCCGCGGAGAACAGAGAAAACGGAACGAGATGGAAACGACGATGAAATTGAAGACCTTCCTGACGACGATGCTGGTGGTGATGCTCCTGGGCGTCATCCTGACGGCCGTGGCGATCGCCGCGGACCGCGGGCCGCAGCGCGTGACCGCAACGCTGGTGAACGGCACCGGCGACGTGATCCCGCCGGTGGGCGACACCGGGCGGTTCTACCCGAGTCACCTGCTGTTCAAGAGCGCCGCCGGCGAGACGCAGACCGTGCACTACGTCTCCGGCGCCGTGACGGTGCTGGTGGGAACGAAGGTGGTGGCCGAGAATGACGCGCTGCTCGCGCTCACGACCGTCCCGCCGATGTTCTCCGGCGACAAGCTCGTCGTCACCTCCAACGCCACCACGGTTACGAACCAGGTGACGCTGATCGGAACGCTGTTCGACTGAATACCAGGCCCGGAGGGGCCGCATAGGATGAAGGGCCGGCCGGCCGCGGGTCGGCCGGCCCTTCGATTTCCGGGGTGGATGACGCGATGGCCTACGTGACGAAAGCGGACCTGGACGGGCTGATCCCGCCGCAGTTCCTCCTGGAGGCCCTGGACGATGACCAGGACGGCCAGGAGGACGCCGGCCTCTGGGACAAGATCGCGCAGCAGGCGGCGGACGCCGTCGACGCTCTCCTGGGGCAGCGCTACACCGTTCCCTTCGCCGCGCCGCTCCCGCCGCTCGTCACCCAGGCCGCCCGCGTGTTCGCGGCCTCGGCGCTCTACCGGCGCCGCGGCCACACCGATGAGCGCAACCCGTTCGCCAAGGAGGGCGAGCGGCTTTCCACGAAGCTCTCTCGGATCGGCCAGGGGCTGGAGCCGCTGACGCCCGGCGCGGACCGCGCCGAGGATTCCGTGAGCGTTATCTCCGAGGACGCGAAGACCTACCCGCACGGGAGGTTGATCGTGTGAGCTACACCCCGGACAAGCTGACGCGCCTGGTGCGCGACGCGCTGAAGGGCCTGGCCGCCGAGGGCGCGAAGCCGACCGTCTCGATCGCGAAGGATCCGTGGAACGTGATCGAGATCCTGACCGACGCCCCGCGCGGCGGCGCGGTGATCGGCGAGGCGGCGAGGACCGGATCGGGGGCCACACTGGTATGAGCGTTGCGCTGACCGCGGCGGACGTGCTGCGCCGCATCCGCGACGATCTCGCGGATTGGGCGCAGAGCGCCGGCGCGCGGGTGGCGCTGGCCGCGGACCCGCTCGAATCGCTGGAGCTTTTGGCGGCGAATCCGTCTGGCCTGCTGGTCGCCGTGCACTGGGAGGGTGAGGAGACGGTTGGCGAGCAGCCGGGCGGGCTCTTGGCGACGACGCACCAAATCGCCGTGAGCGTGGCTGCGCCGATGCCGCCGACGCGGGAGGCGAACGCCGGTCTGATTCGGCCGACGCCGGAGCGCGCGGCGCTGTTGGACCGTGTGGCGGCGGCGCGGGATCGGGTGCGCGGCCTGGCGATCGGCGGGGAGCGGGCGCGCTATGCCGGTTGCGAGCCGATCGCGATCGAGGGGCGGCCCATGGCGGCCTACCGGCTGCGGTTCGACCTGGACTTGCCGGCCTCGCAGGTCGTAGCGCGGGATGTGATCTGACGAAAACGGAAGATGGAAAACAGGCGAGGTGAGTTATGGCAGTGACGTTGAAGCCGAGCGGGACGACGGCGGTCTGGGGGATCAAGACCGAGACGGGCGATACGTTCGCGTCAGCGAAGATCCTATCGCAGAAGGTCTCCAAGAGCATTGAGCAGGAGCCGCTGCTCAATAGCGATGGCGAGACGGTTGCGCTGGCGCTCTATGACGCGAAGACCGAGACGGAGATCGAGGTGATCGTCGAATCGGCCATTACGGCGCCGGACATCGGCGACGCGATCCAGATCGCGGGCGAGTCCGGGATGGTGACGGGCGTGGACTTGCAATGGGAGCAGAAGGGCTGGAAGAAGCTCTCGATCAAGGCGACGCGCTTCCATGCGATGGGCGATTGATGAGCGATGGGATTCCCAAGGAAGTCTCCGCCGCATTTGCGCCGGATACCGTTAGGATTGCCGGCCGCGTGCTACAGCCGCTATCCTCGCTGCATTTTCTCGCGCTCGACAAATTCGCGCCGGCGCTCGCGCGGGGCGGCGCGGCAGACGGCGTCGAGTCGTTTGTCGGTCTGATGCTCCTGACCACACCGGCGGCCGATCTGCGCGCCCTGATGGGCCGGACGCGCGCGGAGATGGAGCAGGCGGCCTACGATCTGGCCGCGACGATTTCCTTCGCCGATCTGCTCGCCTGGCCGGCGACACTCGCGGCCCATCTCGATGCGGCGTTTTCCACGGCGCTGGCCGGCAAGGGCGAGGCGCAAAAAAAAACGGAGTCGGCTGGTGGCTCACCCTCGTCGAATGGGCCTGCGCCGAGTACGGCTGGCGACTCGACGAGGTCCTGAGCGAGCCTATTCCGCGGCTGCTGGCGCTGATGGCGGCTTCGACGCTGCGACACGGCGGCGAGTTCGGCGAGCCGGATTACCAGGAGCGGGCGATGCTCTCAAACCTGTATCAGCAGCAGCGCCAGGGCAAAGACAACGAGGCGAACGATCGCCGCCGAGACCCGGACGGCAGGCGCTTCCCGCAGCCCGACCGCGCCGAAGGGGAAGAGCACCAGGATCCACCCCGCCAGTCCAGCGAGGATCGCCGCGGCCATGAATCGGATGAAGAGCCCTTCGAGCATGGAAGCAGGATAACTCCATGAGCGCGGCGCTGCAATATACTTTAGGACTCAACGCGGCCTCGTTCGTTTCCGGGCTGGGGGTCGCGCAGTCCCGGTTGGCCGCCGCGACCGCACAGATCCGCACGCAGTTTCTCTCGATCGCGGCGGCGATCACGCCGGTCGCCGCCGCCGCGCGCTCCGCCTTCGGCCTGGGATCGGAGCTGTCGGACCTTGCATTGCAAACCGGCGAAAGCGTGACGACCCTGCTGCGGCTGCGGCAGGCTTTCACGGAGGCGGGCCTCGGCGGGGAGTCCGTGGCCCAAACGCTCGCGATGATGCGGCGGGCGCTGGGCGGCGTGAACGAGGACGGGCAGCCGACCGCCAAGGTGTTCGATCGGCTTGGGCTCTCTGCGTCGCAGCTGCGCGGCATGGGCGCCGAGGCGCAGTTGCGCGCGATCGGCGCGGCGGTGTCGCGTCTGGGTAGCCAGTCCGAGCAGACGGCAGCCGTGATGCAGATCTTTGGACGGGGCGGCGCGCGGATGCTCCAACTCTTCCGCGACCCCGCCGCGCTGGATAACGCCGCGCGCGCCGTCGGGCGGCTCGGTCCCTTCATGGAGCAAAACGCCGGAGCGTTCGACGCCGTGGACGATGCGCTGAGCCGGCTCAAGCTGCGCTGGCAGGAGTTCGCGGCGGGCCTGGCCGAAAGACTGATTCCATTGCTCAATCGCTTCATGGATGCAGCGGGGCGGCAGGATTGGATTCGGGTCGGGCAACAGGTCGGCGACGCCTTCGCGCGGATCGGCAATGTGGTGATGCGGATCGGCAAGAATATCTCCGATGCTGTTGGCGGGCCGGCCGGCGTCGCCGTGTTGCTCGCGCGCCTGGTCGAGCTCAAGGCCGTGCTGGCCGGCATACAGATCGCCGGTGGCGCACTGAATCTTGGCCGTGGGCTGGCCGGAGCGCTCACAGGGGTCGGACCGCAGATCGGCAGCGGCATTGCCGCACACCTGGCCGGTCCGGCCGCCGCGCTGATCGGCGCGGCGATCGCCGGCCAAATCGTGGCCGGCATCTTGGAGGCGCGCTCGCGCGGGGCGATGGATGCGGTGATGGGCGGCGCGAACGATCGCGCGGCCCGTTTGGCGTCGCTGAAAAAGAGCGGAGCGGCCATCGCATCCGGGACGGATTTCGACAAGTTCCGCTCCGATGTGTCATCACTCCAGCAACAAGTGAATGACGAGCTCGCCGCGGCGCGCATCGAGTTGGCGAAAGGCTCGCTGGTGCCAGGCGTGCGCGAGATGCTGCGTGCGCGCGTCCAGATGCTGGAGGATGATCGGCGGGCGCTTGATCAGATGTACACGGCGGTGGAACGGCAGCGCGATGCGCTGATTGCTCGCAACGCGGCCGCCGCTGAACGCGCCGCCGCTGATGCGCACCGGCGCGAACAGGTCGAAATTGCCGGGCGCGCACAGCTTGCCTTCGCCAAGATGCGTTTCGACCCACGAGAACGACAGGCCGATGAGACGGACGAGGAATATGCGCGCCGATCGCTGCAATGGGCGCAGGAGCGCATCGCGGCGATCGAGCGAGAGACGGAAGCGATCCGGCAACGCATCAACGCGCAAAAGGCCTCCGCGGATGACGCGGAACGGGCCGCTGCGCTGGCTGAGGAGTTTGTTTCGCTGCGGCGCGATGCGGTCCAGTTGCAGTTGCAGCTGCAGCGCTACAAGGAGCCGACACCGCCGAAGCCGGAAGAACGCGTTGACGCCCGACCCGGTCTTCCGACGCTTACCGACCGCCTGGCGCGCGTCGGGGGATTCGTTGGCGGCGTCACGAGCGACCTCGCGCGCCGCCAGACCAGCGCTGCCGAGCGCTCCGTCAAGCTGCTGGAACAGATCGCCCGCAAGCATCCGATAGGAGTCGTATACGTATGACTGCCGTGATCAAATCCTATCCGGGGCTGACCGAGAGCGACGGATCGCCGAAGATCGTCTTCCAAAACGGCGAGACGAGCGCCGCCAGAAAATTTGTCGGCACGTTGGCCGATTGCCTGGCCGCCGCGCCGCAACCCGGCGCGGCCTACCAAGACCTGCCGGTCGAGGGCCTGCGCGTGGTCTCCGCAACGATCACGCCGGGCCACGGCGGCCTGGCGGAGCTTACGGTTGAGCTCTCGACTCGCATCGGTGGCGGCGGCGGGGGCGGGCAGAACGAGCCGGCCACACTCGAAGTCGAATGGACGATGCTGGAAAAGCCAATCGAGAGCGCGCCACCTTTCGCGGGGTTGTCGGCCGCGGACCTGGCCAAGATACAAGCCTGGGAAAACCTACCGTTTCGATGTACGCAGCGAAAGCAGGGGTTTCAGTATCCGGTCAGCCCTTTGATAGAAGAGCCTGATCCGAAGAATAACGCGCACTGGGTCACTTTCACTGGCGCGGTTTTGCTGTTGGCGCAGAAGATAGCCCAAGGCATCGAATCCTGGCAGGTGCCCGTGCCGGTGGTACGGCGCACGCGGGTGACCTGGGAGCAGCCCACGGTCACACGGTGCGGACGGCGCGAGACGCCGCCGATCGAGATCGCGGGCTACCAGTTCATAAAAACCGCCGATCGCGCCGTCCGCGAGGGACGGTCCGGCCCCTGGAAGCGCGTGGAAGAATGGACGGGAGCAGAGACCTGGGACGCTGACCTATATCCGGCCGGATGAGCCATGAGCCTTGAACTACCCAGAGAGCCGGAGGCCGGCGATCCGATCGCGGCGCGTGACATCGCGGGGATCATTCGCTACTGCCGCGCCATTACGCCGCGCGGCGGCCCAGGCATCCGCGTCTCGACGCTGCCCTCCGGCACGACCATCTCGACCGCCCCGCAGCGCGGGCCGGCGGCGGAGGATCGGACCGAGCGCGACCTGCCGCTCTCGTTCTGGCCGAGGATTGGATATGACGAGAGTGGGGCACAGACCTTGTACGTCCGCAAGGGCTACGCGAGCCTGGCCGGGGGTCCGATCGCGACGGTGGCGCCGGAGGTCGGGGATGAGTTTGCACTGGCACTACCGGAGAGCGGCGACACGCTATACGTGTGGCTCGAGTGGAACAAGCCGGAAGACCCGGAAGACTACGCCTGGAGTGTCGAGTGCTCGACGACTCCGCCTCAATGGCCGCCGGGCGTGGTGTCCGGAATGGATCAGATTCGGCTGCCGCTGTGTGTGGCGGCCAAGGAGAACCTGGCGTGGCGGATCGCGTGGATGTCGCACGGCGACAAGCTGGGTCTGGAGTTCACACCCGACGACTTCCGCGATGGCGCGCAGGATGTGCTGGTCTTCGATCCCCTCCACAAGCGCTACGCGCGGGTGCGCGAAGTGCCGCCCGACGGCGTCGCCACTGGCGTTGAGCGCCTTCTACGCATCAACACTGACGGCATCGTCGGCAAGTATGGATTCAGTTGGGTCGAGGACATCGGCGTCCCGGCAGGCGCCGCTAAAGGCGACCTGCTTTATTGGGATGGCGCATGGCAGGTGCTGCCCGCGCCGGGGAGCGGGACTAAACTACTCCGGTGCGTGGCCGGGAACGCGCCGGAATGGGTGGATGAATCTCTCTACCGAAACCCATGACCGCGCATCGCCCAGATTTCCCAGCTTTCCCTGTGTGTCGGTTGTGAACACGATAGTATCCCTCGCATGAACTCTACCAGATACATATGCCTTGCCGTCAACCTCGACGCCGTAAAAGCCGATGCCGCCATTGTGTCGGCGGGCGCGACCGGCGAGCCGGACCGTGTCGTCGGCGGATTACAAATCACCCTTGTCCAGCGCGACACCGTCGTATGGCGGCTCTTCTTCCGCCGAGCCTCCGCGGTGGTCCGGCTGAGCTCCAGCGAACAGATTGCGATCGGCGCGCGGACACCCGATTTCGCGACGACGCTATTTTCCGCCGTCGCGACCGCCGGCGAGGTCGAGGTCAACCTGGGCACCGAGCAGGCGCCCATCTGGGCCTACGACGTCGAAAGCGACCTCAACACCACCGAAATCAATGACGCCCTCGCCGCGACGGCGAGCATAGAGGCCGTTGCTGATATCGAACTCAGCGCTGCAGGCGATACCCCGACCAGTTTCCGATTCAAACCCAGAATATTGAAAGATGCATATACCGGCGAACCTCCCACGGCCCAGCCCGGCCAGACCTGGCTCGACCTCGCCACCGGCGACAACCGCTATGCCTCGCGGGCTGAGCTCTCGGCGCTGCCGCAAGCGCCGATCTCTGTCTCCACGAACGCCGCGAAGCTCGCGTTGACCGGCATCGCTGCCGGGCAACTCGTCATCG
>CAYLTB010000122.1:0-9273 GCA_964386675.1 uncultured Verrucomicrobiota bacterium
CGCGAACCTCGTGGACCCGCGCCGCATCATTTGCGACTGCAAGACCGCCATCTCTGGCGCCGGCAAGAAGGCAACGGCGACCTACCACTATCCGGCGCGTTACGAAAACATGAACGCCTACAAGCTGGCCGGCCACCAGCACGTCTGCGAGGTAGAACAGGAACTGAAGCGCATCTCCGGCCGGGATTACCGCCTGACCTTCACCGCACAGGTCGTGCCGATGTGCCGGGGAATCCTGTCCTGTCTCTATGGCGATCTACGCGACGGGGCGACGCCGGCCGCCGTGATGGAAGCCTACCGCGAGTATCACCGGAACCACCGCTTCGTGCGCATCTATGACCGCAAGGCCTCGGTCGGCACGATCCACGTCCGGGGCAGCAATTTCTGCAACCTGATCGTGGACGTGGACGAGCGTACACGCGTGTTGCGGGTGATCTCGCACATTGACAACCTGATGAAGGGTCAAGCGGGCAATGCGCTGCAGAACATGAACATCCTGTTCGGCCTGCCGGAGACCCTGGGACTGGACCGACCCGGCCAGAACCCGTGAGCGCCGACCCCGGCCCGATCAGAAGGGCCGGATGTCCGTCTCCGGCCCGATCCGCAGACAGGTTTCCACGATCAGGTTCACGCAGGCCTCGAGGTCGCGTGCGTCAATCAGCTCGCACGGCGAGTGCATATAGCGATTCGGCAGACTGACCAGTGCCGTGGCGACACCGGCGCGATTGATCTGGATCGCATTCGCGTCGGTGCCGGTAGGCCGGGCGGAGGCAATGATCTGGTGTCTGATCTTCTTCTTGCGGGCCGTCTCGACCAGCAGGTCAAACAGCCGGGCATGGATATTGGGACCGCGGGTTATGACGGCGCCGCCGCCCAGCTTGACCTTGCCCTCGTGCTTCAGGGCATCGCCCATCGAGGGATGATCCGTCGCGAAGGTCACGTCCACGGCAATCGCGAACTGCGGATCCACGCCGAACGCCGCGGTCCGCGCGCCACGCAGGCCGATCTCCTCCTGCACGGTGGCGACGGCATGGATTTCGGCCCGCGGCTCGCGGACCGACAGTGCGCGCGCCGCCTCGAGCACGATGAATGCGCCCGCTCGGTTGTCGAAAGCGCGCCCGGCCAGCACATCGCCTTCGAGTCGTTTCAGCCCGTAATCCAGCACGATCGGATCGCCGATCTCCACGAGTTTCTCGGCCGCCTTGCGGTTCTTCGCCCCGATATCCACCCAGAGGTCCTCGATCTTGGTCACCTGCTTGCGCGCCTCTTCTTTCAACAGGTGAACGGGACATTTTCCGATGACGCCCGGAATCGGGCCTTTCCGGCCACGGATGATGACCCGCTGGCCCTGCGCGATCTGCGAATCCCAACCGCCGATCGGCGCGATCCAGAGGAAACCGTCGCTGTCAATGTGCGTGACAAGAAAGCCGATCTCGTCGTAGTGGCCGGACAGCATGATGCGCGGGGTTCCGCCCGGATTGACGATGGCATCCGTATTGCCGTGCGCGTCCCGACGGACGTGCGGCGTGAAGGCCAGCGCCTCCTTTTCCCATAGCGCCGCCGCCGAGTCTTCATAACCGGACGGGCTGGGCGTTTCGATCAACCGTTCAAGAAAGGCCAGCGATTCTTTGCCAAGCTTCATCTCGCATCTCCTCCGCAAAGTCTGTGAACATAGGCGAATCCCGGCGCTTTGTCCAATCGGACACCGCTTTGCCGACCGTTCCGGGCGCCGGGCAGCGGGGCGCGGAGAAGAGCGAAGGGGGAGGCGGATACACGGAGATGGTAGAACCCCTGCGCGGTGTCGGGCGGAGATTCGCATGCGCTGTAACGTGGTTTTCGGGCGAGGTCGCGGCCGCTCTGCATCACTCCCCCAGCAGGCGGGAGAGCGCATCTTCCGGGACCCGCAGATCGCCGAATCCCCGACCCAGCCGGATCGCCGGTTTGCGGGCGCCGTGAAAGTCGGAGCCGCCCGTGGCGACCAAGCCATGGTCTGCGGCCAGCTTCGCAAACGCCGTGCGAGCCGAGGGCGCGTGCTCGGGATGGTGGGCTTCGATGCCGCGCAGTCCGACCTCGCGCAGCCGGCGCACCCAGGACACGAGTTCGCTCTTGTTTACGTTGAGGGATACGGGATGCGCCAGTACCGGCGCGCCGCCCGCCGCGGCGATGATCTTCACGGCTTCCTCCGGCATCGGCCGAAACCGCGGCGCATACGCGGGCCGGCCGCGCGCCAGCCAGTGGGCGAAGGCCTCGTCGCTGTCGCGCACATAGCCGTGCGCCACCATCGCCTGCGCGACATGCGGCCGGCCTACGACCTCGCCACCCGCCAGCGCAGCCACGTCCGCCCATTCCAACGGCATCCCCCGGGCCGCCAAACGCGCGAGGATCTCCTGGTTGCGCGCGGTCCGGCCCGCCCGCATCTGCCGGAGCAGGTCTTCCAATCCAGGATCGCCGATTCGAAAACCGTACCCGAGCAGGTGCATGCCGCCCGCCGCGAATTCCGCACTGATCTCCACACCCCCGATGGTCCGGACCGCGCTGCCGCGGCCGGCGGCCAGCAGTTCCGGCACGCCGGAAATGGTGTCATGGTCGGTCAGGGCCACGGCCGACAATTCGGCCGCCGCGGCCGCCGCCACGAGTTCCGCGGGGGTGAGGGTACCGTCGGAATGCGTCGAATGGGTGTGCAGGTCTATCACGCGATATGATAGCGGCTGGCCATCTTTCGAAGCGCCTGAAACTGCCGGGGAGAAATCGAGCCGCGCGCGCGAAACTGGCGGGCAACCGAGCGAAAGAACTCCTGATCGTCCCATTCGCGTCGACCGCGCTTTTGCGGCGGTTTCCACGCACTCACCTTTTCGAAAGCCGCGATCAGCGACTCGATGGCGGAGGACTCGATCGGGGTCTCCGGCGGCGCTTCGCGAGCGCCCACGTTCAGCGACGCGGCCACCTGTTTGAAATTCGGAATTTGATCGGCGTACTTGCTCAGCAGGCGGTCCAGATAGCGCTCCTGGTTGTCGGTCAACGCCCGCCCGGCCTCCACCTGCGAGCGCAAGGAGGCGGCGAACACGCTGTCGTCAAAGACTCTTTTGCCGATTTGGCGCGGCGGATCAAACCGGACGCCTTTCAGCAGATCGAGTTTCGCCCGGCTATCCGCAACGCCCGCTGTCGCTTCCGGACTCGCGGGGGGAGCGGCGATGTTCCAGCGTTCGGCCGCCGCCGCGATTTCCGGGGCGTGGTCCCGGTAACGGCTCACCAGGCGCCGCAGCGCAGCGACCTGCCGGTCGCTCAAAGGGCGCTCCCCGGATTCCGCCTGCTTCCGCAGCGATTCATAGAATGCCTGATCCCCCGCCGGTTGCCGCCGGGACCGCGCCGCGCCTTCCGGCGCGGCCGGGGGGGGGCGCCAGTCGCGGACCTGCGCGAGGGCCGCAATCAGTTCACGCGCTTCCTCCGGGTTCCCATCGGGCCCGCGCGCCGACTTCAGCGATTCCTTCAGTTGCGCGTAGAAATCCCGGAGCATGGCCGTCCACTCGACCCCGCCCTCTTCGATCCGGTCCAGCGATTCCTCCATCGCGGCGGTGAACTGGACGTTGAACAGCGCATCGAGATGCTCGACGAGAAATTCGTTGGTCGAGATCCCCAGCGGTGTCGGCACCAGTTGTTTCTTTTCCTTGGTCACGTACTTGCGCTGCGTCAGGGTCGAGAGGATCTGCGCGTACGTGCTGGGCCGGCCGATGCCGTTTTCCTCCAGCGCGCGCACGAGCGCGGCTTCCGAGTAGCGTGGCGGCGGCTGCGTGAACTTCTGGTCCGCCAGCCAGTCCAGCCGGTCCAGCGCCTCCCCTTCCGTCAACGGCGGCAGCGGCTGCGCCTCTTCGTCCTCCGGGGCTTCCTCCGGTTTCTCGGCCGCGATGGCCTGCGGGATTCCGGCAACCCGGAGGTAACCGGGGAACACCACCTCGGAAGTCGAGGCACGAAAGAGAAAATCGTGGCGCGATGAGGGCCGGCGTTCGGCCTCTACCTCGGCCGTTCGCTGCGCGATGAGGGCCGGCGCCATCTGGCTGGCGACGAAGCGCTCCCAGATGAGTCGGTACAGCCGCCACTCCTCCGGCGGCATTTTTCCAGACAGCGCCTCCGGCGTGCGGAACGGATCGGTCGGGCGGATCGCCTCATGGGCCTCCTGCGCCCCGGCGCGGCTGCGATAGACGTTGGGCCGATCCGGCACGTATTCGGGACCGAACGCTTGCGCGACCCATTCGCGGCATCGCTCCTGAGCTTCGCGCGCGATAGCCACCGAATCGGTGCGCATGTAGGTGATCAGGCCGACGGGCCCTTCGCCCAGGTCCACCCCTTCGTAGAGGGACTGCGCGATCTTCATCGCCCGCGCGGGCGTGTAGCCCAGAACGCGCGAGGCCGCCTGCTGCAGCGTGCTCGTGATATACGGCGGCGGGGCGCGGCGCGAGATTTCCCGGCGCACGATCCGGCGAATGCGCAGCACGCGGTCATCGAGGTCCTCCCGCAGCGCCGTCGCCGTCGCCTCATCCGGCACCCGCGCCTTCTCGCCGTCCAGTTGCGCCAGACGGACGATGAACGGCGCGCGCGGCTCGACCTTCTTGGCCACGCGCGCGCCGAGAACCCAGTACTCCTCCGGCACGAACTCCCGGATGGCCTTCTCACGCTCACAGACCAGCCGCAAGGCAACCGACTGCACGCGGCCCGCGCTCGATGCGCCGCGTATGCGCCGCCAGAGCAATGGACTGACCTTGTAGCCGACCAGGCGGTCGAGCACCCGGCGCGCCTGCTGCGCATCGACCTTGCGCAGATCAATGCCGCGCGGTGATGCGAAGGCGCGGCGAATTGCGGGCGCGGTGATTTCGTTATAGGTCACCCGCTGGAAGCGGTCGGCCGGCACCGTTTTCGACAACAAAACCTGCAGGTGCCAGGCGATCGCCTCGCCCTCGCGATCGGGATCCGGAGCGAGGTAAACCTTGGCCGCATCGCGGGCGGCGGCGGTCAGTTCACGGACCACTTTCTCGCGGCCCTTGAGCACCACATACTGGGGCTGAAAGCCTCGATCCGGATCCAATCCCAACCGGCGCTCCGGCAGGTCGCGCACATGCCCCATCGACGCGCGAACGACGTAGTCGTCGCCGAGAATCTTATTGATCGTCTTTGCCTTGGACGGCGACTCGACGATGACCAGCGATTTGCTCATATAATAAATTATTCCCGGGGCGCGACGGGCGCCGATGGATCAATCACGCCGCGGCGGCGGGGCGACCGTGAGTTCGACGTGGCGACCCGGCAGCATACGCACGACGCGCTTCATCTCAAGCCCAATCAACAGCGCGCCCAGCTGCGCGGCCGGCAATCCGGCCCGCCGCGACAGCGTGTCCACATCCAGCGCGCCTTCGGCCAACGCCGCCACCACAGCCCCTTCCTCCGCCGTGAAAGAGAAAGGCCATTCGGTCCGGTCCGTCTCCGGCGACGAACGACGCTCGGGCGGAATCAGGTATTCAAATTCCTCGAAGATGTCGGCCACGTCCTCGACGAGTTTCGCGCCGTTTTTCAGCAACCGGTGAGCGCCGCGCGAGGCCGACGAGTCCACGCGACCCGGCACCGCGAACACGGCGCGCCCCTGGTCCAGCGCCTGGCCGGCGGTGAGCATCGCACCGCTGTGCGTATCCGCCTCCACAACGACCACCCCCATCGAGAGGCCGCTGACCACGCGATTGCGGTACGGAAACGTCGTACGGTCGGGCTCGCGGCCCATCGTGAATTCGGAAATCACGGCGCCGCGCCCGTCGGCGATCCGTTCCGCCAGCGGCGCGCACTCCGGGGGATAGAGCCGATCCAGAGCGCCGCCCAGCACGGCCAGGGTGCGCCCCCCGCCCTTCATCGCCCCCTCGTGCGCGGACACATCAATGCCCCGCGCCAGGCCGCTGACCACGACGAATCCCGCCTGTCCGAGCTGGAACGCCAGCCGGTCGGCCACGGAGCGCCCGTAATGCGTGCAGCGCCGGGTGCCCACGATGGCCACCGCGCGCCGATCGTCGGAACGGTAGTCGCCACGGACATACAGCGCCAACGGCGGATCATGAATGGTCTTGAGCGGTTCGGGATAGTCGCTGTCCGAAAACGCTATCACCCGCGCGCCGCACCGCGCCGCCCGCGCGATCTCCTCTGACGGGTTGCATTCGCCGCGCTGTTCGACGATCCGGCGCGCCAGGTCGCCGCCGACGCCTTCCGCCCGACGCAGGTCCTCCACGGAGGCCTCGAACACGGCGCGCGCGGATCCCAGCGTCGCGACCAGCGAACGGACTCGAACCGGGCCGAGCTGGTCGATCAGGTTCAGCGCGATATACGCTTCGCGTTCGGTCACGGCGCGCCCCCACTGCGATCCTTCCGGGCGTCTGCCGCGCCCGGTGCTGGAGCGGCGGGCCGCACGGCCCGGCGAGAACGGCGACCGCGGCCGTGAAACAGATCCAGTTGGGCATCCCGCAGCAGGCCATGAGTCTTCAGGATCCGCAGCATCTGCAGCACATCGGACTTCTCGTAGTTCGAGCTGGCGTCCACCGCGGCCGACAGTTCGACCAGCATCGTGCGGAAAGTCAGCACCCCGTCCACCCCTCCGGCCCGCAGCCGCTGCAAAGCGCCTTCGCGCAGCTCGCTTCCGGCCGGAAGCGCCGGCAGGCAGAGCACACGGGCGATGGGGCCCGGCCCCAGCCAACGTTCCGCGGCGCGCATCACGGCGGGTTCCGCGATCCGGAGGATTTCGGGCGCATCCTCCAAAATGGCCGGGCTGAAACGTTCCGTGTGCCAGCCGCGAACGCTGAACATGGCGCGGCCCACCCGCCGCAGCTCGCGGCCCGTCCATTGCAGGTCTCCTTCCGGCAAAGGGCCTTGCGCGATCGGATTTATCGCCAACAAGTCAAACTCCTCGTCCGGCCGTTTGGCGCGGGCGGTAACCTGGTACTTGGTGGGCTGCTGGACGAGAAAACCCAGCGTCTCGAGATATTCCCGCACGATGGTTTCACTCACCGAGGCCATTCCACACCTCCTCGAGCAGCGCGTTTTCGACGACGGCGCCCGGCTGGACCCGGCCGATCCGTTCGCCCAGCACGAACCGGGGCGCGCCCGCCCGCGATTTCTTATCCGAGGCCATGGCCGCACGCACTTGTTCCCAGGGCCAGCGACGCGGCGGCGCCACCGGCAATTCGGCCCGATGCAGCAGGCGCATCAACCGGGCTGTGTCGGAAGCCGGCCAACCGCGGATGCGTTCCGATACGCGTGCGGCAAAGACCATGCCGATCGCGACGGCTTCACCATGACGAAGCCCCTCATAGCCGGACAGCCGCTCGATCGCATGGCCCAGCGTGTGACCGAAGTTCAGGATCGCCCGCACGCCGGACTCCTGTTCGTCCCGTTGCACGACCTCCGCTTTGATCTCACAGCAGCGCGCGATGATCTTCTCCCATCCCGCCCCCGAAAGATCGGCGGGCGGCATCGTTTCGTTCTCGAGCGCCTCGAAGAGCGCCCCGTCCCAGATCACTCCGTATTTGATCACCTCGGCCATGCCGGATGCCCGCTCGCGCGGCGGCAGGGTGCGCAGCAGGTCGAGGTCCGCTACGACGGCGGACGGCTGATGAAACGCGCCGACGAGATTCTTGCCTTCCGGCAGGTCAATCCCCGTCTTTCCGCCGACGGAACTGTCCACCATGGCCAGCAGGGTCGTCGGCGCCTGCAGCAGCCGAACCCCGCGCAGGTACGTGGCGGCGGCGAAACCCGCGAGGTCGCCAATCACTCCGCCGCCGAGCGCCACAAATACACCGCGCCGATCGAGGTGAATCTCCAATGCCCGCCGGTACAGGCGGAAGAGGAAGGGTTCACTCTTACTGCTCTCGCCGGCCGGCAGAACCTCGGCGGCCGCGCGTACACCGCCGTCGCTCAAGGCCGCCAGACACGTCGACAGCGCCACTGGCGCGACATTGGCATCCGTCACCACCAGCGCCGCGCGGGCATCCGGAAGTGCGGCGCATACGCGTCCGATGCCGCGCAACGCGCCCCCTTCGAGATGAATGTCATAGGACCGGGGCCCCAATTCGACGTGTAACGTTCTTCCCATACCGCGCGAGACGGACCAGACTCTGCGTCCGTGGCCATCTCCAAACTGTGAGGATAAAGCGATTCCGGCGATTGGTCAATTTCGCCGAACATGAGACGGCTCTTCGTTTCCCCACGGAGGAAAAGCCAACCGGGCATGGGTATTGGAGCGCCGGGCCCCAGCCGACCAGCCAGGCCTGTTCTTCACGTGCACCTCCGGACACGCCGTGCCGATCTCGGACGCTTCAATGCACAGAATCTCCGGAGACTCGCTGCCCTCCGAACGCATCCGCCGCGCGTGATGTCCGCGGCGCACGCCCATGGGCGTCGCGCCGCCGATTCTCGCGCTCACAATAATCCGGCGCCTTTTCCGTTTCTATACGGTTGGATGCAATAAACGACCCGCGAGTCCACGGGGAAAATTTAGAGGAGAACGACGATGAAAAAGGCAATTATCGCATGGGGCGCCGCGACGCTAATCGCCGCGGCCGCGGTAGGCGCGCCGGAAGCGGGCAACAAACGGCCGCCGCGGGAACGAAAAATGGACAAGGTGGAGCGCCGGGGCGCCGGCTTGACGGACGAACAGCGTCAACGGCTCCGCGATCGAATCGCAACGCGCCGCAGCGGCGGCATCGCCCCGAAGGGCGACGGCAGCGGCGTCGGCGTGGGACCGGCCATCCGGAAACGGTTCATCGAACTCTTCGATCGTGACGGCGACGGCCGGCTTTCCGAAGAGGAGCGCGCCGCCCTGCGCGAGGACTTGAAGGCTCGGCGCACCAAGTTGATGGCCAAATATGATCAGGACGGCGACGGCGCCCTCAACGAAAGCGAGCGCGCCCAAGTTCGCGCGGACTTCATCGAATTCCTCAAGAACGCGGTGGCGACCTACGACACCGACGACGACGGCATTTTGAGCCCCGCCGAACGAGCCACCGCCATTCAGGAGCTGTGGAAGACGGGCGCGTTTTTGCAGCCATAGACGGCGCAGGATTGCGACCGGAATTGCGGCCGACGCGGATCTGAGCGCGCTGGTTGCGGGGTTGTTTCCGGCTGGCACGCGGGCAGCGGGTGTGCTTTATTCTTCGAGCGACAGCGTAACCCCGCGTCAGGAGAACCTCGCATGAGCGCTGTGGACAGCGTCAATCAAGCTTGGTCTGCGGACAAGTTGGCCGCAACGAT
>CAYLTB010000123.1:0-9154 GCA_964386675.1 uncultured Verrucomicrobiota bacterium
CCGCCGCGCTGGATAACGCCGTACAGGTCTATGCCCGCCTGCACGAAACCGACCAGCAACGCCCGCTTTTTCTCGATGGGCGCGTCGCCCAACAGCAACAGCGCGGCCTCTTCCACGGCGTGGCCGATCTGCTGGCCGTATTCCGGCATGTTTTCGGCAGGGTGAATGTGCCGCGAGCCCCAGTCGTATACATGATCAATCCAGGCCCGTTCGAATACCCGGGCAAAACCCTCGATGTCCGGGGCGGAGGGCGTCAACTCGAGCGCAGGCAGCCGGTCGAGCCGGAGATCGCTGAAGCGGTAGCGTTTCGCGATCTTGCCGCAGTAGGGCGGGCGGAAGGTGTCGGGCGGCACGGGCGCATCGAGACAGGTCAGCACGGCGGCGGACTTCATAACCGAATCCGGCCCGCCGCCGCGATGGCGGCCGAACAGCCGGACCGTCCGGCCGGTGCGGCCGTTGGGCATGCTGATCGAACTGACCAGCGAATCGCCGGGCGTCAGCGCGATGGGCGGTTTTGCCGCCAACTCCGCGCGGTAGATGCGATCCGGCTTCCCGTCCATGACCCCGTTGCGAGCGGCGTAGCCCTGGTATTCCGACGGCTCGGGATTGAGCATCGAGCCGTGCATCCCGTCGGCGGGCGCCGGATCGAGCGCGGTGACGGTCACGGGCCCGATCACGTAGTAATCGCCGTTGACGAACCGTCCCACGCGAACCGGCCGGTCAAAGGTCCAGGTGATACCGTACTGCGAGACCGATTCCATCAGGGGCAGTTCCTCCAATGTCGGCGCCGGCGGCGCGGCGGACGCGGCGGCCAGCGCCACGGTCCACAGGCCGGCGGCGACCGCCCATCCGGTAAAGACGGCGTGCCGGAGTGAACGGCAAGGGTTTCGATCATTTCTATTTCCGCTTCCCGAGTCTTGCAGTTTCACGGGCTTCTCCGGTCCAGGGGTGTGTCCGACCTCATTTACCCAACACCAGCCGCCCAACGTTGCGCGCGTCCTCGTAGTAAAGGAAGTTCGGCTGGTGCGGAATCATAAGCACCTGTTTCATCGCCCACGCCGAATCGCACAGATTGGGTGGAATGGTCTCGTCATAATCGCCGATCATCGCGAGGAATCCGATCGCGCCGCCCGGCTCGACTCCGAGGAGCTGCCCCAGCGGAGCGGACCCCTCCACCACATAACCGGTCGGCGTTCGACGGCACACATATTCGAAGCCGGCACGCCCCTGTCCGCGCGTGGACTCGGCCTCGAACGGCAACTCGATTGTCCAGACCAGCTCGGGGCGGCTGTTTTCGTCTTCCGGCGCGTTCCAAGCGCGCCACGCACGCGTAGAAAGGCGAAACGCGCAACTATCCTCGTGCGTCACCTCCCGCCCGGCGTTGCGGCCGCGGTACAGTTTCACCTTCTCGCGAACCAGTTTCTGGTCGCGGACTTCGAGACCGACGTAGAGCCGCGCGCCGTCGTGCGCGAGGCGCAGCCGCGCGGAGCAGTCGTCCGGGCCGCTCCAACTATTCGGGAAGTACATGTGGCAGGCCAGTTCCGCGCCGGTCACCGCGCGCACATCGGACGCGGCGGGCAGCCAGGCATCGAGATTGCCGTCCATCGGCGGAGCGGAGGCCACGCGCGGCGCCGTCAGTTCCGGCCGCGCCAGCAGGTCCTTGCGCAGCCGCAGTTCGTTGACCAGGCCGGGGCCCAGCGCCAGATCAGCCGCATAAAGCCGGCCCGCCGCCAGATGCTGCCGCGCCTCGGCCGAGGCGCGCGCATACGCCTCCGGCGCCGCCGCGGGATCGAGACCGCGAACTTCGGCGGATAACCGATCAAAGTCGGCGAGCCGCGCCTCGAGCCATGCCTGATATTCCGCACACGGGACCGCGACCACGGTCGGCGCCGCGGTTCCATTATCGGAAATGGCAACGAGTTCGTAGGGCGGCAGCGACACGGCGCGCCCGTCAATCGAGACTTCCGAGGCGAACGGAATAAGGCTCAACACGCTGACGTGCCGTCGCCCGTCCGCAACGGCCCACCGCACCTTGACGGTGTCCACCGGCGTCGGCGCGTCCTTCATCTCGACCGCCGGCAGGGCGCGGAACGCCTTGGCGAAGCGCCGGAAATCGGCCTCGTGGCCGAAATACCGGACATTCCACGAGCCGGGAATGATGAGTTGCCGATCGCGCAGCGCAAGCGCTGAAGCGAAAGCCGCGAGCGCGCGCGGCGGCGGCGCGTTGAAATCGGGCGCCACCCAGGCCTTCGTGTGCCAGAAATTGTAATCCTTCACGAGGCCGATATGGCCCTCATAATGCGTGTTCCACAGGGCCGCGAAAGGGCTGCCGATATGTTCGCTGCGCCGCGGCGAGCGGTCGAGGTCGTAATAGATCATCGAACGCGGATTCTGGGCGGATCCATAAAACTCGAAGCAGCGGAAGTCGTCCGGCTGCATCTGCTCATACAGCGTGAAACCCGCCGCCCGCAATTGCGCGGGGTCCTGACCCCAGGCGCGCCAACCGTCGAGCGCGCGATCGCCCAGCCAGTCGCTCCAGGATCGGCCGCTGGCTTCCCAGCCGAAGATTACATCGTGGGCCGTCGGTGCGCCGCCCTCGGTCCGTCCGGGCCGGGCAAAGTACTCGTCGTGCAGCGCTTTGCCGCCAACATAGGTCGCGATTTCGAGATCGGGCCGCCGCTCGCGGACATGGCGTACGACATCGGCGGCGATGCCGCGGCGGAGCAGGTCGGCGACCGGCTCGATGCCGTACATGGCGCCGAAGGCGATGCCCTTCAGGCTCCGGTATTTCCCGTAGCGCTCCAGGAACTCGTCGAGGGCGCGCTGTAAACCCTCCCGCAACTCGTCCGGCGTCAGCTCCTGCAGCGGTTTCCCATCCAGCCGCATTCCATCGCCCAAGTACAGCCCCACCGTAAACCGGAAATTGCCGCGCGCGTCCATGGCGGCGAGCACTTCGTCCAGATGCGTGCCCGCCAGACCGAGGGCGGGAATCGTGGCGTCGTCGCTGTGGCCGACGCCCCACGAAAGCTCGTTCACGCCGACGTAGTCGAAGTAGTCGAGCATGTGTTCAACGGCGCGCGGGCTGCGCAAGCCGAAATACAGTCGCTGTGCAAGGTAGTAACCGCGCGAATTATAATGTCCGAGGCGGCGTCCGCCGCCCGCTTCGACGCCCGGGATATCGAGTTTGGGCAGTCCGCCTTCGATGGCAAAAACCCAGATGCGGGCGGCCGCCCCGGCGCCGCCGACGCGGTTCCAGTTGGCCACCAGCACCGCCGGCCATTCGTCCTGCGGCCACCAGATGAAGGTGTGGTATTGCATCAGGTTCGACAACGGCAACGGAGTTCCGCAATACACGCCCGTCTCAAGGCTCCAGTCCGCGTTCACGCCGCCTGTCAGGCCGGATTCGGACGTAAAGAAGCAGATGTTCCGGTCGGCGTCGTCCGGGTACTCGAAGACGATGAGGATGGGATTGTCCTTGCCGGCGCTGCGAATCCGGTAGCCGAAAAACGCGTGCCGGTGCGGGGCGGTGGCCCGGTAGACTCCCGCCGGCCCCTTGACGACCTTCGAGGTGCCCTGGTCCATCAGGCCGCGCGCCCCGGGATCGGCCCTGCAGTCAATGAAGTCTATCAACCGCGTCCGCAGGTCGAGACCGTTCAAACCCGGACACGCCGGCGCCGAGGCGACGATGCCCGCTACCTGCTCATCGGTCAACGGCGGGGGCGGTTCGGCGCCCCGGGCGTCCCAGGTCAACGCGGTCGCCATGACCGCCACGAAGATGATTGATCGCATTGGCGTTCTCCCGATTGCACCGGTACCCTCATATTCCAAAACTGCACGGAAGCGGAGGCGCAGTCAAAACGATTTGTTCGATCCCCGGCGCGCGGACCGGTCCAGTAGTACGGATCGTTTCGCAATGGCCTGATCACGATTGGAACGGAACGTCTCATCGTGGCGTCCGCGGGCGGTAAGGACGGCCGTACCTGCCGACGAAGAGGATAACGCGGCAGTTATGAGCACATCTTTCTCATTTCCCGCCCGGACCGGAATCCGTTAGGGTGTAGCATTGAAGGATGAAGTGAAGGCGATGCGCATACGTCGAGCGATGGTCGGTATTTTCGCGGCATTGGGTGGCTGGGCAGCGCTGGGCGCAGAGGAGGTCTGGGTTGGCGATATTCACGACCCCACCGACGGTCGGGCTGCGGGGACGCCGACGGTCCTGCTCATCGTCGGCGCGCGCAACGGCAGTTTCTCGGGGAAAATTGTCGTAAGCTCCGACAAGCCGGTGATGAGTCTTCAGGCACAAGCGGGCGCTTTGCGCGGTCCCGGCGGCGTTATCCCGTCATCGGCTATTCGCATTCGCTACGGCCGCCCCTGGGAGGCTCGCAATCCGCGCTGGCAGCCGGGCACGGGGCCGCTGGCCTGTCTTTCCGAAACCGCACCGGCGGAAATCGCCGCCAATTCCCGCGGGACGGTCTGGGCGACCGTGCGTATCCCGAAGGATCTGAAGGCCGGCGTGTATGAGGGATCGCTGGCGATCTCGGCGCGCGGAATGGCGGCGAAGCAGATCCCGCTACGCGTGCAGGTGGCCGACTGGACTCTGCCCGACCCGGTCAACTACCGAACCTGGGTGGACATCGTCGAGGCGCCGGATACGCTGGCGCTCGAATATCAAGTTCCTTTGTGGAGCGAACGACACTGGGCGTTAATCGAACGAGCCTTCGCGCAACTGGGTGAGGTCGGCAACAAGACGGTCTACGTGCCCCTCATCGGCCACACCAATTTCGGGCACGAGGAGGCGATGGTGCGCTGGGTGCGCCAGGGACCGGATCGTTATGCGTACGATTACTCCGTAATGGACCGGTATCTGGACCTGGCACAACGATACCTCGTTCGGCCGTCGGCCGTGATTTTCGTCGTCTGGGAGATGTACATGATCCCCCGGGACTCCGCCATTCCAGAGGACGAGTTGCGCAAGGTGCGGCGGGAGGACCGGCCGGTGGAGATCACGGAGGCGCGGCAGGCCCTGGAAATTCTGCAGAAAGGCGGAGAGCTGGGGCTGGGACCGCTGGTGCCCGTGGTTTCCGTGCCGGGCCGGCCGCCGCAGAACACGCGCCTGCCAACCTACTCGGCGCCGGAGAGCCGCGCGTTGTGGGGCCCGCTGCTGTCGGAGATCCGCAGACGCGTGGCGGCCCGCGGATGGGGTGATGTGATGATGTTCGGTGTTTTCAGCGACTCGGGCGCGACGAAGGAGGAACTCGCCTTCTTCCAGGACCTCGCGCCGGGGGTGCCCTGGGTGATCCAGTCGCATTACGGCGTCGGCGCCAACGCCACCCGCGAATACCGCGGCGCGCCGGTCGCCTATGACACGCGGGTCTGGGGCGCCGTCCGATTTGCCGACGGGCAGAAACAGACGAACCAGCGCGCGCCGGTCACGGACCGGGCGACGTATGGCTGGAGCCGCCCTGATCTGGTAGCCATTTATGAGCGGAATTCGGGATTGGACGGCTATCCCGTCGCGCGCTGGCGCTTCTTCGCGGAAACCTGCATCACCGGCGACCAGCGGGGCGTCGGTCGGATCGGCGGCGATTTCTGGTTTTGCATCCGCGACCGGCACGGCCGCCGCGCCGGCGACGCCGCCAGCCGATATCCCGAGGCCAGCCGGCGAAACCTGGACCTCTACAGCTCCATCCTCGCGGCCGCGCCGGAGGGCCCGGCTGCAAGCAACCGCTTCGAGGCGTTCCGCGAAGGCGTGCAGGAATGCGAGGCGCGCATCGCGATCGAGTATGCCCTGATGGATGAGACTCGCCGCCGGCAACTCGGCGACGAGCTGGCCGCGCGCGCACAGAAACACCTGGAAGACCGCCTGGCATATATGTGGAAATCCCTCAGCCAGGAGCCGGAGAAGGGACCGGTCATGTGGCGCTGGAATCCAGGCGTCGGCGGGCAGCGCTGGTTTCTCCAGGCTGGCTGGCAGGAGCGGTCGGCGCAGCTCTACGCGCTCGCCGGCGAGGTCGAGACGAAGGTCGGTAAACCGATGTTTGGCGGGAGATGATCGGGCGAAAGGGATTGAGTTTCGCGCGAAGAATTCAGTTGAAACAATCCCGGACCCATGGACCCGGCGGAGGTTGCGGTTATGCACAGTCAGCGCTATTCACAGTCGCGTCTCCATCTGGGTGCGACAGGGGCCATGCTATGGTTGAGCGTGGCGGTCGTCGGCGCCCAGGCTCCGACGGCAACGCCTCCGGCCATCCGCGTATACAGCAGCGATATCCATGACCTGGAGGGCGTCGAAATCGGCCCGGCGCCGGCGGCGCTTACACTGATCGGAACGCGCGGCGGCGTTTTCAGTGGGAAGATAATTATCGAGAGCGACGCGCCGCTGATGACGGTCGAGGGGACGCCCACCGAACTCCGCAGCGGGTCTTCCGTCATCCCCGCCGGGCTGTGCCAGGTGCGGTATGCGGCGGCGTGGGACGATTTTACCGGTTTCTTCGCCCCGTCCGGGCCCGTCGTGCTGCACGAGCGGCCCCTGCCACAGGTCGCTCCGGATCGCTCCGGGAAGGCCCGTTTGCCGGTGTGGTTGACGGTGCGAGTCCCGCGCGACGCCGCGCCGGGCGCCTACACCGGCCGTCTGAGCCTCCGCTCCGCTAACGGCCCGCTGGCCGAAGTTCCAGTCACGCTGGAAGTCGGCCTCTGGACCCTGCCTCCGACGCAGGAATACACGACGTGGATCGAACTCATTCAATCGCCCGATACGCTCGCCGTCGAATACCGCCTGCCGTTGTGGTCGGAACGACACTGGGAAATGATGGCGAAGAGCTTTCGTCACATCGGCGAAATCGGCAGCCGCGTCGTCTATGTCCCGCTCATTGCGAAAACCAACCAGGGGCACAGCGAGACAATGGTCCGCTGGATTCGCCGGCCGGACGGAACCTACGACCACGACTTCTCGATCCTGGACCGCTATCTCGACACGGCGGAACGAAACATGGGGCGCCCCAAAATGGTGGTGTTCTACGCTTGGGAGGTCTTTCTGGCGCCGCCGTCGGACGAGTTCGTGGAGCAATTGCGCACGAAGAACAGCAGCGACACCCCTCGCATGGAGGCGCGCGCAGCGTACCGGGGTAAGGGGCCGCCGGTGACGGTCTTTGATCCGGCGACGGGCGCGACGGAAACCGTGCTGCTGCCTCCGTACCATGATCCTTCGGCCCGGGGGCTCTGGAAGCCGGTGTGGGACGGTATTCGCGAGCGGATGCGGCGGCGCGGGCTGGAAGACGCCATGATGCTCGGTATGCTGACCGACTGGCGGCCGACCGATGAGGATGCGGCCGTGCTGCGCGAGTTGTCGGGCGATATCCCCTGGGCCTCCTGCTCGCACCACGCGCCGTGGATGCGCGAAACCGCATCGCCGGCCGCGATCCCCGTCTTTAAAAAGACCGGACGGATCGGCTACACGGCGATGGCGCTCAGTTTTCAATTGAATGTGAATCCGGAGCGGGAGCGGCACTACGGCTGGAAAAAGGCGATCCTGCACGCTCAGTATTGGCGCGACCATTATTTCATCCGGCGCCCGCTGAGCGCCTGCCGCCATGCGGCCGAATTGCAGATTACGGGCGAACAGCGCGGCCTGGCGCACCTGGGCGCCGACTTCTGGTTTTGCATCCGGGACCGGCAGGGCCGGCGCCGCGCATCACTGACGGACATCTATCCGGAGAGCTATTGGCACAACCTGAGCATCGTGACCAGCCTGCTGGCGCCGGGCGCGGAAGGGCCGGTGGCCACGGCGCACTACGAGGCGCTTCGCGAAGGAATCCAGGAATGCGAGGCCCGGATTGCCATCGAGAAAGTGTTGACCGATCCCGCCGCGAGGGCGCGAATCGGCGAGGCATTGGCGACCCGGGCGCAGGTCTTTCTGGACGAAAAGCACCGAAACGCATACCGGGCGCACGGGCTTTCTGAAGAAGCCCTGGCGTCGAGCGGCTTCATCAACTACCGCGACTATTACAACGACTTGAGCCCGAAAATGGACTCGGCCGCCGGCAGCAACTGGTTCATTCGCTCCGGCTGGGCGCAACGGACCGGCCGCTTGTTCGCCCTTGCCCGCGAGGTCGAAGAAAAAAAGCCTTGCTCCCCCCGATTCGAACACCCCCGCGCCGTAGTCACCGTCCGATGCAATACAGGTGCTTCAGGGTGCGGACGTACATCCGCGTCCCGGAGAATACCGGCGTTGCGCGAAAAGGTTCGAGCGTGTTGCGCGCGACCTCGCGATAGCCGCGACCGGGCGTAATAACCACGGTAGTGCCGTCGCTGCCGTGGGCATACAGATAACCGCCCGCGATGGCCAGGCTGGGAAAGCACGGCGTGCCGCCCAGCTCCAGGCGCTGCTCGTAAATCCGCGTGCCCTCGGCGGCATCCAACGCCACGAGAATCCCCTCTTCGCTGACGCCATACAGAATCCCGTCGTGCAGCACCGGCGAAGCATAGTAGCGGCCTCCGGGCAACGCCGCCTTCCAGAGCCGACGCGGCGGCTCTTCGAGGCGATCGGGAATTAGAAAAGCGCCCCCGCCATTTTCGAAATAGTATACGACGCCCGCCCGGACCAGCGGCTGATGGTAGGAGGCTTTCGCCGGCACGGCCGCGATTCGGGCCCCATCCGATACCCGCCGCCACTCGCCGTTATTGGCCAGCAGAATCCCTTCCCCGCCGATCCTCGCGATCGCCGGAGTGCCCCACCGCGGTTCGCACGGCTGCCGCCAGACCGGCCGCCCTGTCGCCGCATCCAGGGCATGCAGATCGTGCGGATGTACGATGATCTTGCCTTCGACCAGCAAGGGCGAAGCGCTGACACCGTACGTAAGCGTCGGTTTCTCGGTCATCGCGGTCCAGAGCCGCCGCCCGTCGAGATCGAATGCGGCGACGATTCCGGTGGTGAAGAAGGCCCAGACCCGATGACCGTCGCTGACCGGCGTCGGCGAGGAATAGCCGTTGGCCCCGTGGGTGTCGGGCATCAGCAGCACGCGCACGGGTTCCAGCATCCGCTCCAACTCGGCAGCGGCGGCTTCGAGGACAGGCCTCTCCTGTTCTGCCCGCGCACGGAGCGCGGCCCGCTCGGCCTCGATCCGTGCCCGTTCGTCCGCTGTTTTCCCGGCAGCCT
>CAYLTB010000124.1:0-9000 GCA_964386675.1 uncultured Verrucomicrobiota bacterium
GCGAAGTCGCAGATCGTGAAGTCCGTCTCGTGGCCGACCGCGGAGATGGTCGGAATGGCCGACCGCGCCACGGCCCGCGCGACGACCTCCTCGTTGAAGGCCCACAGGTCCTCCAGGCTTCCGCCGCCGCGGCCGACAATCAGGGCGTCGAAGCGCGCGGCGCCGGTTCGGTGCATCCGGTTGGCCTCGTCAATCGCGGCCGCGATTTCCTCCGCGGCGCCCTTGCCTTGCACGCGGACGCCGAAGATCGAAAGGTGCAGGTTCGGAAAGCGACGGCCTGCGATTTTGAGCATATCCTGCAATGCGGCCCCGGACGGGGACGTCACAATCGCGATGTGCTGCGGCAGCAGCGGCAGGGGGCGCTTGCGCGACGGATCGAAAAGCCCTTCGGCCGCCAGCCGCCGCTTCAACGCTTCGAAACGCAACTGGAGGTCGCCGGCGCCGCACTCCTTCAACCGTTGGATGCTGATTTGCAGGCGTCCGCGCGGTTCGTAGACCGTCACCCGGCCGAAGACCTGAACGCGTATCCCGTCCCGCGGTGTGGCGGCGCCCCCCGCCAACTGGATGCTGTCGCCGCGCCGGCGCACGCCGGCGAAGATGACCGCATCCAGCTGGGCGGCCTCATCCTTGAGCGTGAAATACCAATGGCCGGAGCTCTGGGCGCGGAAATTCGAGATTTCCCCCTCCAGCCAGATCTCCGGGAACTCGGCCTCCAGGCTTTCCCGGACCGCGCGGTTCAGTTCCGAGACCCGCCAGACTTTGGGCCGGGGGGCGGAGTCCGCCGGCGCTTCCACCATATTTCCCGCGTCCCGCGTATCCACTTCACACCTCCGGCAGTTGCAGGCGACGGATGGCCGTGGCGCGGCCGTTTGTCGGGTCCACGTCCACCAGCGCGCCTTCCAGCCAGACATCGCGTTCCGCAATATCGAATCGAACGGGCATGCCGGTCATGAACCGCTGGATGATCGGTTCTTTCTCCCGGCCCAGCACGGAGTCGCGCGGGCCGCACATGCCCAGATCGCTCAGGTAGGCCGTGCCGCGGGGCCGGATCGAGTCGTCGGCCGTCTGCACGTGTGTGTGCGATCCGACCACGGCGCTGACGCGTCCGTCCAGATACCAGCCCAGCGCGATCTTTTCGGAAGTGGCCTCCGCGTGAAATTCCACGACAATCGCGCCGCCTCGGGGCGGACCGCGGAGCGCGGCGTCCGCCGCCCGAAACGGGCAATCGGCCTGGGCGCGCATGAAGGTCCGCCCGAGCAACGAGACGACCGTGACCGGCCCGGCCGGCGTCTGGAACGTGGCCAGACCCCGGCCGGGGCAACCGGGCGGAAGGTTCAGCGGACGCAGCAACCGCGGATCGCGTTCGATCTGCGCGGCGAAGTCCTTCTGGTCCCAGACGTGGTCGCCCAGCGTCAGCACATCGGCGCCGGCCGCGAACAACTCCTGCGCGAGCGCCAGCGTCACGCCCCGTCCGGCGGCGGCGTTTTCGGCATTGGCGACCGTGAAATCCACCCGCTCGCGCGCCCGCAGCGCGGGCAGGAGCCGGGCGACGATCCGGCGTCCGGGCGATCCGACTATGTCTCCCAGCAACAAGATGCGCATGAGCCAACCTTCAGCGGGCGTACTCGACGCAACGGGTTTCGCGAATGACGGTGACGCGGATCTGGCCCGGGTAGCGGACTTCCTCTTCGATCCGCCGGCTGATGTTTCGCGCCAGTTCCATCGCGGCCGCGTCGTCCACGGCGGAGGGCTGGACGATGACGCGCAGTTCGCGGCCGGCATGTATGGCGTAACTGTTTTTGACGCCCGTGAACGCATTGGCAATGCCCTCGATCTGTTCGAGGCGCTTCAGGTAGACCTCGGTGGCTTCGATGCGCGCGCCCGGCCGCGCGGCCGTGATCGCGTCCGCGGCGGCCGCCAGCGTGCCGTAGATATTGCCGGCATCGGACTCGTGATGGTGAGCGCCGACCGCCTGGCAGACCAGCGGCGATTCGCCGCAGCGTTTCAAAAAGTCCGCGCCGATCGCGGCGTGGTTGCCCTCGACCTTGTGGTCGAGCGCCTTGCCGATGTCATGAAAGAGGCCGACGCGCCGGGCGATGGCCGGATCGAGACCGATTTCCGAGGCCATCATGCCCATCAGGTGGGCGGTCTCGATCGAGTGCTGCAGCACGTTCTGGTTGTAGCTGTGCCGGAACTTCAAGACGCCGACCGTGCGCGCAAGATCCGGCGCGACGCCCGTCAGCTTCAGCTCCGCCAGCGCCGATTCTCCGGCTTCGCGGACAATCGTCTCGACCTCGTCCTTGACCGCCGCGGCGACTTCCTCGATCCGGCCGGGATGGATGCGTCCATCGCCGATCAGCCGCTCGAGCGTGCGGCGGGCGATTTCGCGCCGCAGCGGGTCAAAGGCGGAAATCACGACGACGCCGGGCGTGTCGTCAATGACGATATTGCAGCCGGTTTCGGACTCCAGCGACCGGATGTTGCGCCCGTCGCGTCCGATGATACGTCCTTTCATCTCGTCGTTCGGCAGGCTGACCGTGCAGGTCGTGATTTCGCCGGACTGGTGGGCCGCGTAGCGCTCGATGGCCAGTGCGATGATCTCCTGCGCCTGGCGACCGGCCTCGCGGCGGATATCGTCCTGCATCTTCTTCAGCAGGTGGCCGGCGGCGATCCGGGTTTCCTCCTCCGTACGCTGCAGCACGAGCCGCCGCGCTTCCTCGACGGTCAGCGCGGCCGTGGCTTCGAGTTTGGCGCGCGCGGCGGCGATCTGCGCGTCGAGTTCGGCCTTGCGCGCGTCGAGTTCGATCCGGCTTTTTTCGAGTTGTTCCTGCGCGGTCGTCAAGGCGGTTTCCTTGCGTTCCAGCATGGCGGCGCGCTGTTCCACGCGCGCGTCGCGCTGGCTGAGGCGTTCTTCGAATCGTTCGAGTTCGCGCCGGCGCTCTCGCACTTCGCGCTCGCCGGCTTCGCGCGCCTCGTTGGTCACGCTGCGCGCCTCGGCGCGGGCCCGCTCCACAACGGCCGCCGCTTCGCGGTGCGCGTTCGCTCGGATGTTTTCCGCCTGGCGGCGCGCATCCTTCTGCAGTGCGCGGCACAGCAAAATGTGAAAGCCGTAGCCGGCGCCGATGCCGATCATGAGGATCAGCGGCGGCAGCACCCACGGCACAACCAACTCCATGTTGAGTTCGCTGACATCCGCTGCCAGTAGTGTAGCCAGACTCAAACCTAAACTTTCGTTCAACATGTTGATATCTTTCGCAGTTTGCCGTCTAGCGCCTCGTCGGTTTGCGGGTAGCTTCTCGAATTGACACCGGGACCCAGCGTTCGGCGCTCCGTCACGACGAAATCCATCCGCTCATCGCGCGGGGTGACCGGGACGGACGCGACGATCTGGCAGTCGAGCGCCCAGCCCACGCGCGGGGCGGCCCCGCCGGCCAGCAGACGGTCGTACCAGCCGCCGCCGCGGCCCAGCCGTCCGCCGCGCGCGTCGAAAGCCAGACCGGGCACGATCCAGAGGTCCGGCGCGTCTTCGGCGATCCATCGCGGTTCAGCGGGTTCCTCGATGCCGAGGGCGGCGCGGCGTCGGGGCGCCGACGGGTCGAACGCCGCCAGACGATAGCGCCCGACGGCGGTGTCGAAGGCCGGGACGGCCATGGCGCGCTTTTCGCGCGCACACCGTTCGATCAGTGGATGGGTCGGCATTTCGCGCGGCGTCGCCAAGTACACGGCCACCAGACCTGCGTTCCGAAAGACGTCCAGGACCGCCAGCCGCTCCATGGCCGCGACAGCGGCCGCGGGGCGTTCCTCTGGGGCGAGGGCCGCCAGCACGGCGCGCATCCGGGCGCGCAGTTCGGATTTGGACTCGTCAATCGTCATGACCGAAGGTATCCGGGGCATCTGGCGCGTTCGTCGTTTCGGTGCTTGGGGGGGCGCTTTCCAAGGCTTGGAAGCCGGATAGCGTCGCGCTTCCAAGCCTTGGAAGTCCGCCCGGAGCCGGCCGCCCGAAACGGAAACGCCTAAGGCCGGCGGCGCGGTCGAAGGGGTCACGCTTTGTGTTCATGGTCGCTTTTCCCCTCCGCAGGCGCCTTTCCCAGGCCGCGCGACTGGGCGCGCAGCGATTCCCAATGGCGCATCCGCTGGCGGATGGTCTCCTCGTAGCCGGCGCCGGTCGGCTCATAGTAGACCTTCGAGGTCGGGACATACTCCTGGTCCACGAAATGCCCCGGCGCGTCGTGCGCGTAACGGTAGCCGGTGTGGCCGAGCGCCTCGGCGCCGCGGTACCCCGTGCCCCGCAGGTGCAGTGGGACGGGCAACGTCCGGCCCTCCCGGACATCGGAGAGCGCGGCCTCGACGGCGAGGTAGGCGGCATTGCTCTTCGGTGCGGTCGCCAGGTAGGTCGTCGCCTGCGCCAGGATGATGCGGGCCTCGGGCATGCCGACGAATTCGGCCGCGTGCATCGCGGCCACGGCCACCGTCAGACCGCGCGGATCCGCGTTGCCGATGTCTTCGCTGGCCAGAATGACCAGCCGGCGCGCGATGAATCGGGGGTCCTCGCCCGCGTACAGCATCTTGGCCAGCCAGTAAACGGCCGCATGGGGGTCGGAGCCGCGCACGCTCTTGATGAAGGCCGAGATCGTGTCGTAGTGCCCGTCCTCGTCGTGGTCGTACACGACCGCCTTCTTTTGGATCGAGTCCTCGACCACGGCCAGGGTCAGGACCGTTTCGCCGTCGGCGCCGGGCGGCGTGCTGAGCGCGGCGATCTCCAGCGCATTGAGCGCGCGGCGCGCGTCCCCCTCGCAGACGCGCGCGAGATGCCGCAGCGCGTCGTCGTCCGCGCGGACGCGGCGGCCGCCGAGACCGCGCGGGTCGGTCAGCGCCCGCTGCAGCAGCGCGACGACGGCCGCTTCGTCGAGCGGCTTCAGCTCGAAGATCTGCGAGCGCGAGACCAACGGGCCATTGATGAAGAAGAAGGGATTGTGCGTCGTGGCGCCGATCAGCGTCACGCTGCCGTCCTCGACGAACGGCAGCAGCACGTCCTGCTGCGCCTTGTTGAAGCGATGAATCTCGTCAATGAACAGGATGGTGCGTTCGCCGGCGCCCCGAAGGCGGAGGCGCGCCGTCTCGCATTGGCCGCGCAGCGTGGCCACGTTGGACGTCACGCCGCTGGCGCGCTCGAAACGGCGCCGGGTGGCCCGGGCGATGACTTCGGCCAGCGATGTCTTGCCGCAGCCGGGCGGGCCGTAGAGGATCAGGCTGCCGAGCCGGTCGGCTTTGATGGCCCGGGCGAGCAGGCGGCCGGCGCCGAGGATGTGGTCCTGCCCCAGGATCTCGTCCAGAGCGCGCGGCCGCATGCGCGCGGCCAATGGCTCGGCGTCGTGCCGTTCGGGCGCCGGCGGCCCGGACGGAGGAGCTTCCGCTGATTCGAACATGTCCATGCGTCGTTTCGCCGGGGCTGCCCCCAAAAGGAGAAAGCCCCGCCATTGCCGTAGGGCCAACATCTCTGAACCTGGTTGTCCAAGGCGGGAACCGTGCCGCCGGTTAGCCGTTCCCCCGAGGGGGCATCGGCGCCGCGGCGGACTCTTGGTTCCCATTCAGAGCAATTAATGGGACAGAGAATCTGGCCGTTCGCGAACAAGGCAGGGCAAAAACCCCGGGGGAGCGACCGGCTCCCCCTATGATCGGTCAAAGAACAAGGCCCGACCGCGCAGGCGGCCGGGCGAAGTATCCGCGCCGGCGGCTTTGGTTCCTGCGGCTGCCGTCAGGCGCAACGGCCGACTTGTGCCGGCGGGCCGATCGCCCGCGACCCACGTCGCCATCGCCATCGCCGGCCGCGCGGCCGGTCGTTCAATTTCTAGCCATGCGATCCACATGGATTGATGCTCTGCCTTGACAGCACCGCTTCGATACGCTTACGCGTCGCGTATCTCCGCTTTCAAATCGCTTTGCAGGGCCTCGACGACTTGCCGGTGGAAAGCGTCCACCGCATCGTCGGTCAGGGTGCGCTCCGCGGAGCGGTACGTCAGCGAGTACGCCAGACTCTTCTGTCCTTCCGGAATGCCCCGGCCCCGATAAATGTCAAAAAGCTCTACCGACTCCAACTCCGGCGGCGCCACGCGCAACACCGCGCGAATAATGTCGGCATGTCGGACGCTTTTGTCAACGATCAACGCGACATCCCGCACGGATGCCGGATAGACCGGCGGAGGGCGGGTGGGCCGGATGCGCGAGACGCCGGCCAGCGCAGGCCCGAGCGCGATTTCGGCCGCCGCCAGCGGTTCGTATACCCGCCACTCGGCGGCGATTTCCCGCCGCACAAGGCCCGCCGTTCCCGATGCAACGCCGCCGATCGCGAGCGAAAAGGACCGGCCGGGCTCGAAAACCGGGTGCGGCGCCTCTGAAAAAACGGGCGGCTCCCCGCCCAGCGCGGCCAGCCATTGTTCCACGGCGCCGCGCAGCCAGCGCCAGGCCTCTTCGGCCGGTACGGCGCGCCGCTGGTCCAGCCGGGGGCGGCCGACGGCGCCCATCAACGCAAGGGCCGTGCGTGTTTCCTCGGTGTAGCGCCCGTCGTCGGCGCGCCGGAAGACGCGGCCGATCTCGAAGACCGCGCCATCGCGGACTTGGCGGAAGCGGTTGCGGCCCAGCGTCTCGATGACCTGCGGCAACAGGGAGGGCCGCAGGACCGAGTACTCCTCGCTCAATGCATTCGGCAACCGGATGGTGGTCCGCTCGTCATCGAGCCCGAAGCGGCGCAGCAGGCCGGGAGCGGTCAGACTGTAGTTCAGGATCTCAACCAGGCCCAGCGCGACCCATTGCCGCCGCGCCGCGGATAGCGCGCGCGCGTCGGCATCCTCGGCCTCCGGAACGATCTCGGCTCGCGGCGCGGGGGTCGGAATGCGGTCCAGTCCGGCGATCCGCGCGTATTCCTCGACGAGGTCCACGTCTTCGCGCAGGTCGCCCCGGAACGTGGGCGCGGTCACCGCGATTTCATCGGCGCCGTCGGGAACCGCTTCCAACTCCAGGCCCCGGAAAATAGCCAGGGCCCGCGGCATTTCCGCCGGCGCCCCGGTCAGCGCCGCGATGCGCGAGACGCGGCAGCGAATCGTGCGCGGCCCGGGCGGATTCGGAAAGAACTCCGCAAAACCACCGGCCTGCCCGCCGCCGGCGAACTCCGACATCAATGCCGCCGCGCGCCGGCTGGCGAACTCCGCGCCGCCAATATCCACGCCGCGCGCAAAACGGTAGGACGATTCCGACACCAGTCCCAAACGACGCGACGCGGCACGGACCAGGGACGGCTGGAAACAGGCGCTTTCAATCAGTACGTCGGAGGTGGATTCGCCGATTTCGCTGCCCGCGCCTCCCATGACTCCGGCAATTGCCACGGCGCGCTCCGCGTCGGCAATGACCAGCGTTTCGGGCGTCAGCGCGCGCGCGACGCCGTCGAGCGTGACGATGGATTCGCCGTCCCGGGCGCGACGGACGACAATGTGTCCGCCCCGCAACCGCGACAAGTCGAAGGCATGCAACGGCTGGCCGGTCTCCAGCAGGACATAGTTCGTGATGTCCACCAAGTTGCTGATCGGCCGGATGCCCGCCAGGGTCAGGCGGCGCTGCATCCAGGACGGAGCGGGGCCGACGCGCAGTCCGCGAAGCACGCGCGCGGTGTAGCGGGGGCAGCCGGCGGCGTCCAGCACCTCGATCGCAGGAAAGCCCGGCGCCGGCCGCGGGGGATCTTGGAAGCCTGCCGGCGGGCGGCGCAGCGGCCGGCCGAACACCGCCGCCAGTTCGCGGGCCACGCCGATCAGACACAGACAATCGGGACGATTGGGGGTGATCTCCAGATCCAGCACCGTTTCGGGCGGACCCAGGATCTCCGAGAGCGGCCGGCCCGCGGCCGCGTCGTCCGGCAGGTTCATCAGGCCCGAGTGGTCGTCCGAAATGCCCAACTCGTCCTCCGCGCACAACATGCCCAGCGATTCGACGCCGCGCAGCTTGGCTCGACGGATGACCGTTCCGTCCGGCAGTTTGGCGCCGACCGGAGCAAACGGGTACTTGCCGCCCGCCCGGACGTTGGGCGCGCCGCAGACCACCGGCACTTCATTTGTCCCGTCGAACACCCTGCAGACGGTCAGCCGGTCGGCATTGGGATGGGGGGTTACGGCCCGAACTTCGGCGGCGATAATGCCCGGAAACTCGCCGCCGACCGTCTCGATGCCCTCGACCTCGATGCCGGCAAACGTCAACCGCTCGGCGATCTCCGCCGCGGTTTCCGGCAACTCGACATAATCTTTCAGCCACCCCAATGGAACGCGCATCGAATCGAATCTCCACCGCACAAGCGCGCGGCGCCGTCGAAAGTGGCACCCCGGCCCGGCAGTGTCAAGTTGGCGAAGCGAATCCCATTGTTGCACGCCGGTTGCGGAAATGCGATACAGGGGGGGCGGGTAATGGCTCGGGAGGCACCATGGATCGCGGATGGCTCGGCGAGGGGGTGTTCGAGGTGGCGCGCGGCAGGCTTGCCAGGGGGTGGCCCGTCGCGCTGGCGGCCCGCGATGAATTACTGCGACGCGCCGACGCCGCGCTGACCGAGTCTCCCGTCCATATCCGGATGGCCTCCGGAAGTCCGGAATTTCGCCAGGACGGGGTCTATCTGCCGGACCGCGACGGCGAGCGCAATCCGAAGTCGGACAGGCGGTGCGGTCAATTGGCCCACCGGTTCTCGGACGCGGCGTTCGACCTGGCCGTGGCGTATCGGTTGACCCTCGACGAGCGGTATGCCGAGTGCGCCCTGGCGTGGATTCACACCTGGTGCATCAACGAAAACACCCGCATGTTCCCCGCCGGCCGTGTCGTGGATTTGGCGACCCCGGGCCTTCCGTATGGCGGCGATGTGGTGCTGTTTTTGGCGTTCATCCGGGGTTTCCACGCCATCGCTTTATTGAACGGCTATCCCGGCTGGGGCTTGCCGCAGCGCGCGGCCGTGCGCCGCTGGGTGCGGCAGAT
>CAYLTB010000125.1:0-8890 GCA_964386675.1 uncultured Verrucomicrobiota bacterium
GCACCGTCAGCCACACGGGGATCGCCGCGTCTCCGCCCTCCGGCGCGCCGGCCGCCGGCTTGACCTCCGCCGGCGGTCGCTCCGCGATGGCGCCGTAGAAACCGTCGCGGGCGGATTCGTCCGCCGAGCTACCCCACAGCGCGCCATAGCGGATTTGCAGGGCGTTGGCCGGCGCCGGGCCGCCCGGCCCGCGCAATTCCGCCGTGGCGGTCAGGCCGCGGATCGCCTGGTCGCTGCCAACCATGACGACGCCCGACGCCATGCCATTGCGCGCCGCGACGATCCGGACGGGCCGCAGCGGTTCACACACGTCGCCCGCCAGCCGGTTGAACGCGCGTTCGAGCGTGCCGAGATTCCACAGCTGCGGGCCTTTCGGGCGCTGCCCGCTCGAAACGATTCCGCTGCCCGCGGCCGTCAGTGTCGCGCCGTTGACCTGGCAGGTGGCCCAGTCGAACCGGTTGAACCGCCGGCGCCCCTGCGCATTCGGGTGCGGTTCGGTCATCGCGGCCGGATACGGCGCGCGGATCAGCTCGATCGCAATCACATTCAAGCCCTGCCGAACGCCCGCCGGCGGCAGGTGGATCTCGAGCGTGCGCTCGCGGCCGGCGATGCGGCGCGCGTCCGCGGGACCGGGCCGCCCGGCTCGCTGGCCGGGACCGATGCTCGAATTCTCGCCGGCCAGCAGGTCGCCATTTTCGGTGAAGAAGGCCTCCGGCGCGTACGACTCCGCGATCGCCGTTGCGCCCGGCGCGACGTACCGGCGCGCGATCTCGACGCCGTTCAGATAGACGATCGCGCCGCCTTGGAACCGCAGCGCCAGCGAGAGTGCGCCCGCGCGCGCGGGACTTTCGACGATGAACCGCCCCCGCAGGCACTGGCGCGCGAGAAACGCCGAACCGGTCACGCCGTTGCGCAGCGTCGTCCGCAGCCAGGTGGCGTCGTCGAACTCCGGTTTCTGCCAGCCGACGGGCGGCTCGGCCGTCGGCGTATCCATCCACGCGACGTCGTGCAGGTACGGTGAAAGCTTTCCGCCCGACTCCGTCACGGGCGGCGCCAGCACGTGAAACATCCGCCAGGAACTGGCCTCGTTGAGTACGACCTGCTCACCAAACACCGCCCCGGCGAGCGCCGTCGCGCTCGCCGCCAGCCAGACCGATCTGAAGGATTTCATAGTATGCCGTATAACAAAACGCACGGCGGAGGAATAATCTTGTCTTCGTCGGACAGGTCAATAATGGACGTGTGTCCGGATTTTCATTCGGGGTAGGGCGGCCACTCCGTTGGCCGCCGTGAACAGCCCAGGGATTCGCGGTGCGCCCGGCGGTGGGCTCAGCCCAACGATGGTAGGGCGGCGAGTCCCTCGCCGCCGAGAACAGCCCAGGGTCGCGGCGCGGAACGGAGTCCGCGCCCTACCGCTCGCGCGGCCATTCCGTCCTTCCGCGCTATCCCGTGCGCCGGGTCGTCGTCGGCAGCCCCAACGTACGCGCGTACTCGGTCGGGGTCATCCCGGTCTCAATCTTGAACACCGTGCAGAAATGCGGAACGGTTTCATAGCCGACCTGCTCCGCAATTTGCTTCACGTTCAGGGACGTTTCCCTGAGCAGCCGGCAGGCCCGCTCCACCCGCATCGCCCGCAGGTGCTCGCGCAGATTCTTCCCCGTTTCCCGGCCCAGGAGCGCCCGTACCCGGATATCGCTGAGGCCGCAGTGCGCGGCGACCGCGGCCGGATCGAGCGGTTCGGCCAGATGGTCCTGGAGATAGGCGAGAGCTTGCCGGACGACCTGGTTGCGGCTCGAAATCCGATTCCAGCCCGCCGGCTTGAGTTCCGGGTCCCGCTCGTGATCGCACCGATCGAGCACCGCCAGCAGTTCATTCAGCTTCGCCAGCGCCATCGTGTAGCCGTGCCGTCGCCGGAAGCCCTCTTCCGCCTTCAGCGCCGCCAGGATTTCACGTTCCATTTCCGTGAAACGGAACCGCCGCCGCAGCAGCCGTCGAGGCAGGTTCGCGTCAAAATAGACGCACAGAACCGTCAACGGCTCTTCTCCGATGCCGTGCAGTTCGTGGGGTGTCCGGCCCTGAAATATGACGCCGTCGCCGGCGTCCAGGCGGAACTCGGTGCGGCCGACAATCAACTGCGCGCGCCCCCGGTCCACGTAGAACAACTCGTTCGCGGCATGTCCGGGATCGAGATCCGCCACGTGGGCGCCCCGCGCCTCGTGGCGGATCAGTCGGACCGAGTCCGCCAGCAACCGGCCCGTAGGCGCCGGAGGTTGCCATCGGTATCCCATAACTTTATGATCATACCACGAAATGACAGCGATGGCCAGTGATGATAGGTTTTTCCCCGATAGATCGAAAGATTTATCCGCTGTTCGGTGTGCAAAGCGGCGCCCGCATGGTGAGTGGGGGCGCGAGAGTCTGGTGATGGAGTAGGTGCCGATATCGGGAGAAACAAAGACAATGAAAAAATCCATTCTGGTTCTGGCGATGGTGTCAGTCTCGTTGATCTTCGCGGTTAATGTCGCGCGCGCGCAGACCCGGACATGGGCGGACGCGGGAACCGACTGGAACACGGATACTAACTGGACGCTGGCCAACGTGCCGGATACGTCTGCGGAAATAGCGATGTTCAACAATCTCTCGCCGCTCGTCAATCAGCCGAACATCAGTTCCAGCGTTACGGTCAACTATGTGATCATGCAGAACGCCACGGTCGGCGGGATCACTTTGAGCAGTTCCCCGGGAGCGACCCTGACGGTTATGAGCACCTCCGCCGCGGCCGCCGGCGCGGCGCTGGCCAGTCATGCCAACGGGACAGGAGCGACACCGAACGAGGTCAGCGCCAACGTCGTACTCGGCGCGGCCGAGGGCGCTACGCAAACCTTCATTGTTCGCAACAATACCGACATGCGGCTTTTCACCGTGAGCGGGAATATTTCGAGCACGAACACCGTCAATCTGAACCTGGCGCTGGGGACCAACTCCGGTAACGGCATTGCCCTGACCGGCTGCAACAGCTTCACCGGCAATCTCTTTATCTCAGGGGCGAAAATAGCGTATCTAAACACGATCGGCAACGTCGGCGCGAGTTCGGCGGCCGGCGCGGGCTCGACCATCCGCCTGGGCGGCGACGCGGGGGGGAGCGGCACCACCGGCAACCTCTATTATACTGGTTCCGCCACCTCCACGAACAAGACGCTCGAGTTCAGCGGGACGACCGGCAACCGGACCATCCGTCACACCGGCACCGGCTTGCTGCAATTTGCCGGCCCGGTCACCGGGGCGGCGAACACGGGGACGTCTACGCGCATTCTGAACTTTGGCGCGGTGTCCGCCGGAGCCGGCATCGAAATCAAGGGCGACCTGGTTGACTGGGGCACCATTCCGTGGGGCACCACGGGCAATAACTCGACCCAAGTCCGCATTATCTTCAACAATGCCGGAATCGTGACGTTCGCGGGCAACAACACGTATACCGGAACGACGGAAATCGGGCACGCTACGTTGGGCGCTGGCGGCACGCTGCTGGTCAACGGCAACCACACGAACGCGGGCACTTACAGTATGACGGTCAACAGCTCATCCGCTCCGTTCCTCGGCGGCAACGGGGTGATTACCTACGCCACGGCCGGCACGCTCAGTGTGGTGTCCGGCGGCGGCCTGACGCCCGGCGGCAACGCCGACGGCACATGGTCCGCCGGGACGCTGACCCTGAATCTCGGCACGGGCGGCAGCGGCAACCTGAACCTGGCGAGCATGACAGGCAACAACGCCGGACGCCTGGTCTTCGACCTCGCCGCGCCGGGCGCGAGCGATAAAGTGCTCCTGGGCGCGAATACGGAGTTGAGGATCGGAGCCGGACTGCTGGAGAAGAGCGACTTCACGTTCAATCTGCGATCCGGTTTCACGGCCGGCACCTATACGCTATTCGATACCAGCCTGACCGTGAACGGCACCCTCAGCGGCGCAGCGGGTGCGCTGGATATTGACTTTGGCGGCGGATACTCCGGTACAATCGGTTTGAGCGGTGATGGCACGGACATCATCCTGACCGTCATCCCGGAACCGGCCACGGTCGGCATGGCCGTTGCGGGTCTGGCGCTGATGGTGCTGCGCCGTCGCATTCGCGGCTGAGCGAACATCCTGTAGCCGCGGGCGCGGACCGCGGCGGGGCGGCGCGGGGGAACATCACCCCGCGCCGCTTTCATTTGGCGCGCGTCCGGCGGCCGGTTCAGCCGAACGATGGTAGGGCGGCGAGTCCCTCGCCGCCGCGAACAGCCCAGGGATTCGCGGCGCGGAACGGAGTCCGCGCCTGCATCCTCGATGCCCTCGCCGCGCCCTCCATCTTCCTTCTCCCCGGGGCGCGGTCACTTTGTGAATCGACGGATGCAAAAAAGTCAAAAAAATTTTCTTGCAAAGAGTTTCACACCATCCTATTATTGTTCGTCAGAAGGATCGAAAATGGAGAGGTTTCCCAGTATATGTATCGTGTGTCGGTTGTGCCGCAAACGGAGGATGAGATGATGAAATCGAGCCGATTCCTGACAGCACTCGCGATACTTTTAGCCTTCGCGATCATGCCGCGGTTCGCGATGGGCGCCAGTGATACGTGGACGGGCGCCAACGGCACCGGCGACTTCAATGACCCGCTCAACTGGCTCGGTGGCCAGGTGCCGGGCAACACGTCGTCCGGCGCGACGGCGACGACGGATAATGCCACGTTCAACAGCACGTCGTCGCTGCCCATCAACATCGATGCGGGCCGGACGGTGGCGCGATTCATATTTGATACTGGAGTCGGGCCGCTGACGTTCACCGGCAACAAGCTCTACGTGTACGGCGGCAACATGATTCTCAATTCCGGCAGTGTCGCGAATTCCATCACGTATATGATGGATATCACCGGCTCGACGAACAACCGCACCTTCGCCTTTTCCGGCGTTACAGGCGGGGCGGCTGGCGTTCCCGGCGTCCACCATATCGTGTTCGGCAACCTCACGGCGGGCGGCAGCGGCGCGAGCGGCGGCACGATCAACGCGACCAACCTCGGCGGATCCGTGCTGATCCGGGGTGTCATCTCCGATCCCAGCGGGACGGCGCGGACAGCGGTAGTCAGCGACCACTATAACTCGATGGTCTGGCTGAAGGGCGCGAACACCTTCACCGGGGGCGTCGGTAATCTTTTCCGCTCCATGATTATTTTCGATTCGGTCACGCCCATCGGCGGGAGTGCCAGCAGCCTGGGCATTGCGGTCGCGGGCAACACCACGTTGAGCGACGTTGTCGCGACGGATCCCGGCGGCCTCCATTACGTCGGTCGCGACCCCGCCGGTCACGCCACGGACCGACGGATCAACATGAACTATGGTGCCGGGAACGGAACGACGTTAGGAGCTTATGGTGTCGGGCCGTTGACGTGGAACGGTGAAATCACCAGCACGATGAGTAATGCTACGCAGAGGTTCAACAACCTGATATTGACCGGGACCAGCGAGCAGGCCAATGCGGTGGGCGTCATCTCGGATTCCTCGAACTCCACGCTGGGCTTCCCGAATCGGACCTACCTGACCAAGTTAGGCGGGGGCACCTGGGTCCTGACGGCTGCCAATACGTATTCGGGCTTCAACACTACGAACGGTCTGACGATGGACAATTCCGGCACCGTCCTTCGTGCGGGCAAGCTGGTTCTGGACTTCGCCGCGGCGACCGCGCCGACGAGCAACATCCTGCCCAGCACCGTCCCTGCACTCTTCTACGACGGCGTGCTGGCGATCCGCGGAAAAGATGGCACGGCGAACTCGCAGACGCTCGACGACATCCGATTGCGCGAGGGCTATACCTCGATTGAAATCGAGCCCGGCGCCAGCGGCGGGACGGTTACCGTCAACCTTGGCGCGCTAAGCCGTAAGTCGTCGGTGCAGACGTGGCCCCAGGCCACCGGCACGACGCACACGGGTTCCGTGCTCAATATCTCGAATCCGAGCGGGGCGACGGTCACCACGGCACACACGGAGACGACCAACGGTGTACTGACGATCAATGCGACGTCATTTGTGACGGCCAACAAGACCGACTGGGCAACCCTGAGCGGCAGCAATATCGTCGCACTGGGTTCTTATCAGACCGATACCAATCCGGCGAACTGGGTCGCGTCCGACAACGTCTCGCTGGGAGGCAATCCCGACGCGAATGTGGCTGCCAATACGACGATCAACACCCTTCGCTTCACCGGAAGCTCCACCCTGGGATTGGACGGCAACCTGACGATCGGCGCCGGCGGCATCCTGGTGACGGGGACCGGCGCCGTGAATATCACCGGCGGCAATCTGATCGGCGGCGGGAACCAGACGAACCGTGAACTCATCGTTGTCCAGAACAACACCGCCCAGGCCGTGACAATTTCGGCGACGCTGCGCAACGGGACCGGCAACACGCACCTGACCAAGGCGGGGCCCGGCACCCTGATCCTTTCGGGCACCAACAACGGTACGGGCGGCTATGGCGAGACCAACCTGTCGGATGGTGTACTGGCCGTGGCAAGCTTGAGCAATCTCGGCCGCGCGAACATCCGGTTCGCAGGCGGCCAGTTAGGCCTGATGGGCGATGACCTGACCCTCACGCGCGGCACCGCGGCGGGGAATTTTCAGGTGGTCGGCAGTTGGGGTTTTGCGGCGTATGGCGGCACACGCACCGTTAACCTGGTCGTCACGTCGAGCGTTCTCAGCCTCGATCCGACCGCCGCCGGCGGTACCGGCGAATTGCTGTTGAGCGCCCCGGATGCGGATGGAAAGATCATCGTGGCGTCCTCCTCCGCCAACGCCATCCTGTCGGTCGGGGGAACCGCGGGTCTGCTCGCGGGCATCCGAGTGTTCAATGGGGCGGCCGACGTGGATGCCGAGATCTCGGCGCCGCTGACCGTCAGCGGCGGCAATAACACCGCGAAAGGCGGCATCATCAAGGTGGGCGCGGGTGTGCTGCAGTTGAGCGGGAATAACACGTACAACGGTCCGACGATCGTGGCCGAGGGCGGCTTGATCGTCACCGGTTCGAATCCGAACTCCGTACTGCACGAGGTGTGGAGCGGCGCCTGGCTGGGCGGCACCGGCATGATCTCTTCCCTGGAGATTCATCCGGGCGCGAAGCTGGCGCCCGGCACGAGCATTGGAACCCTTTCCACGCAGGATAACGGCAACGGCTACTTCCTGTGGAACGGCGAGGCCAGCGGTTCGGAGCCGGGGCAGTTGCAGTTCGAGCTTTCGACGACGGACAACACCTCCGACCGGTTGAACCTGGGCACGTCCGAGTTCCTGAAGGGGACGGGGAGCGTGTTCAAGTTTGACTTTATGGGCGGCGGCAAGGCGGGGGAGGCCTATACGCTGGTACAGTTCGGTTCGACGACGTTTGCGGATGCGAGCGAATTTAGCTACGAGAACCTGGGCGCGGGGCTGTCCGGTGCCTTCACGCTGAACAGCAACGACCTGGTCTTCACGGTGATTCCGGAACCCGGGACGGTGGGCATGGTGCTGGCGGGCCTTGCGCTGATGGCGCTGCGCCGCTGCCGCATGCGCGGCTGATCGAGAATCCGGTGACCGCGGGCGTTGACCGCGGCGGGGCGGCGCGGGGGACATCACCTCGCGCCGCTTTCGTTTGGCGCTCACCCGGCAGCCGGTCAGCGCAACGAGGGTAGGGTGGCCACTCCGTTGGGCGCCGCGAACAACCTAGGGAGCCGGCGCGCAAGGGACTGCGCGCCCTACCGTCCGCGCAGTGATCGGATCAACCGAACGGTGGTAGGGCGGCGAGTCCCTCGCCGCCGCGAACAGCCCAGGACCGCCGCGCGGAACGGAGTCCGCGCCCTACCGTTCGCCCGGCGGCCCGATCAGCCGAACTGTGGTAGGGCGGCGAGTCCCTCGCCGCCGCGAATAGCCCAACGACCACGCCGAAGCGCAGCGCGCAGGCGTGCCGCCGCCGCGAACAGCCCAGGGAGCCGGCGCGCAAGGGACTGCGCGCCCTACCGTCCGCGCAGTGATCGGATCAACCGAAAGTCGCCGCAAACAACCCAGGGATTCGCGGCGCGGAACGGAGTCCGCGCCCTACCGTTCGCCCGGCGGCCCGATCAGCCGAACGGTGGTAGGGCGGCGAGTCCCTCGCCGCCGCGAACAGCCCGTGGGCACGGCTCGCCGCGAAGATCAAACTCGCGACAATGTCTTGGCGCGTGTGGCGGCCGCGGTCACAGCCGCCACGATCGCTTCGCGGACCTTGCGGGCATCCAACTCCGCCACGGCGGCCTCCGTGGTGCCGCCCTTCGAGGTCACGCGCCGCCGCAACTCCTCCGGCGGCATGCCGGCTTCCGCCTCCAGCAAGCGACCGGCGCCGAGGATCGTGCGGCGCACGAGCGCGTCCGCCACGTCCAGCGAGAGGCCAAGCTGCGATGCCGCTTCCCGCATTGCTTCTGCGAGATAGAATACGTAGGCTGGCCCACTGCCGCTGACCGCCGTCACGGCGTCCAGGTCCTCTTCCCCGACGCGGACCACGGCGCCGGCGGCTCCCAGGAGACGCTCGGCAAGGTTGAGATCCGCCGCGGTCGCCCGCCGTCCCGGCGCAATGGCCGTGATGCCCGCGCCGACAAGCGCGGGCGTGTTTGGCATCGCACGCACGACGCGCGCGGCGCCGCCGAGCCACTCTTCGATTCGCACGGTCGTCACGCCTGCGGCAATGCTGATCACCAGCGGATCGCGTTCCGGCGCGCCGGCTAACGCGCGGCAGACGTCCGCTAGCTGCTGCGGTTTCACGGCCAGGACGATTACGTCCGCGGATCGCGCCGCCGCGGCGTTGTCGCTGCTGCCGGCAACGCCGTAGCGGGCGCGGAAGTGTTCCAGCCGCGCCGGGGCAA
>CAYLTB010000126.1:0-8835 GCA_964386675.1 uncultured Verrucomicrobiota bacterium
GGGTTGCTGCTGCCCGACCGGCTGCCCGACGCGCGCGTCGGAAACGCATCCGATCCGCCCCTGCCGTACGGCGAACTCGCTTTTCGCGTAATGCGGCCGTTCTGCGATCTGTCCGACACGACGCTCCGCGCTCTGATCGAGCGCGCGTACGCCACCTTTCGTCATCCCGACATCGCCCCAACGATCGCCGTCGGCCCGTTCCGCGTGCTGGAGCTTTTCCACGGCCCCACCCTCGCCTTCAAGGACATCGCGCTCCAGTTCCTCGGACGGCTCTTCGATGCGTTGCTCGAAGAAACCGGCGACCGACTGAACATTCTGGCGGCCACCAGCGGCGACACCGGCAGTGCGGCCATCCACGGTGTGCGCGGGTGCCGCCGGATCCGCATCTTCGTGCTGCACCCGCGCGGGCGCGTCAGCCCGCTGCAGGAACGGCAGATGACGAGCGTGCTCGATCCGAACGTCTTCAACCTCGCCGTCGAGGGCACGTTCGACGACTGCCAGCGGATCGTGAAGGCGATCTTCCGCGACATCGCCTTCAAGCGGGAGCGCCGGCTCGGCGCCGTGAACTCGGTCAACTGGGCGCGCGTGCTGGCGCAGATGGTGTACTACTTCCACTCCGGACTCGCCACGCTGCGGGCGACCGGCGCCGACCGGGTCCGACTTGCCGTGCCGACCGGCAACTTCGGCGACATCTTCGCCGGCTACCTGGCCGCACGGATGGGCCTGCCGGTGGAGCGCCTGATCCTCGCGACGAACGAGAACGACATCCTGGCGCGCTTCTTCGCGACCGGCGAATACCGCGCCTCGGCGGTGACGCCCACGCTCAGTCCCTCGATGGATATCCAGGTGGCGAGCAACTTCGAGCGCTATCTTTTCTACCGATTCGACCGCGATCCGGAGCGGGTGCGGACGGCCATGGAAGCCTTCGAGCGCGACGGGCGGCTGAACGCGCCGGACGCGGCGCGCGATCCGCTGATCGCCGCGGGCCGCGCGGATACCGAGCAGACGCTGGCGGCGATTCGGGAGACCTGGCGGCGGCATGGATACCTGCTGGATCCGCACACGGCGGTCGGCGTTGCGGTGGCACAACGCGCGGGCATGGGCGAGTCGCCCCTGATCTGCCTGGCCACGGCGCACCCGGCGAAGTTTCCGGAGGCGATCCGGCGGGCGATCGGCGAGGACCGCGCGCGGCACGATCTTCTGGAGGCGCTGAAAGACGCCCCCACGCGCATGGAGCGTATCCCGGCCGAGGTCGGCCGCGTTCGGGATTTCATCGCGTCGCGCACGCAGGATTAGAGGAGCGTGGACCATGAACACACGGAGGTGGATCGTGGGCGGAATGCTGTTGGGCGCAATGACAGGCAGCGCTACCGCGGACGCCCCGGACCCGGGCCAACTGCCACGGCGCGACCACGTGGAGCAAGGCGGCATCACCTGGCGCTTCGATCGGGCTGCGCCGGTCGGCCAGTTCGTCAACGGCGATTACTACGTCGTAGGCCCCGTCACGGTGACGGTGATCGAGCCCGCGCCGGCCGACGGCCGTAACGGTTCGGTAAAAAACCCCGCGCCCCAGCCGGCGAACCGGTCCGGCTTCGACGCCCGCACGCCGGCGGGTCGCTATGATGCTGCGCTCGCCGCGGCGCTGCCGATCGAACTGAAGCCCGGCGACAACCTGGTGTCCTCGATCGGCGCGACCCCCGAACAGCAGCGCAGCCGGACCGACCGGAAATTGATGGTCTTTCTGAACCACGTGTTCGAACCGCATGCCAGCGCGGTCTGGAGCTACTCGATCCTCACCTGCCTCGCCGCGCCGGTTCCGCCGGACACGTTTCGCCCCGGCTATTGCGACCGGCAACAGCGCATGCCGCGCGCGCGGGACCTGGAAACCTGGCGGCTGCACCGGCTCGCGCCGGTCGAGGGCACACCGGATATTGAAGAACTGGCGCGCATCTTCCGCCAGCCGTGGCTCGATATCGTCATGTTCAATTTCGATTCCGCGGTCGCCTACCAGCCGATGTACGCCCGGGACACGGCGCGGAGCGAAGGCATTGCCACGCTGCTGCTGAACCTGGATTTCCCGGACGAGCGGAAATGGCCGCTGCTGATCAACTTTGTGCAGTACGGGATTGACCTGTGGTCCATCGTCCGCGACGGTGGGCACGACGGCTGGACGGCCAACGGCGGGCACGGTTCCGGGCGGAAGTGGCCGATCGTCTTCGCCGGCCTGATGCTTGGCGATCGCGCGATGGCTTCGCCGACCGTCACCGTTCCGGGGGTTCGATTCGGGCAGGACATGCAGACGATGTACGGCAAAGCCTGGACCGGCGCCAACGTGGTCTATGCGGGACACCGCGGCGTCTGGAAGGGTCAGCCGGACGGGAAGATCCCGGCCCAGCAGCCGTACGAGCACCTCCATCCGCGCGAGTGGGCGGTGAACACCTATCACTATGCGGGGCGGTCGAAGCCGACCACGCAATATGAGGGCGAGGTCTACCGCCGGAGCATCAACAGCCCCGCCTGGGTCGGCATCGCGCTCAGCGGCCGCCTGATGCGGGCGGAACCGTTTTACGCGCACGACGCCTTTTTCGATTACGTGGACCGGTGGATGACCGAGGACGACGCGCCGCTGCGCGAGGAGATCATGCGCTCGATTGACACGACGACCACGGCCCATGATTTCCGTGAGGCGCGATGGCACGCCGGCCGTTCGCACGACCCCTTCGTGGATCGCCTGTGGAAGGCGTACCGCGATGCGCTGCCGCCGCCGCGCACCCCGCCGGCGAGCGGGGGGCCGGATGGCGGTCCGGATCACCGGGCTGACCGCGGCGCGGAGGAGTGACGGTGCGATCCGGACACGCGCCCGATAAATCCACGCGGGGAGGAGCGCCCATGAGGCTGAAACAATGGCTGTTTGCGGCGGCAATCGCCGGGCTTGCGTACGCGAGGGGCGGCGCGGCGCAGGACTGGCGGGTCTGGAACCTGGACATCGTGGACGACACGATGCGCGCCACAGCGCGCGGACCGCTCCAGCCCCTGCGGATCAGCGGCGCGCGCAACGGAACGTTTTCGGGCGCCGTGATGGTGGAATCCGCCGACCCGATTGAAGGACTGCGGGCGGAACTGGTCGCCGCCCCGCAGCAAGGCGTTCCGCCCAGCGGCAGCGAATTCGTGCGCATCCGGTACGGGGTGAACGGGCCGCCCACCGCGCGTCGGAGTCCGCCGCCGCTGGACACCCTGCTGGAAGCGCCGCCGGCGACGGTGGAACCGCAGGCGCGTTGGGGCAGCGCGCGAATCGCGGTCTGGGTCACGGTGCGTGTGCCCCCGGCCACCGCGCCTGACGTGTATCGCGGCGAGCTTCGCCTCGCGGCGAAGGGCCGCACCCCGGTGACCGTGCCGGTGGAGTTGCGGGTTTCCGACTGGACGGTGCCCGACCCGCAGCATTGGCGCACCTGGCTGGAGTTGATGCAGTCGCCGGACACGCTGGCGCTCGAATACGGCGTCCCGATGTGGTCGGAACGCCATTGGGCCCTGATCGCCGGCAGTTTTCAGCGGATGAGCGGAACGGGAAGCCGCGTCGTGTACCTTCCGCTGATCCGCCAGACCAATTCGGGCCATGCCGAATCGCTGCTGCGCTGGCGACGGGACGCGCAGGGAAATCTCGAGCCGGACTATTCCCGCCTGGAGAAGTACCTCGACACGGCGATCGAGAATCTCGGAACGCCGAAGCTGGTTATCCTGTACGCGTGGGACGTGCACCTGCTGGACCCCGAAGCGGCGGGCCGGCAAGCCGGCCGCGCCGATGCGCGGCTGGCGGTGAGCCGGCAGGGTGTGCCGGTCACCATGATCACGGCGACGGGCGCGGACGAGGATGGTTGCCTGCCGCCCTACTGGGTGCCGGAAAGCGCCGGCCTCTGGGCGCCGGTCTACCGCGAGATCCGGGCGCGAATGCGGCGCCGCGGACTCGAAGGCCAGCTGATGCTGGGCATGGTCACGGACGTCACGCCCTCCCCGCGGCAGGTTCAATTCCTGCACGAGGTCTCCGGCGGTCTGCCCTGGGCGGCGCACCGCCATCCGTCCCGTATCCAGAACCGTCCTCCGCCGAACAAAGCGCTGCACGACATCGCCGACGTCGCCTACGAGGCGCATGTGTACGGCCTGATGTTCCGGGTCAACCCGGACCTCGGGCGCGCGTACGGCTGGCGGAGCCCGGAGCTGCGGGTTTCGTTCGACCGCAACGGGATCCCGAACACCGGATCGCTGCGCATTCGGCTGATGCCGGAATTCAGCATCACCGGTGAGCAGCGCGGGATCGGCCGCGTCGGCGCAGATTACTGGCACGTGCTCAAGGACCGGCAGGGACGGCGGACGGGGCCCGTGTATGCGCGGTACCCGGAATCGAACTGGCGCAATCTCGACATCGAAAGCTGGGTGCTGGCGCCCGGTCCGGAGGGTCCCGTGGGCACCGCGCGCCTCGAGAATCTCCGCGAGGGCCTGCAGGAATGCGAGGCGCGCATCGCGTTGGAGGACGCCTTGCTCGATCTCGGCCGCCGGCGCCGGCTGGGTAATGAGCTCGCGCAGCGCATACAGGCGCTGCTCGACGAGCGCCAGCGGGCACTCTGGCGAACGGTGTGGTCGGACGAGGACGACCTGCGTTCGCTGGGGACGATCGAGGCGAGGAATTTCCAGGAAGCGATCTGGAATGCACTGCGCAAGGCGGGAAAACCGCTGCCGGAGTATTGGAGCGGCGAGGCCCGGCAACTGCGTGAGCGCGCCACGGACAACGGCGTTGACTGGTTCGTCGCCTCCGGCTGGCAGGAGCGCACCGCGCGGCTATACGACCTGGCGGGCGAAGCGCAACGGCGGCTGGGCAACTGATGAAACTCGCCGCGTCAACCGTCATCGCCGCGGCGATCGCCTCCGGCGGTTGTTCGCCGACGCGCGAGCGCCTTCACCGGGCGGCGGCCCTGCTTGACGCGGCCGAGGTGGCAGCCCTGGAGCAGGCCGTCGTGCCCCATCTGCAGCGCGGGATTCCGCTCGATTCCGGGTACCCCGTCCCCGACGGCGAAGTCACCTGGAGCGATCGTTTCATACCGCCCGCATCCGTAATGCTGGCGTGGTCCGAAGGGGCGGCCGGCATGAACGCGAGTCTGTAGGTGGCCGTTGAAATCCGGCAGCCCGGCGGCCCCGGCCACCCGCCCTATTTTCGCATCTACCTGCTGATCGGGGGAGACGGCTTCGTGCCGCCGACGCCCCCTTGGCAGCCGTTCTTGCGATATCCGGGCGGAAAGCACACCTGGGTTGCCGCGCGACCGAGCGCCTGACCAACTTCAGAAGTAATCGTCCGGCCAGACGGTCGGATTCGCCCGAATATCGGCGGGATCCTGCGGATCGAGGCCGTCCATCGGGTTCATGCGGGCGCCGGCGGGCAGCGGCAAGCGCCCCTGCAACAGCGGATCATCCGTCTCCTTCATCCACCGGTTCAGGCGCCGACGCATGTCTTCCAGTGCGAGTTCGTGCTGCGGGCGGCCGGCCAGGTTGTTGCGCTCCATCGGATCGAACACGAGGTCGTAGAGTTCCTCCAGGTCGCACGGGCGGTCCTTCCAACCGTGTTCCAGCAGGAAACTCTTCGTGGGGCACGCGTCGCAGTTGGGCAGCACGGGGCGGCGGCGCGGGTCCCATCGCCGGATGTATTTCCACCGCCGCGTCCGCACGCAGCGCATCGGCTCGATCGCCGCGTGGACATTGACCTCGGCGAAGACCTCCTCGCGGTGGGCCGCGGCGGCGCCGGACACCCAGGGCAGGAAAGAACGGCCTTGCAGGTGCGGCGGCGGCTCGATGCCAAGGTATTCGCACACCGTCGGGAAGACGTCCACCTGCGAAACCATTTCGTCGCACACGCGGCCGCCGGTGAAGCCGCCCGGTCCGCGCAGGATCATAAACACACCGATGCCGTGGTCGGTCAGGTTGCACTTCATGAACGGGAACGCGATGCCGTGGTCGGTGGTGCAGATGACCAGCGTGTTATCGGCGAGGCCGGAGCGGTCGAGCGCGTCGAGCACGACGCCCATCCGCCGGTCGAGCTGGCGGGCGATCGCGCGGTAGGCGGCCCAGTCGCGCCGCGTTTCCGGCGTGTCGGGAAAGATGGTGGGCGGCCGCAGGTAACGCGGGTCGTCCTCCGGGTCCGGTTCGGGGAACGGGCGGTGGGTCTCCACGAATCCCGCGCTCAGGAAAAAAGGCTGCGAGGGTTTCGACATCAGGAATGCGGCGGCCTCGGTATCCGCATTTTTCGCATCGAGCGTGAGCACGCGATCGTAACCGATCCGGTCGGTCTCGGCGCGCGTCGCAATGTGCTGCACGCCGCTCAGAAACGAACCATATCCGGCGCGGCGGAGCGTATGGAGAAGGTGCTGTCCGTAATCGTTCAGGCGGAAGCCGCGGTGCGCGAGGCCGAGCATGCCGTTGCTGTGCGGATAGCGCCCGGTCAACAGGGCCGCGCGGCTGGCGGAACAGGTCGGGTTGGCACAGAAGGCCTGACGGAAAAGGATACCCTGTTCCGCGAGGCGCTGGAGGTTCGGGGTCGGCACGGAGAACCCCATCGGCTGGATATAACGACCGGTATCGTGCGAATGCAGATACAAAATATTGGGACGGTTCACGGCGGCACTCCCGCGTTGGACAACTGGAAACGGCGGCAGAGTAGATGCACGGCGGCGGACGGGCAATACGGAAAAAATAGCGGTAAACGCGCGTTCTCACTATGATCGCAGCCATGAGCGACTTGAATCCGGGCGGTCCGCGCCGTCAGATCGCGGCGCACCTGCTGCTGCTGGCGCTGGTGGGGGGCATCACGCTCCTGCCCGGCTCCGGCACGCTGCCGCTGATGGACCGCGACGAGCCGCGTTTCGCGCGCGCCACCGTTGAAATGATGCGCTCGGGCGACTGGATTGTTCCGCACTTCAACGGCGAGTATCGTTTCGACAAGCCGCCGCTGACCTACTGGCTGATGAGCGTCGGCTACCGGCTGTTCGGCGTCTCCGAGTTGGGCGCGCGTTTTCATTCGATCCTCGTCTCGATATTGACCGCGTTCGCGCTCTACGGAATGGGACGCCGATGGTTTTCGCCGCTCACCGGCCTGGTAGCCGGATTCGCGTGGCTGACGAGCCTGCAGGTGCTGCTGCACGGGCGCGGCGCGGTGGCCGATCCGGCGATGGTCGGATGCGTGACGGTGACGCAGTGGGCGCTCTTCGAGCTGCTTGGCGGAGCGGCGCCGCCCCGGGGAACATTATGGCGCTGGGCCTTGTGGGTGAGCCTCGGTCTGGGTTTCCTGGCCAAGGGCCCGATCGCGCTGGCCGTGCCAGTGTTGAGCCTGATCCTGTTCCGGCTGCTGCGGCGCACTCCGCTGCCTTGGCGGCGGCTCGGGGCCGGTTGGGGCGTGCCGGTGGTGCTGTTAATGGCCGGCGCGTGGGGGATACCCGCGCTGTGGCTGACCCGCGGGGCGTTCTGGAGCGGCGGCATGGGCAAGCACGTCATCGAACGCGGCGTGCGGGCATGGAATAGCCGGTTCTTCCTGCCGTTCTTGTATTACCCCCTTACGTTCTTCTCCAGCCTGTTCCCGTGGTCGGCCTTCGCGGGCCGAACGATCGCGCAGGCGCGGCCGTTTCGGGAGCCGCGCGCGGCGTTTCTGGCCGCCTGGTTTCTCGCGCCGATGATCATCTTCAGTCTCTACGCGACACAACTGCCCCACTACACGATGCCGGGGTTCCCGGCGGCGCTCCTGCTGACCGCCTGGGCGCTGAGCGAACCGACGGCGACGCGCGGCGGCGCACGCCGGGTCTTCTTTGTCGTTGCGATCCTCTTTGCGATCCTCGCGCTGGTGCTCGCCGTATTCGCGATCGCATGGCCGCTGCCGGTGCTGGCGGAGCTACGGTGGGCGTTTGCCGGCGCGGCGGCGGTTCTGCTGGCGCTGGTCGCGTTGGGGCTTTGTTTCGGATTCGGCCGCGCGCAATGGTCGTGGCTGCCGCTGGCGGCGGTGGCGGCCGGATTCGCGGCGGTGGGCGGCGGAGTCCGCGCCGTGAGTCCGGCCGTACGCTCGCGGGTCGGAGCGACGAATCTACCGGCCGGCATCCAGATTGCCGCCTATCGCTTCACGGAGCCCTCGCTGGTCTTCTACGGCGACTTGGGGGAGCGGAACTGGGCAATGCTCGACTCTCCGGACGCGCTGCGCGCATGGGCGGGCGGGCGCGGCGCGCGCGCCGTGCTCGTGCTCGAGCGGGAGACGAAACTGGCCGATTTCCTGCGCGCCGGCGCGCCCCGGGATCCGCGCGCGACCGGCCGCGATTACTCCGCAGAACTGGAACCGCTGCGCCGCGCCGGTTTCACGCCCGGACGCGAACTGGAGGGATTCAACTCCGGCCGCGGCACGTGGGTGCTGCTGCGGTGGTGGAGCGCGGCGGAGTGAGGAGCGCTGGCCGAATTGTATCGCAACAAGCTCAAAACGCTCGGCCTCTAACCGCACGTGCGGGCAGACGAAACGGTCCGTCGCGCGCCCCCGCGAGACCGCGTATCATAACGTAGCCTCTGGTCTCACATCCGGGGCCGGCGCTGCTAAGGCTCGTGAACCCGCTTCCAGGGCACAGATGGCACCGCCACTTCGCTTCGCGTCGACGTGCTTCGGGGGATGTCTTGCTTTCTTTTATTCCGGATCCCCTCTGCGGCCAAACGTCAGCGGTTCTCGCGCGACCGTGTGCCATCGTGCGCAACGGAGGGTTGGGCTCAGTTCATTCGGCTCCTCGCTGTTTCGTGTGGGTAAGACTCGGGGGCGCTGCCCCCGAACCC
>CAYLTB010000127.1:0-8588 GCA_964386675.1 uncultured Verrucomicrobiota bacterium
ACTTCGTACTGCGCACCCCTCAACAGAGGCTCTGCCGGCACGAACGTGAACTTCGTCCCGCCGTGCGACGCCGTCCACGTTCCCGCGACGGCCTCGGGTTTCTCGTGCAACCGGAACACCTGGATGCCATTGCCTTCGACCACCGTCGCCGAGTCAATGACCGGTGCAAACTGCACCCATATCGGCTCCGTCACCGCCACATTCTCCGCCCCGTCGCGCGGCCAAGCGATCAGCACGACCGGCGGGAGCTTCTCCTTCACCTTCAGATACCGGTCGAAGAAGTCATTCACCAACCGATACCGATCCACGCCTAACCGGCGGTCAAAGCCGACCGAGATCGAATGACCCAAGTCATCCATGGGCAGGTAGACGTGGTTCGTGTCCAGTTTCTCCAGCGCCCGGAGGAATGCCGGGGTGCCGTCCTTGACGATCGAATCGTTGTCGTGGTCGCCACAGGCGAGGATGGTGGGCACGTAGTCGGGGGTGATGTAGCGCCCACACCACAAGCCCGCGCCCATACCCTGCCAGCCGCAATGGATGCGCGAAGGGAAACCCGGCCATGGCTGTGGACCATAGGTGCCCTCGGGAAACTTTCCGAGTCCGACGGCGGACTTCGCGAGCGCCGCCGGCACTTGCGGAAACACAAGGGCCTCCTTGCCGAGCGCGTTGTCGGGGGCCGAGAGGCGCGTCACGGCGTACTGTCCCTTGGAAATGCCCATCATGCCGATGTGTTCGGTGTCCATGGCGTAGAGATCGGCATGTTTGTTCAAGTAGCGGATCCCCGCGGTGTAGCAGGCCAAGCCGTTCCAGTGATCGAGGGTGAAGTTGAGAAAATGCCAGTAGTGAACGGTGACGGGATTGAAGCAATGGCCCAGGTTGACGTAGACATAACCGCGCAGCTGAAACAAGTAACGGTTGTGCGCGGCACGGGTCTGTCCGGTGTTCGAGTAGACGAATACGGGGCACTTCCTCGTCGCCTGCGACGGGTAGACGATGTCCATCATGATGCGGTAGTCCAACGGCTTGCCGTCGCGGTCCACCATGTCGGCGGGCTTCACGGCCGGCTGGAGGCCCTCGACCTTGGGTACGACTTCGTCGTTGTACGTCCGCATGATGTATTCCAGCGTGCCGTGCACTGCGTGTTTGTCGATCTCCCAGTAGGTCAGGTCCGTGGCGACGCGGTAGCCCCCCGGCAGAATGAAAAAGCGGCCGGATTTCGGGTCGAGCTTCATGGCCCGCAGGAATGAAGGCGTCTGGTAACCGGCGCAGGCGCGGTAGAGTCGGTGGATGTCGGCGTCCACGTCCGGCGAAACCGCCGCCGGCTGGTTTCCGAGGTCGAGCGTCACGACGATGAATCTCTTTCCGATATAGTCTTGCAGAATCGACAGATCGCTTTCCGTGCCGATTCGCTCCCATGCGCTGTTCATCACATAGATGATGACCTCGGCCGGTCGCTCGCCGGTGGTTTCCTCCATAAAGTAGGTATTCACCGTGAAGCTCTTCCCGAGCGAGGGCATTTCCCAGTCCATCGTTTTTCTCAGGTGCGGCTTCAGTGCCGCGGCCAGAGCCGTCCCATCGCCCTCCGGCGCTCCGAAGGCGAGACTTCCGACCGCCATCGTGCAGGCGATCAGCGCCAGCATCACAAGGTTCATCGTGCTGTTCACCGTTTATCTCCCAGTTGTTTCAGAATACCAGATCGAACGGGGAATGCGAGCAGCGGGGGCATGAGCGCGTTCCATCCATAGCCGGTGCCGGATCCGCGGAGCCCTCCGCCGATGTTGTTTTCTCACCGCCCGCGGGATCGTTTTCGACGACGGTGGAAACCGGGAGGGCTGCTAACGACCTTCCCGAAAGCTTCGCCTTTCTTTCGACGGGAACAGCGAAGAACTGCTGCGGACACCAATGCACCGTTGGTCCGCAAAACGTGATGCTGGTGGAGGCGGGGGGAATCGAACCCCCGTCCGCATGAGATCGGCTCCGGCTTCTACGCGCGTGTTTCGTCTTTAGTTCTCGTCCCGCGGGCTGCCGGCGAACAGGCCACCCGCGGGACCAGCAGCCACGTAATTTTCTCGCCCCTCCGCCCGGCTACCCGGCGTCGGAGCCAGCCTGCTGCACCGTTCCCATCCCGTAGCAGGCATCCGGGCGGGAACGTCGCGGACTTAAGCCGCGAGGGCCAATTCGTCGTTGGCTTTTGTGTTTGTTTCCCGGTTTTTTTACGAGGCCAACCGAGATCCTCGGCGCGCCACCGGGGCGTACACCCACACGTCGAAACCGGTCGCCCCCATGACGTTCCGGCGACGTCTACGTCGCCGCACCAGAAGAATATACGCGGCCAGGACTCCGAAGTCAATCGAGGGAGGCGCTGCGCCGCCCGAGCTTTCGGAATCACCGGGCGCTGCGTCGCCCGCTCGACGAGGAATTTGCCGCAGGCCTTCGTCCGACGCCGCAGGGGCCGCCCCTCCACCGCATCCGCGCCCCAGCCTACTCCGTCGTGTTTTGATGCACGATCACACTCTGAACACCGTACCGCGAGAGGGTAACGGTCACTCGCGCCCGTGGCGTGAGATCCGCCCATGTACCGCGCTGCCACCGGGCAGCGGATATGGCGGCGTCCGGCGCCGGCGCAATGGGCGGCATGTTGGGTGCTGGCTTTTCAACCCAAATAACCGCGTCTGGAGCCCATTGCAGCTTGAAGGTCTGGGCGCTGCTTTCCGCGTTCCCAAATCTCAGCGCCAGTGCCGTGTCCCCGCTCGCGACGACGAAAGCCTGAAAAGTGCGGACCAGGACGCTTCCGTCGGGCATCGCATCAAGCGCTGGAACATTCCCATCCACACGGGAAGCCGGCAGGCCGGAATCTTCAGGCGTCGAGGGAGCGGCCGGCGGCGTGGGCGGCGTCGGATCCAATCCGGGAGTTACGGGCGGCCGCCGCGGACGCTCGACGGCAAACACGCGTCGCTCGCCAGCGACCATTGCAAATTCGTTTCGCTGGAACTCGACGCGCACCGTTCCCTCCGACACGGCCACTTCCATGGGCGTCGGGGATTCCGGCGCGAGTTCGGCACTTTCGGCGGGCCGCCAGTCCGGCAGCAATCGAACGGTGAACCGCGTGCCGGTGACCCGGACTTGTCCGGAAGCCGTCCAGACGGTGAAAGGCAACGGTCCCGCGACGACCGTGAATTCGCCCGCGCCTTCGAGCAACTCGATGCGTCGGCCTACCTCGGGCGCCGGGGTGCGCACGATGACGGCGCTATTGGCGTCGAGCGCCACGCGCGAACCGTCGCGCAGACGAATGGCGCCGCCCATGGCCGATCCCGTACGCACGATCTCGCCATAGGGCACGCGAACCGCCGGAGAACCCGCAACGAACAGTCCGCCCTCGACCCCGCGTCCGGCGCCGGTCCGCGCCCGTTCCGCCAGCGCCAGCGATCCGAGCACGACGATGGCAAAGCCGGCGGCGGCGGCCAGCCAGCCCGGCGCAAAGCGGCGGCGGCGCGACGGCATCCGCGCGCGCAGCGTCTCCGCGACGCGCGCCAGGTTGGGCTCCCGCCCGTGCGCGGCGAGCAGCAGCGACTCGATCGCCAGCGCTTCCTCGAACTCGCGCGCGGTCGCGCGGTCGTGCTCGATGCGCTCGAGTAACGGCTCGCGCTCGACCGGCGCCAGGTCGCCGTCAATCAGGTCCTGAATCCGCCTGTAATCTTCCAAGTTCATGCTCGTCGCCCGCGCCCAGTCGTTTCTTCACACAAGCGCGCAACCGCAATCTCAACCGAAACAACCGCTGTTTCAAATAGCCCACCGTCTGCCCTTCGGCGCCGGCGATCCGCTCCAGCGGGTCGCGCCGCTCATACCGCGCCGCCAGCAACCGTCGGTCGGCCTCTTTCAGGTCCGCCAGACACTGCCGCAGCGCCGCCAGTTCGGCCGCAAAATCCGGCTCCGCTGCGCCGCCCGGCGCCACCGCCGCGTCACACAGCCGCTCGATATCCGCCGGTTCCATCGGCAGCGGACGTCGGCGGCGCCGCTCATTTAGGGCGATGAAGCGGGCCGTCTTGCGGAACCAGGTCCGCGCGCCGACTCCCGGGCGCAATCCCTTACGGAAGGCCAGCAGAAAAACTTCCTGCGCAAGGTCCTCCGCGGTCGCGGCGTTTCCGGTGATCGCCGCCAACTGGCCGAACACCTCGCGCCAGTGGGCGCGCACCATGGCGTCCACATCGTCGCCCGACGCCGCCCGCGCCGCGCCGTCGTCCACCTGTTTTCCGCCGAATCGCAACATCGCCTGACACCGATTTGATGCCGAAGGGCGACGGCGACCGCCGCGCGGCCATTCCGTACTCTAACTGTCGCCCCCGCCGCTTCCGTTATCAGTCAGTTTTCCAAGGGTTGGAAGCGGCCGGCGCGGTATTTTCCAAGCCTTGGAAGAAAACGCAATATCCTTCGGCGCAGACGCGCCATGGCGCTTGATTTCGCAGACCGCTCCGACGATGCTGTGCTCATGCATGAATTGGAAGCGATATTGCAGGCAGTGGCGGTCGGGCGCCTGACGCCCGAGGCGGCGGCGGACCGGCTGCGCGCAGCGCCGGAACGCGATCTCGGCTTTGCCCGGCTGGACCTCGATCGTTGGCACCGCTGCGGACTGCCGGAAGTCATCTTCGCGCCCGGCAAGACCGCTCCGCGCATCGTGGAAATCATGGCGGCGATGTTCGAGGCGCGGCAGAACGTGATGACGACGCGCGCGGGACCGGATGTATTTGAAGCCGTGCGCGCGCGATTTCCGGAAGCGGTGTATCACGCCGATGCGCGATGCATTACCCTTGATCCCGTCCCCCTACCCGCGGCCGAGGGCCTCATTGCAGTCGCCGCGGCCGGCACGGCAGACCTGCCGGTCGCCGAGGAGGCCGCGCTGACGGCTTCGCGCATGGGCGCGCGGGTCGAACGCATCTACGACATCGGAGTGGCCGGCCTGCACCGCCTGATGCGACATATCGACCGCCTGCGCGCGGCGCGAGTGATTGTCGTCGTCGCCGGCATGGAGGGCGCGCTGCCGTCGGTCGTCGGCGGACTGGTGGATCGTCCCCTGATCGCGGTCCCGACCAGCGTCGGTTACGGCGCAAGTTTTCAGGGCGTTGCGGCTTTGCTGGCCATGCTGAACTCCTGCGCGCCGGGCATCCTGGTGGTCAACATAGACAATGGCTTCGGAGCCGGGGTAGCCGCCGCGCGCATCAACCGCCTCGGTTCGCCCGAGCCGCCGGGCTCTTGAGAGACCGGCGCGACGCCGAACTCATGCGCATACGACACCGCGGCGTCCGGACACGGACCGTAGGCGGTCCGGGCCTTGTCGCCAGAAGGAGAACGAGCGACACGCGGGTTTGAACCGAAAGGTTGCGTCCATTCCCGCGGCAGGCCGTCGGCCAGTTCGGGGCACGGCTTCGGGCCTTTGCGCGACACCGCCGGGCTCACGCCTTGGGAGGCGCCCTCCGCTCAGGGAAACATATTGCGCCAGGTGCGCCCGGCATCGGCAAACGCAACTTCGGCGATGTCGTTCTCGTCGAGGATGGCATCGGCCCACCAGTAGCGTGTCTCGAACTTCGGCACGCGACCGGAATCGGGGACGCGCACATCGGCGATGAGACACACCAGGTAGCGGCCGGCGGAAAGATTCGTGAAGGCGAACTGACCGCGCTGGGCGTCGCACGTCGTCGTCTGCGCCCGGCTTTCCCGGAGCAGGTTCTCGACGGCGTTCTTCGCCTTGCGTTCGGCCTGCGCAAAGGCCCGATCCAGATCGGCTTGGCTGCGGGTGATGTCGGGATTGAGCACGACGCGACCGTGAGTGCCGCGGACGACGGGGGCATCGTCGCGGCGCGGCGCGGCGTAGAAGGCCAGTTCGGCGCCGATCCGTCCAATTTCCATGCGCACCCCGCCGAGACGGTTCGGCAACTCGTCGTCCCACCGGACCAGCGCCACCGTGACGCGGGGACTCGTCACCCCCTCCAGTTGCACGCGGCCGGCGATCAGCGAAGGCGCGCGACGAATCCGATACTCCTCGTCGCCGATGCGGACCGTCGCGCCGTCCTGGAGCGGAAACGGACCGAGCGGCCGGGCGCTCGGACCGGTCGCCAGCGTAAACGAGTCGCCCTCCACCACCCGCAGTTCGAAAACCCATTCACCGACGCGGACCAGCGTCCCATTCCGGAAGGCGAAGGGACCGAGCCGGGCGCCGTCTGCCTTCTCCAGCAGGAACGGTGAGGGCCGAATCTCGACCGGGGCCGATAATGGAATCACCGCTTCGAGCGGCAGCGTGATCGTCTGGCCGGGCGGCGCGCCGTGCAGCGAGGGAGTGACCCACTGTGCGCGCGACGCGGTGCACGCCAGCGCTGCGGCTGCGCCGATCGCCGCCGCACGCCGGCCTTCGGCCGTTTTGCGGGTCTGCGCATTCATCTGCCAAAGGGTACCCCGACGGCAACCGCGTCGCAAGTCCACCCTATTTGCGTTCCCATCGCTCCGGCGGCGGGGGCACATCGGCGCCGGCGTTCATCATCGGACTGCCGGGCTTCCGCCGGTAGTCCATTTTCGCCGGATCTCGGAACAGCCCGCTCCAGTCCGTTATCACCTGGCAGCCGGGGCCCTTGAAGCGGGCCTCCACGTCGCGTCCGTAGAGGTTGTTCTCGAACACGCCCTGCAGATCGTCCGAGACTCGGTAAAGAACGTTGTTGCGGATCGAAAGCCCTGTCGGGGAGCTGGGACTGCCGCTGCGCTGACCCAGCACGCCGGTGGCCCACGCGGTCTCGGTGTTCAGGTTCACGATCGTGTTGTTCGAGATCTCGATGTCCTTGATCGCCCGTCCGCCCGTCCGCCCGGAATTCCACATCGCGATGCCGACCGCGGCCTTGCCCGCACCGTCAATCACATTGTTCCGGAGGACCAGCTTTTCCGCGTTGCGGTTGATGGCAATGGTGTTCTGGATGTAATTGCGCTCCAGAACGACATCGAAACACCCCTCGTAGAGGTTGATCCCGCTGGAGTGCATGCCGAAGTGGTCGAGCACGACGTTGTCCTGGATGCGGCCGTGTTTCGCCTCGTAGTGCCGGATACCGCTGCCGGAGTTCTTGACCAGGCGGTTGTTCCGCACCACGTAGTTGTTGACCCGGTTCAGAAAGATGGCCGTCGTCCACGCGGGGCACTGGTAGATGTAGCAGCGCTCGATCACGATATCATCGCAGAAGTGCGGGCCGACGCCGGCGTGTCCGCTGACGAACCGGATTTCACAGTCCGACACCGTGATACCCTTCGAACGGTTGTTGCTCCGTTCGATCGCGACCGCGCCGCCGCCGCCGGAGAAGCGTTGGATCAGGAAACCCTGCACGCGGAGGTGCGAGGCGCCGTCCGTGATGGCGATGCCGGTTTCCAGCTCCGGAAAGCCGATGTTGTCCGGCTGGCCGTTCTGGAGGCGGTCGGCCAGCAGCCAGATGCGCGTGCGGCCCGCTCCGGTCGGAGCAATGGCCCACTCTCCCGGCTGCTCGATCAGGCGCGGCGAATTGTAAAGGGCAAAGCGCGTGGTCGGATAGGTCGTGTCTTTGAACGGCGCAAACTGCAGTTCGCTTTTCGCCGGTTCGAAGCCCGTGACTGCGGCGAAATAGGTGTGGTTGTTGCCGCCGTGCACGCCGACAAACATGCCCTCAAAGAACTTCGCGTCCTTGCCGGCCAGGTTCTTCGTGTCCACGAGCCGCGTGCGCCCGTCGCGGACCTCCAGCCGGTTGGGGGATTGCAGGAAGTCGGCAGGCAGGTCCGGGTAGAAGGGATCCGCCGGTTTCGGCCACTGCGCAATCGGCAGCAGCTTTTGTTCGCCGTCGCACAGGATCACCCGCTGCCATGGCGCCTGACGGTCGCGCGGCTGCTGGCGGTGGACGACCACCTGGCCGTGGTTGAAGTTGACGGCGATGTCGAGATCAATGTCCGCGATGAAGATCTCCCGCCAGCGCGGGTTGCCGCCGGCCTCCTCAGCGCTCGCGCAGCGCCGCCATCCCTCGATGATGCGGCCGCCGTCCACCACCGCCCGGCCCGTGCCGAAGTTGCCGGCGGTGTTGCCGTCGAGCGTGATGGGATTGCCCGGTGCGCCGGACGCCGAAAGGCGAAGCGAGCCGCGGTAGGCCACGCCGCCCTTGAACAGGACCGTGTCGCCCGGTTTCAGCGCAGCCGATGCCGGATTGCCGGTGGCATTGCGGTCCCCGGGGCTGTGTTTCCACGCTGTGCGCGGCGTCAGCCCATCGGCGGCATCGTCGCCGCCGGCGAAATCCACGTAGTACGTGGCTGCGGAAACAACGGTGGCACCGGCGAGCGCCCATGACCACAACAGCATTCCCAGACTGAACGAACACGAACCGGTCATTTCGGAATCCCTTTCTTGATTCGGACGTCGGCTATGTCTTTCACGGCACGGCGTTGTCGTCAAGCCTCGGCATTCGGCGTCAGCGTCCGTTCATGGACTAACGCATCGGCGGCGCCGTGTATTGTCCGCCCGCCTTGATTTCCGCCCCCGGACCAGACATGCTGCCGGCATGAAACGGGTGTGCTGGCTTCACGGGATCGGCGGGGCTTCC
>CAYLTB010000128.1:0-8431 GCA_964386675.1 uncultured Verrucomicrobiota bacterium
CACCTGCCACATGGGCGAGCTCGAACTGCGCGGACCGACGGCCGAGGGCGACTTGGAATGCCTGCTCACGACGCGGGTTGGCGATCTGGCGGTCGGCCAGTGCCGCTATGCCTACCTGCTCAACGAGCGTGGCGGCGTGCTGGACGATCTTACCTGCTACCGGTTCGCTCCCGATCGCTTCTGGCTGGTCGTCAACGCCGGCACGCGCGCGGCGGATGCGGACTGGGTACGCGCGCATTGCTCCGCGGGCACGATTTTTGAGGATCGGTCCGACGCGCTGGCCAAGCTGGACGTGCAAGGTCCGCTTTCCCGCGCCGTGATGGAACGCGCATTCGGCGTGCGCTGGCCCGACCTCGGCTATTTCCGCTTCGCCGAGCTCGCGCTGGACGGCGTCCCGTGCGTGGTCAGCCGCACCGGCTACACTGGCGAATGGGGCTATGAACTGTACTTCCCGGCGGAGCGCGCCGCGGCTTTCTGGGAACGGCTGCTCGCCGTGCCGGACGCTTGGCCGATCGGCCTCGGCGCGCGCGATACATTGCGGCTGGAAATGGGCTATCCGCTCTACGGCCATGAGCTCGGCCCCGATCGCACCCCGGCGGGCGTCGCCGGCGGCCGATTCTTGGAGCTTGCCAAGCCATTCCTCGGCCGCGATAACGTCCGGGCGGAAATCGAACGGGGTCCGCGCGAGCGGCTGGTCGGTCTTCGGCTGGCCGGACGGCGGGCAGGCCGGCCCGGCGCCCGGGTATGGGCAGACGGTCGGCCGGTCGGGACGGTGACCAGCGGGTCGTTTGCGCCGAGCGTCGGCGCCGCGGTGGCGCTGGCCTACGTGGAGACGCAAACCGCTGTAGTGGGAAGCGCCGTCGAGATCGAGGCGGGGGACGCCCGGCTGGCCGCGGAGGTCGCGGAATTGCCGTTTTATCGGAAAGGCACGGCGCGGAAGTTGGCGACGCCCTAGCGTGTCGCAGGAAAAGCGGGAGCAACGACAAGATGGGCATCCGAAACCCCTGGACGGGAATGGCGCTGGCGGTAATTGCCGCAACCGTCGCCACGCACGCGCAGCAACCCGCGCCGAAGGAAGAATTGATTTCGCTCGGTCTCAAAACGTTGCCGAGATCGCAGGTGGAAGCGGCGTACCAACGGATTTGGCACCGCTACGTCTATGTGGCCGCGGATGACGACCTCCGGCGCGCGGGAAGCGCACGGGCGATCCGAATCGAAGGCCCGATTATCGGCGTCGCCGGCGGCCGGCGCGTCATCGTCGAGTCCGGCGAAAAGCGCTACGCCGTCATGCTGCGCAGCGCCACCCCGGCGGTGCGCGGCGAGACCGTCCGACTGATGGCGATGCCGTGCAGCGCCCCGACGTTTTCCTGGGAACGCGGCACGGATACCCGCGAGTCGCTGCCGCAATATGAAGAGTGCACGCTCACCTTCGAAGAGTTCGTCGCGCAGATCCGGCGCGGCGCGCACTTCCCGGAGGCGCCCGAACTGGGCACGAAGCCTAACCGCATCGGTCTTTTCCAGACCGGCAACGGCGAACGCAACAAGGTGAACGGACTCGTCGCCGAGCGTGAGCGCCAGCAGGCCGAAGCGGCGGCCTCGGGCGGGGCGAAGTGATCCCGATGGACCCGCGGTACGACGAAGACTGGTTTCTCGAACGGATCTCCGCCGATCCTATTCCCGTGGCGGAGCTGCTCGCCGCACTGAACGACCTGGCGGCCACCGGGGCCGTCGCGCAGGCCGACGCGCGCGCACGATTGCTGGAAGACGCCTGCGCCGAACGCGGTCTGACCGACGCCGCCCTCTCCGCCCTCGGCGCGCGCGCCGCGTGGACGGACGACGGTCCCGTCGGCCGCGACGCGGTCCGGAAACGCGCTCTGGAACTGATCGGAGCGGACCGCGATCGGCGCGAGTTGGTCAACCATGCCGGTTTCGACAAGCCGATCGCCGCGCCGGAGGCGGTCCGCCGTCTCCGACTGCTGTTGTCCCTGAAGGAAGGCGCGCTGTGTCACGACCGCACGTGGGGTGCCGGCGTCGTGCGGCGGGTGGACGTCCTCTATGGCCGCGTCGGCATTGATTTCGAGCACCGGGCCGGCCACGAAATGTCCTTTGCGTACGCAGCAGAGGCACTGGCCCTGCTATCGCCCGACCACCTACTGGCGCGGCATTTGACCGATCCGGAATCGCTGCGCCGGCTTTCCGCGGACGATCCGGCGGAGCTCGTGCGCTGGGCGCTGCGCGACTTCGGCCCGCTGACGCCGGACCAGATCAAGGACCGCCTCGTGCCGCGCGTGCTGCCGGAGAACGGCTGGAAGCCGTTTTGGGAGGCCGCCCGAAAGGGGCTGAAGGGCGATCCGCGCGTGGCCTTTCCGGCGCGCCGTTCGGAGCCGTTGTCGTTGCGAGCCGCGGGCGAGCGGCACGGCGAAGCCTGGTTCGCCGCCTGGTCCGCTGAACGCGACCTGGAACGGCTGCTGGAGATGGCCGAGGAACTCGCGGATGCGAAGCCCGAGGCCCTGGACGAGCGGCAGCGCGCCGCGCTGGCCGAGCGGTTGGGTTTCGTTGTCAAGGGCGCGGCCGGCGGGCGGCGTCCGGAACTGACGGCGCGCGCTGCGCTGGCGGCCGCCGCGCTCGGCGTGTCGGTGCCCGAACTCGAATCGCCGGCGGCGGACGACCTGTGGGATGCCGAGATCTGCACCGCGGTCCTTCGCCGGTTGCCGGCGCGGGGTGTCCAGCGTTTTCTTTCCCACTTGGCCGCGCGCGACGGCGCGCGGCTGGAGGCCCTGCTGCTCGACCGGTTGCCGGGCCTCGACATCGGCCCGCTGGAGGCCGCGATCGACCTGCTGTGCGCGCGCGGCCGCGAGGACGACGTCGCCGACCTGTTGCGCGGCCTCATTGCCCGACAGCAAATCGGCGTCGAGGCCTTGCTCTGGGTCTTCCGCCACCCGGAGCGCATCGCGTCGTGGAGCCTCGGTTCGCTGCCCGACCTTGTCCGGCGCGCGTTGGACGTGGCGGAGGAGGATCACAGCGGCGAGCGGTTGAAGGCGCAGAAGCAGATGAAGGACCGTTTCACGCGGCCGGAGACGCTGCGCGACGCGCTGGCGGCGATGACGGAGGACCAGCGGCGGGACTTCATCGGCCGCCTGCGGCGTTCGCCCGGCTGGCCTCCGTTGGACCGTCAGGCTGTGCTGGGGCGCCTGGTGCGCCTGTGCCCGGAATATGAGCCGCTGGTCGCCGCCGAGTCCGTCGCTCCGACCGCAGCGCGCCGGATTCCGGTGACCTCGACGCGAATCTTCCGCGAACGTCAGGCGCAGTTGCGGCACATTGTGCAGGTGGAGATCCCGAAAAACAGCCGCGAAATCGGCGTGGCCCGCAGCTATGGCGATCTACGCGAGAATTTCGAGTACAAGGCGGCCAAGGACATGCAGGCGGTGTTGATGCGGCGGCGACACGAGCTGGAAATGCAGTTGCGCGAGGCGCAGCCGAGCGATTTCCACGACGTGCCGACCGATCGCGTCGGCCCCGGCGTCGGCGTCGAGCTGCGCCATGCCGACGGACGCATCGAGCGCTACCACATCCTGGGCGCCTGGGATCGCGACGAGGCGCTGCGCATCATCTCCTCCGAGTCGCAACTGGCGCAGGCGCTCGCCGGCCGAAGCGCGGGTGAACGCGTGTCATTGCCCGGGGAGGCCGGCGGCGATCAGGCCGTGCTGGAGCGGATTTTCCCGCTGCCGGATGAGGTGCTGCAATGGGCGCGGCACGTGCCGGCGTCCGCCGCGCCGGAGGCGTCCGGCCCGTGAACGCGGCCGCGGGGTCGGCGGGAAACGCCGCGCGCAGCGCCGCGCAATTCGTCAAGTACGGCCTCTGCGGCGGCCTCGCGACCGCGGTGGATTTGGCGGTTTTCTACGGGCTTTCTCTGACGCTGATTCCCACGCTGCTGCCCGACGATCCGCTGGTTCGGCGGCTGTCCCTTTCGGGACCTTTTGTGATGGCCTCGGCGCGCGCGCGCAATTACGTGCTGGCGCGGGCCATAGCCTTCGTGTTCTCGAACCTGACCGCCTATGTGACCAACGTCCTGTGGGTATTCGAGCGCGGGCGCCACCGCCGCCACGTGGAGGTCGGGCTGTTCTATCTCGTGTCCGGAGTCAGCCTCGCCGTGGGCACGGCCGTCGGCTGGAGCCTGATCGCGCTGGGCGGCCGGAGCACCTCGTTCTCGCTGCTGGCCAATGTCGCGGCCTCGATGCTGATCAACTATGTGTGCCGCAAACACATCGTTTTCAAAGGTTGATGCGCACCCATCCGCCCTCGCGCTCCTCCTGGTGCTGTTCGCCGCCGGTTGCTTTGCGCCCCCGACCCGTCCGCCACCGCCCGGCAAGAGCCTCCGCGGTATTCCCGCCGCCCGGCTCCAGCCCGGCACGCCGTGGACCGGCTGGGACGACGCGCGCGAGCCGCTGGTCTCCTTCGAGTTCATGCGCGGCTGGAACGTCGAGAGCGCGAACGCCCCGACCGTCGCAATCGCCCGCGCGTTGGATCGGGCCACCGACGGGCGCCACGCCGCCCGTGTCACCGCCGCGGGGACCGGGATCGTCAGCCGCGTCGTCCTGCGGCCTCCAGCGCCGATTCCGATCCCCGAGCCGTTCGACAGCGTTGAAGTGCGCTTGAGCATCGGCAGCGACGCCGCGCCCGATGTCGCCGGCAACCGGCCGTTCATCCGCGTCGAGCTGGAGACGTCCGCCGGCGAGCCGCTCTTCGTGCACCTGGGCCGGTTCCCGGCCGGGGGATGGCGACTGGCGCATCGTCGCCTCCCGGTGGACGAGCCGATCGTCGGCGCGCGGCTGACCGGCATTGAAATCGTCGGATGGGAAAGGCCCGCCGATCATCCGCTCTACCTGGCCGGCCTGACGTTCTACCTCGAAAGCCGCGCGCCGATTGTGCCGGCCTGGCGGCGGGACGAAACGGAAAACAGCCCGATGGCCGTCGCTGAAGTGCGCGCGGCGCTCGGCGGGGCGGAGGATCTCACCCGGCTGCCGCCCGCGCCGGCCCTCCCGGTCGAACCGCGGCTCGACCCGGACCGCGCGCTCGTCGAGTTCGCCGCCGTGGAGTCCGGCGTACGCGTGACCTACGCGCTCGACCTGGACGATGGGCCGGGCCGCATCCAGGTTCGCGTCGGCGAAGTCGTCGTCGGCGCGTTCGAGCCGATCGAGTGGGAGCCGGAAGGCCCGTGGCCCCGGCCGGACCGCGCCGTCATCGCGCGGCTGGCCGAAGACGGATCCGCCGCGATCGAGTTCGAAAGCGGCCGCCGGGTGCGGGTGCGGCGGATCGGCCGTTCGCTGGTCATGGAGGCCGCCGCGGATCGACGCGACATTCCGTATCTGGCATGCCCTCGATGGAAAGCGGAAGGGGCCGTTGCGGCACCGATCGCCTTTCTGAACGCGCCCGGCTGGGCCGGGCCGGAGACGGCGGTTTTCCGGACGGCGGATGGCGGCGCGTGGGCGGCCTGCGCCTATCTTGATCCGGCCGCGTCGCAGGCGACCCGCTGGGAACTGCCGCCGCGCGAGTCGGCCGGCGCGTCCGCCGCACCGATTCGCGCGATCTACGAGCCGCCGGCGTTTGGGCGCCGCAACCCAATCCGGGAGCGCGTGGTGTTGACGGTGGCCACGCGGCTCGAGGACGTCCTGCCCGGCGCCGGGCGTCGCGCGACCGACAGCGCGCCTCCCGCCGCCCTGCCACCCGACGCCCGCGAGACGATGGCGGACCTGGACGAAATCCAGCCGACGGACGCCGCGTGGTCGCGCGATTTCCTGCGGCGCGACGCGGAGGGGCAGTGGATTACCGGGGAGGACGGCGAATCCTTTGCCGTGAAATGGCCCTTGATCGAATTGTTGCGTAATCCCGAACTGGAGGCCGCGCGGGCGGGCCTGGCCAACCCGGAGACCGCACTGGGCGCCGGTCTGACCGCGCGGGCCCCCTGGGCCGGCGTGGACTATGATGTCCGCGCGCCCGGCGCCGCGCGCTTCGATACGGCGCGCGTCGGCTTGGTCGAGTGGCTGCGCGCCGCCGCGCGCGAATTCGGGCGGCCTGTCATCGGACGGGACGACTGGATCTGGCTGTGGGCCGATGCGCTTGACGGCTGGCGGGTCGCGCCGGAGCGCGCCCGCCGGCTGGTCGCGGAGCCGGTGCTGCCGTTGTTTGGGCTGGCGCGGCTGCGACCGCTGGGCGAGGGCTTGTTGCCGGCCCCGGACGCCGCCGCGTCACCGGAGGATTGGGATCGCTGGACGGCGGCCTTGCTGTGGTATGGCCTCGCCCCCGGCGCCGGCGCCGGGGCCCCGTCGCCGGCGGCCGGACGCGCCGCGCGAATGACCGAGCCCCTGTTGCGCCGGACGCGGGGCCGCGCCCCGGAACGGATGGCCTTTCAGTTCGGCGGACGGCTCGCCGATGCCGCGGAAGCCTTTGCCGGGGGCGGCCCCGCGGGGAGCGGACGGATGTACCTCCGGTACGCGCCCGCCCTGGAGATTTGGATCAACCGCAGCCGGGACGGCGATGAATGGCGCGTCCGTGTCGGCGGCGAGGACTGGCGGCTGCCGCCGAACGGCTGGGTTGCGCGCAGCGAGGGACTGTTGGCGTTCTCCGGCCTGCACGAAGGCCGGCGGGTGGATTTTCTGGAACTGGGGCATGCGGTCTTTTTCGATCCCCGCGGCGCGCCGCAGCGTCTGCGCGGCGTCGGAGCCGATGCGTCCGTCCGCGTGCGGCGGGAACGCACGGCGCGCGGTTGGGCCTGGGACGCGGAACCGGAGGTCGGCGCGACGTTCGTCGAGCTGCAATTGCCGCAGCCGGAAACGCCGGGCACGGCTGCCGCCGCGGCCTTTGCGGCGGACGGCGCGCCGCAGGGCGATTCGGCGGCGGTGCTGCGCGAGGGTTGGCTGCGCGCCGCCGTGCCGCACGGTGCGGCGCGACTTCGCATCGAATGGACGCCGGGCATGCGTCGGGAGTGATACGCGGATCCGAGCGGTTTTTTCCAAGGCTTGGAAACGGGGGGCTTTTTTTCGTCCAAGCCTTGGAAATCCGGACGGCGGCGATCGCGGCCCCGCCGGTCCGTTCCGGCTGCCGTGGAGAAGCGGGCGCGTCCGGCGACGTGCGGTTGTATCCGCCGCCGGTATCCGGTATGCTGGCCCGGCCTATGAAGACTACCGTTCCGGCGCTCTGCGCGCTATTCGCCTCGGCCCTGGCCGCCGCGGCGGCGGCGGCGCCGGCCGACCAGCCGCCCGCCGCGCTCAGCCCGTCGCGCGGCGAGTTGAACTGGGGGGAGCGTTTTCGGATCGGCGCGAGTGTCACGCCGATGGTGCGCCTCCAGGACCGCCGCCGTTCGCTCAGCAACTCGTTCCTGGGCACCATTACCGAATTGAAGGAGATTACGCCGGACGTGCCGGTGCGCCCGTTTGTCGAGTTCTCGGCGTTGCCGTGGCTTCACGTGCGGTTTGCGTACGAGTCGCTCGCGACCCGCGCCGGCACGGCGGAAGGCGATACCGACGGGGATTTCCGATTTGCCGGTCCGGGCCTTTCCCTGCGCGCGCGCTATCCCAACGAGTCGCGCTGGGCCCCCGGTCTGACGCTCGGCGCGATCTGGTATTCGGCGGAGTTCGAGGCGGAAGGCCGATGGGGTAACGGTTTTCCGGGTACGCCGGAAGGAAAACAGGCCTACCGCGACTGGCGCGCAGCCGGCAGTCCGCCGTGGCCGAACGGCGGCTATCAGCGATGGATCGAGCCGGAATCGCAGATGGTCGGTCTGGAGTTGGGCGCCACCCTGGAATGCGCGCTCGACGAACGCTGGAAGATCGAGGCGTTTGTCCGCCGCGTCAGCGCCGAGGTCAAGGCGCACTACACGCTGCGCGTGTACGGTGCGGTGCGCGAAGACCGAGGCTGGTACGAGTTCCCGCACAGCCATACGGCCTTCGGAGTCGGCGTGATCTATCAATTCTGATCGCGGCTTTGCCGGCCGCGCGCGTCAGGGTGTATCCGTTTTGATCACGTCAAACACCCGCGCGAGAGCCGCGCGGTCGCGCGTCGGCCGCGACGTTTTCAACGCCAATCGGGCGCGGGTGGCATTGTCGTACACCCCGATCGCCAGTTCGACGGGACCGGCGGGCGCATCCGGCGGCACGACGACCGTGCGGTCCTCGAAGAACAGGCCCGGCGCTTCCGCGTCAAATAACGCCGCGTGGGGCGCGGCATCCGGCAAGTTGTGGTCGTCCTGAAACCGGACGGCGCCCGCCGAGAAATGCGCAAAGGCCGCCCACTGTCGCCGCTCGCGTTCCGGCGGCGGGATGCGCCAGATGTAACGCAGTCGCACCGCTTCGCCGGGTTTCACGCCGCCGGGCTTTGCCGTCACGCCTTCGAGCCGAAGTCCTCCCGCGAATTCCACGGCCAGTGGAATTTCGGG
>CAYLTB010000129.1:0-8230 GCA_964386675.1 uncultured Verrucomicrobiota bacterium
AACATTGTGTTGGATGACGACCTGCTGGAGGAGGCGACCCGCTATTCGGCCGCGCTGGGCGCCGCCCTATATTGGGTTCGCACGCGTCCCCAGGCGGCGCGCCGACCGGAACGGGAAATAGCGGTTCCGGTCCGGGTGATCGTCGCCGAAATCGAGACGACGCGGTTGCCAATCGAGGTATTCGGCGAAATCATCCCGGCGCGCCAGGTGGAGGTGTCGGCGGAAGTGTCCGGCCGGATCGTCGCACGCTCCCCGCATCTGGAACCCGGCGGCAGGCTGGCGGCGGGCGAGGCGGCGTTCTCGATTGACCCGCGCGACTATGAGGCGGCGGTCTCGCAGGCGGAAGCCAATCTGGAGCGTGCGGAGCTTGATCTCGCGCTCGAGCGCTCCCGCGCGCGGGTGGCCGCAGACGAATGGCGGCGGCTCGGCGACGCCGCCGCGCCGACGGATGCCGAAAGTCGTGCACTGGCCTTGCGCGAGCCGCAGGTCGCGGCGGCGGAGTCCGCTCGGACGGCGGCGGAAGCCGCGCTGCAGCGGGCGCGCTGGAATCTGGAACGTGCGACCGTTCATGCGCCGTTCGATGCGCTAGTGCTGGAGCGCTTCGCCGAAGTCGGACAGGTGGCCGCGCCGCAGACCCGGCTGGCGACGCTGGCCGCGGCCGATGAGTTCTACGCCCGGGTCTCGCTGCCGACGGCATATCTGAGATGGGTTTATGCGCCGGATGCGGAGGGCCGGGGCGGCGCGGTCGCGCGCGTCTTTCAGGACATCGGCAATGGCGAAACCATCGAGCGCGAGGGGCGGGTAGTGCGCATCCTGGGCGACCTCGATCCGGCGGGCCGGCTGGCCCGCGCGCTGATCGCCGTGCCGCGGCCGCTCGATCCGCCGGAGCGGGCGCTGCGGCTGCGCGCCTATGTGCGAGTCCTGATCGCTGGAATCCCCGTCGAAAACGTGATTCGCCTTCCCATCGCCGCACTGCGGGAGGGCGGGTTCGTCTGGGTCGCCAATGGGGACGACCGGCTGGAAATCCGGCCGGTCTCGGTGCTCTGGCAGGATCGCCAGCAGTTCTGGATACCGAGCGGTGTCGCCGCTGGCGAGCGGGTGGTCGTTAGCCGGATTGGCACCCCGATTCCCAACCTGCAACTGCGGATAGAAAATGCTCCTGAGGCGAAGCCGACGCCCGGGGAGTCCCGCAGGTCCCTGGAGGCGCGACCGTGAACGAGGTCGGCGCTCCGGGTAGCGCACCTTCCGACGCCGGCAACGGGTCTCCCGTGCCGCACGCCGGGCCTCCGCCGCGCGGCCCGATTGCGTGGATGGCCGCCAATCCGGTGGCGGCGAACTTGCTGATGCTGTTGTTTCTGGTGGGCGGCTGGATGGCCATCCCCTCGATCCGTCAGGAGGTCTTTCCGGAGTTCGATCTCGATACGGTCCGCGTGACGGTCGCCTATCCCGGCGCCAGCCCGACGGAGGTGGAGCAGGGGGTCCTCCTTTCGGTGGAAGAGCGTGTGCGCGAGGTGGACGGCGTCAAGCGCGTGACCTCGACGGCATCGGAAGGATCGGGCGTCGTTTCGGCGGAGCTGTTCGACGGCGTCAACCAGAATCAGGTGGTGCAGGACATCCAGAATGCGATTGACCGGATCACGACGTTTCCAGAGGACGCGGAGCGGCCGGTGGTCAGCCTGGCGCTGGCGCGCCGCGAGGTGCTGTCGCTGGTGATTTACGGCGATGTCGGCGAATCGGTGTTGCGCGACCTCGCGGAGGCGGCCAAGGACGAGCTGACGCAGAATCCGAAGATTACCCTCGTGGAACTCGACGGCATTCGTCCACTGGAGATCGGGGTCGAGGTCCCGTTGGATCGGCTGCGCGCCCATGGGCTGACGCTGGCGGGAATCGCCGACGCGCTGACGCGGGCGTCGGTGGAGGTCGCCGGCGGCGGCGTGAAAACGCCCGGTGGCGAGGTGTTGCTGCGGGCGGCCGAACGGCGCGAATACGGGCGCGACTTTGCGCAGACCGTGCTGGTGGACCGCCCGGACGGAACCCGCGTCCGATTGGGCGACATCGCGACGGTGTACGACGGCTTTGCCGATACGGATAGCTTCATGAAATACAACGGTCAGCCGGCGGTCGCGCTGAACGTCTATCGGGTCGGGAAGGAAAACCCCGTCGAGACGTCGCGGATTGTGGCCGCCTACGCGGAACGCCTGCGGGAACGGCTCCCGCCCAGCGTCCGCGTGGCGGTATGGAACGACCGGTCGGAACTGTACCGCGACCGCCTGAAACTGCTGTTGCGCAATGCAGGGATGGGTCTGATCCTGGTGATGATCATTCTCGGCCTGTTCCTGGAGGTGCGGCTGGCGTTCTGGGTGATGATGGGCATTCCGATCTCGTTTCTGGGATCGTTGCTGGTGCTGCCCCAGACCGGCGTTTCGATCAACATGATCTCGTTGTTCGCGTTTATCGTTGCGCTGGGCATCGTTGTGGACGACGCGATCGTGGTGGGCGAGAGCATCTACTACCTGCGGCGCCAGGGCGGCACCTACTTGGATGCGGCGCGGCGCGGCGTGCAGGCGGTCGCCACGCCGGTGGTGTTCTCGGTGCTGACGAACATGGTGTCGTTCGTGCCGCTGCTGTTCGTGCCCGGCACCATGGGCAAGGTCTGGCGAAACGTGCCGCTGGTGATCATCGCGGTGTTTTCGATCTCGCTGATCGAGGCGCTGTTCATCCTGCCGGCGCACCTGGCGCACCAGCGGCGCAAGGTCCGGGGATTGTTCTGGCGCATCGTGGAGACGCCGCAGGAGCATTTTGGGCGCGGCCTGGAGCGCTTCGCCGAGCGCACGTATCAGCCGTTCCTGCAGCGACTGTTGCGCCACCGCTACCTGACGGTCGCGATCGGCTTGGCTTCGTTGATTCTCGTGTTCGGCTGGCTGGCGGGCGGACGGATGAAATTCTTCTTCTTCCCGCGCGTGGAGAGCGACACGTGCCGCGCCAGCATCGAGTTGCCCTATGGCGCGCCGGTCGAAGAAACGCAGCGGCTGGCCGACCGGCTCGAAGCGGCAGCGCGGGAAGTCGCCGCGAAAAACGGCGGCGAGCAGATCATTCGGGGGCTGATGGTCCAGGTGGGCGGCTCGAGCGGCTTTTCGCCCATGGGCAGCGCGCGCGCTTCGGGCGGGCACGTGGCGGCGGTAACCCTCTACCTGGTGCCCATCAACCAGCGTCCGATCACGGCGTCCCGCTTCACGCAGGAGTGGCGGGCCGCGGCCGGCCCGATGCCGGGGGTGAAGTCGGCGACCTTCCGCTTCACGATCGGACCTTCGGGCGGCACGGCGATCGATGTGCGGTTGAGCCACTCGGACCTCGACGTGCTCGAATCGGCGGCGGCCGAGGTCGCCGCCGCGCTGCGGGGATTCAACGGCGTGGTGGAAATTGACGACGGCGTTCGCCTCGGGAAGCCGCAACTCGACCTGCGGGCCACACCGCTGGCGACGGCGCTGGGCGTGACCCCGACCGATCTCGGGCGCCAGGTGCGGCACGCCTTCTACGGCGCCGAGGTCCGGCGCCAGCAGCGGGGCCGCAATGAGCTGCGCATCATGGTCCGGTTGCCGGAATCGGAGCGGCGCACGGAGGCCGATATCGAACGGCTGATTATACGCGGTCGCGACGGCGGCGAAATCCGGCTCACCGAGGCCGCCGAGATTCGGCGTGGCCGGGCATATCAGGCCATCAACCGCGCCGACGGTCGGCGAGTCATTGACGTCACGGCCGATGTTATCGAGGGCGTGGCCCAACCCCAGCGCGTACTGGCGGACCTTGAGCGGACGATACTGCCCGAATTGACGGAACGGTATCCCGGCCTCGGGTACTCCTTCGAGGGCGAAGACCGCGACCGGCGTGAGTCTGTGGGCAGCTTGCGCAACGGCTTTCTTCTGGCCCTGCTGGTGCTTTTCTCGATGCTGGCGATTCCGTTCAAAAGCTATATCCAGGCGCTCATCGTGCTGGTGGCGATCCCGTTCGGCATCGTCGGCGCGATTGTCGGACACGCCTTGCTGGGCTATGACCTGAGCATCATCAGCATCATGGGCATGGTCGCGCTGTCGGGGGTGGTTATCAACGACAGCCTGCTGTTGGTGGATACGACGAATGAATTTCGGCGCGGCGGCATGGACCTGCGCGAGGCGATCGCGCGCTCGCCGGTGCGGCGGTTCCGGCCCGTGCTGCTGACCTCGCTGACGACGTTCTTCGGCCTGATGCCGATCATTCTGGAGAAGTCCGTCCAGGCGCGCTTCATGATTCCGATGGCGATTTCCTTGGGGTTCGGCATTCTGTTCTCGACGGTCATCACGCTGGCGCTGGTGCCGGCCCTCTATACGATCATCGAAGATATCCGCGGGGCATGGCGCCAGTTTGTGCCGCCGCCGGCGGACGCCGAGTGATTATCAGTCCACCGGCGCGGGGGTCAAAGCGGCGCGGAACGGAGTCCGCGCCCTACCACTCGCGCGGCAGCGTGGTCAGCCGAACGATGGCAGGGCGGCCACTCCGTTGACCGCCGCGAACGGCCCAGGGGTCGCGGCGCGCCCGGTGGTGGGGTCAGCCGAACGGTGGTAGGGCGGCGAGTCCCCTCGCCGCCGCGAACAGCCCAGGGATTCGGCACGCAAGGGAGGTCGTGCTTTGGTATGTTGTCCCCATGATCTACCTGCTCGCCACATCCCTGATCTGGGCCTTTTCGTTCGGTCTCATCGGCAATGCGCTGAAGGGCGTGGATCCGTACGCACTGGCCGCGGCGCGGCTGGCGCTGGCGGCGCTGGTTTTCGCTCCGCTGTTGCGCGTTCGACGGCTTGCCCCGGCGGATGCGTGGACGGCGGTCGGGATCGGCGCCGTGCAGTACGGATTGATGTACCTGGCGCTGTTCCAGTCCTACCGTTTCCTGCAATCGTACGAGATCGCGTTCTTCACTGTATTCACGCCGATCTATGTGGCGTTGCTTCACGACGCGTTCGAGCGGCGGTTCCATCCGGTCTATCTGACGATGGCCTTGCTGGCGGTAGCGGGAACCGCGGTGGTGAAATATGGCGAGCTCCGCAGCGAGCGGTTCTGGACGGGATTCGGATTGGTGCAGCTCTCCAACGTGTGTTTCGCCTTCGGCCAGATCGCCTATCGCCGCTGGCGGGCGCGGACGCGGCACGCCGCCGATCACGGCGTCTTCGGGCTGTTGTACGCGGGGGCGCTCGCGGTGGCGATGGCCGGCTGGCTGGGTCCCGGAGGTGCGCGCGCCCCCGCGCTCGATGGCCGGCAGGCGCTTGCCATCGTCTATCTCGGCGTCATCGCCTCCGGCGTCGCGTTCTTCCTGTGGAACGTCGGCGCGACGCGCGTGAACGCCGGAGCGCTGGCGATCTTCAATAATCTGAAGATACCGCTCGCCGTCGCCGTTTCGCTGATCGTCTTTCGCGAACAGGCCCACCTGCCCCGACTGTTCATCGGCGGCGCGCTGTGCCTGGCGGCCCTCGCGCTCAACGAGACGCTGGCCGCGGGAACCCAACCGGCGCGAACGGAAACGACCGCCCGCGGCAGCGAACCGGGTTGATGCGGACGGAGGGCCGGGGCAGGTTGACATTCGGGAGTTCGAGTCGCAGTCTATCCGCACGATGAACCTGATGGACCTCCTGGCCGCCGCAGCCGCGGCGTTCGGATTCTGGCGGGGTCGCTCGCGTGGACTGCCGGCGGAAGCGCACGGCCTGTTGCGTTCCGTCATGCTGTTTGTTGCCGGCGCCGGTCTGACCCACGTGCTCGCGCGCCTGATTCGCTTGGCGCTGGCGGTCAGCGGCGCGGCTTCCGGCGTGGCGGCTTTCGGCCTTTCCCTGGCCCTGGCCTGGTGGCTGACCCGGAGATGGAAGCGGTGGTTGACGGTCTTTCTCGCCGCGCGGTACGCCGGTCTGCATCGCATCGGGGGGGCGATCGCGGGAGCGACGCGCGCGCTGTTGCTGGTCGTGATGCTCGAGGGACTGCTCCAACTCGCCGGCAAGCCGGAGAGGACGCCCGGATCCCGTTTTTCGGCGGTCGGCCGACTTGCCGCGCTGACTATCGCCCGTCATTGAATCGGCCGCCCTTTCTCCAATCTGCCGGCCGCACCGGCGTTTTCCAGTCCTTGGAAAGCAAGCGCGTTCGGCCCTCCAGACCTTGGAAACGGAGCGCCGTGGCGCCCGTCCGTTCGACCCCGCCGGTTGAAAATTGAGACGGCTGCGGTAGATTCCCTCTACAATCAGCCCGCGCGGTTGGGCTGGGGAGGCGACGAATGAAGCGGTTCCTCGGTTGGGTGGTGGTGGCGGGCGCGGCGGCGATGGCGGCGCGGGCGGAGAAGCCTTCGGGCGCGCCGGTCAGCGCCGAGGCGATCAAGCCGATCGCGAAACCGATCGGAACCGTGCAGGCTCCGACCCCCCAGATCAATCCGAATCAGATCCCAGGCCAGCAGGGGCCGAACTTCCCCGCCGGCCAGCAGACGCCGGACCCGAAGAAGCCCTTCGAGAATATTCTGCCCGGCGGCTTGCAGCCTGGCGCCGTGCCGCGCGATACCGGTGGCGGTGCAATTGACACCCTCCGGCCGGATCGGGAGACACTGGGCCTCGACCAACTCAACGCCGACGACGCGCGCCGCCAGCCCGGATTTGATCCCGGCCGCTTCGGCCGCCGCACCGGTCCCGGCGGCGCGGAGACCGAGACGCTGGTCGGCGCCCTGCGCGGCCTTACCGGCAAGAGCAACCAGGAGCGCATGAGCGATCGCTCGCGCAGCTTCGGAGCGGGGTTGCGCCCTGATTCAAGCACGCTGCCGAAAACCAATCCGGCCGGCGACGAACCGAACGATGGGCTGGGCCGGCTGACCTCTCGCGAGCGGACCAACGACGGAGGCAGCGCCAGCACCTACACACGCTCCGATGGCGGGACGACCACGGTTTACCGCGATCGCGGCGGAGCGGAAGTGTCCCGCGAACATCGGTCGCGCGACTCCGCCGGCCGCGAGGTGGTTACCACGCACACGGGCAATCAGGAAGTGACGGAGGTCACGGGCGGCGGACACACGGTGCGGGTCGAAGCCTACGGCGATGCCCGGCGCGGAGACTACGAGGTGCGGACCGTGGTGGACGGCCGTCCCATCCACAGCGGTCGGGCTGAAGGCCCCGTGCTGACTGTGACGATGGCGTCTCAAACGCACGATCGGCTCTTCCGCGGTACCGCACGCGACGTGGACCCCGACAGCCCTCAGGGCCAGGGCGGCGGCCAGGTCGTGGGGCTGGGGCAGAAACCGAAAGAACCGACCATGGTCGAGGCGCGGAACGAGGGCGTTGGACCCGGTGCGCGGCCCGACGAGAACGCGAGCGCGGGCGTGACGTCCCGTCTGGATGTGAACGTGGACCTGGCCGGCCAGCCCAATCCCGCCGAAGGCCGCGGCGGTGGAGGCCTGGGCTATCGAGGCCGGGGATATAACCCCGATGACTTTGTCCGCCCGCCGCGTCCGAGCGATCCGTAGGAACCGCCCACCATGCGCCGCCATCGCATCCGACCCACCGCCCAGCATTCTCGCACAGCCGGCGCAGGAAACTTCCCTGGCCCTTTCCAAATCGAGGCCTTGGAGGGGACGCGCGCGACGTGTCCGCGGGAGAAAAACGTTCCCGGTGTTCGCGGCGTGCTTCTCCTGCTGATTTCGGTGATTTCAGCGCTTGGGATCTCCGTCTCGCGCGCGGAGGAGCTGATGCGCTTTGCCGAAACGGAAGCGGCAAGAGCGTTCCAGGCCGGCCGTTACGACATCGCCGTGAAGGAACTGCTCCGGCTGCGCGAGACCAATCCGGACAACCTGCTCGTACTCCGCTATCTCGCGATGAGTTACGATCGGATCGGCCAAGTCAACGATGCGTTGCGCGTGTACATCGCGGCGCTCACTCTCGATCCGGAAAACGTCGCGCTGCTCTACCACTCCGGCGAGACGCTCTATAATGCCCGCTATGTCGAGGACGCGCGACGGCATTTTCTAGAGGTGATCGCGCTGGCGCCGGAGAGCGAATACGCGCGTCGCGCGCGCGCCTGGCTCGCCGCCCAGTCACGGCAGGAAATTGCCCAACAGCCGCCCGGCCCGCCGCCGGCCTTTTCGCTGCGGCTGGCGCTCGGGTGGCGACGCGACGAGTACCGGTTCGAGGCGCCGGAGCCGGGATTGGATCGCAACTCCACCACGGACCGCCTCACCGAGACC
>CAYLTB010000130.1:0-8208 GCA_964386675.1 uncultured Verrucomicrobiota bacterium
GTCCGCCTCGCGATGCTCGTACATGCGCTAGATCCGCTCTCGGCTGGTCATTACGTTCATGAAGGCCTCCATGCAGGGGCAGGCGCCACGCCCCGCGACCCGCGGAGGACAGTGCCATCCGCCTCCTTTCGCGTCAAGCGAAGTCTCCCGGCGCGCGTATAACCGGCATAAAATACTTGACTTTTTTGCAACAGAGATGATGCTGCCATACGGGCGTTCGCACAGCCTAACTCATAGGAGGCTCCTATGAAAATTGCGACGCGATCGGTGCCGGTCTGCCGCGAAGGCGGGCGGCGGCTGCGGGTGTGGCTTGCGGTCTTCTTTTCCCTCCTCGTCCGGCCGGCGACCGCCGAGAACCTTTCCTGGAGCGCGGCGGTTGGAAATTGGTTCACGGCGTCCAACTGGAGCCCGGCCCAAGTGCCGACCGGCGCCGACAACGTCTATCTGCGGCGCAGCGGCGGCGGCATCGCCCAGATCGCCAGCGGGACGGCGTACGCGAACGATCTCTACATCAGCGCTGACAACCGCCTGGACCTGTCCGGCGGGACGCTGGACATGAATTATAGCGGCAGGACGCAGTATATCGGCCATGCGGACTACAGCACAGGCACCATCAGCCAGACCGGCGGCAATAACAGCGTCGGATACCTGCTGTATCTGGGCTACGGGACCGGAGCGACCGGCTGTTACACGATGTCCGGCGGTTCGCTCTATGTGGACAACTCGCTCTATCTCGGTTACGGCGACAACGCCATCGGCATTCTGCTCCACTCCGGGGGCTCATTGACGGTCAACGGGCAATCCTCCGGCCGGATGCGAATCGGACGAGGAACAGGTTCCAGCGGAACCTATCGGATCAGCGGCAGCGCCACGCTGACGGTCAACGGGAGCGCCGGCATTGAGGTCGGCAATGGCGGCTACGGGCGCTTCGAGTGGTTCCGGGAGGGCGGCGTCACCGCCGCCAAGATTCAAATGGAAAGCCTCGGAACATTGGCCATGGGCTATGATTTCAACGCCATTCCCGGTCTGGTCCAGGGCTTGGCCAACGCGACGTTGGAAGTCACCAATAACGCCACTGTTACAAAGAACGACGGCATCGAGTCCCGCGCCACGAATCTGCGCATCGGCAGCGCCACCGGCAACGCCGCGGCCAACATGAGCAGCGGCACCGTCAACATCACCCAAACCGTTTGGATCGGAGACGGCGGTGGCGGCACGGTGACGCAGTCCGGCGGCGTGCTGCGGGTCGGCAGCGGCCATCTCTATCTCGGCCATGGCGGCGGCAACGGGACCTACACACTCACGGGGGGCACACTGAATCTGAACGACGGCAACGCCAACCTCTTTGTCGGAAGCGCCGGCGCCTCGGACGGCAGCACAGGCCGCCTCGTGCTGCGCGGCGGAACGATGAACGTCTATAACATCTTCATGCCGTACACGACCAACGCGAATAGCACCGGCGCGCTGGTCCTCGACGGCGGCACGCTGACGGTCAACGGGAACACGATCCGGGTTACGAACCTCACGCTGGGCGAGGTTGCCGGGCGGACCGGCAGTTTCACGCTCGTCGCCGGCAAAACACTGGCAGCCACGACAATGAAGGTCGGCGACGCCGGCGCAGGAAACTGGACGCAGAGCGGTGGAACGGCAAACGTCGCCAACCTCCATCTGGGCGCCCAATCCGGCGGAAACGGCATTTACACGCTGACCGGCGGCTCTCTGAACGTCTCAGGCCCGGTGCTCGACGGAGCAGGAACCGGTACGCTCCAAATTGACGGCGGCGCGTTCACGCCGTCGGGCGGCGTCGCCGTGGATCAGCTCAAGGTCGGCATCGGGAATCCCGGCAATCACACGCAGAGCGGACAGCTATACACGGTCGGTCAGCTCGTGCTCGGCAACGCCCTTTACCGATTGACCGGCGGCACGCTCGCCGTCGGCGGCATGATCAACGAGCCCGGGACGGGAACGCTCAACCTGGACGGCGGCACATTCGCGCCGTCCGGCGCAGTGAACGTGGACCAGCTAGGGGTGGGCATAGGCACGGCAGGCGCGCACGAGCAGACCGGGCAGGACTACACCGCCGGCACGCTGACGCTCGGCGCGGGAACCTACACATTGTCGGGCGGTACGCTCGCCGTGGGTTCGGTGGCCAACGGCAGCGGCGACGGCATCCTCGCGCTGAATGGCGGTACGCTGCAGACGACCGGCAACGTGGCGGCCGACCTGCTGCAGATCGGCGTCAACGCCCCCGCCGCGCATACGCTTTCCGCCGGCGTCTGGACGATCGGGAACCTGAACTTCGGCATCGCGGCAGGGGGCGCCGGTGCGCTGACGCTCGCGTCGGGCGGCACGCTCGACATCGCGGGCCACATTGCGACCGGCGCCGGCAGCGGCGCGCTGACACTCAATGGCGGCACGCTGGCGATCGGCGGCAATCTGGCGGTCAGCGAGTTCGCCGTCGGTTCGGGAACGACCGCCGGCCACGCGCACGCGTCGAAACGGTATGACGTCAGCGGGAACGTCACGGTCGGCGACGGCGCCGGCGGCGCCGGAACCTACCGATTGGAGGGAACGGGCGAACTGAACATTGGGAACCGGCTGTACATCGGTCGCAATGGCGGCGCGGGCCGATTCGAGTGGTATCACTCCGGCGGATTGTCGGCGGCGAACGGCATCGCGATGGGCGCCGGCAGCACGCTGGCGATGGGCGCAGACTTCGACGCCGACGCGCTGGCCGGCCACGGCGGCGGCCTGGTGAGCGGTCTGAGCGAGGCCAATCTCGAAATCACCCGTGGAGCGCGGGCCATACAGGACGCTGACACGGTTCGCGTGGCTCAACTGCGGATCGGCGGCGCGGATGGCGGGGGCGCTTATCGGCTCGAAGGATCCGGCGATCTGGTCATTTCCGACGGCGGCCGCTTGCTCGTCGGCACCGCGGACGGCGCCGCCGGCCGTTTCGAGTGGTATCGCGGCGCAGGCAGTCTGGCGACTCCGGACCTGACCCTGTTCCCATCGGGAACGCTGGCGATGGGCGCGGATTTTGACGCCGTGGCGCTGGCGAACGGCACGCTCTTCGGGGGCGTTCTATCCGGCTTGAGCGCCGCCGTGCTGGAGGTCACGCACAACGCGACGGCGACGCAGGAGGGCGGCAAGATCGCCGTCTATCGCTTGAACATCGGCACCGCCGACGGCGCCGGCCTCTGGCAGCTCTCGGCGGGGAGCTTGTCCGCGGACGACATTCGGATCGGACAAGCCGGCGAAGGCACGCTGCGCCTGGAGGGCGGCCAGCTCAATGTCGCCCGCGAGCTAAATTTCGGGCGCGAGGCTCGGCTGGCCGCAGTGCCAGGCAGCCAAGTCCGTTTGACGGGAACCGACGTCAGGATCATGGGCGGCAACCCGGCGCATCTGGCTGATCTCGTCCACCTCACGCTGGTTTTCGAGCCGGAAAACCCCGCATCCCAGAGCACGCTGGAGGTCGCCGGGAAGAACATCGGCGAAGCCCTAAAAGGATTTGAGGACAATTTCGCCCTCGACGGTCTGGTCGTGGGCGGTCCGGGCCGACCGGGCAACGTGAAACTCGTGGATGTATTCCGAAACCAGGGGCCGGAGGAGGAGGCCTTGTACGTTCATTCCATCTATGTGTTGCCGGGATCGGTGCTGAATCTCAACAACCTCCGGGTGTACTACGACCGGGAATTCGTCAACGAGGGGGCCGTCGAAGGCGGCATGCCGATACTGATCCCCGAACCCACGAGTCTCGGATTGCTGGCACTGGCCGCCGGCGCGCTGCGCGGCGGCCGAAAGTTCCTCCGAGTCGCCGCACGGGCCTGATGCGAAAGGAGTTCCGGCGGGTTTCATTTCACCGGCGGACCCGTTCCTTGACGCTGCACATACGGGGGATCGGGCGCAGAATAGCGCGCGCGCCGCTTGACCCTCGCGGGGTACGGCGTAGATTAGAGCGCGTGCAACAACGGAGTCTTATTCCCCATGATCTACCGTAAACTCGGCGCATCCGGTCTCAAGGTCAGCGCGGTTTCACTCGGCTCCTGGCGCACCTTCGGCGTCTCCGTGGATACCGAAGCGACGCGCGCATGCATGCGTGCGGCCTACGAGGCCGGCGTGAACTTTTTCGACGGTGCGGAGGCCTACGGCGCCGGCGCGGCGGAGAAAGCGATGGGCGAGGTGCTCAAATCCGCCGGCTGGCCCCGCGACTCACTAATCATTTCCAGCAAAGTCATCCGGGTCGGAAAATTGCCAACGCAAGGGGGGCTTTCGCGGAAGCACCTCGTTGAAGCCTGCGATGCCGCGCTGTTGCGAATGGGGCTGGATTATCTGGATCTATTCTTCTGCCACCGCCCCGATCCCGACACGCCGCTTGATGAAATCGTCCACACCATGAACGAGCTCATCGGTCGCGGAAAGATCTTCTACTGGGGCACGAGCGAATTCTCCGCTTCGGACATTCAAGAGCTTTACGCCATTGCCCAGCGCGACCACCTGGCCGGCCCCACCATGGAGCAGACGCAGCACAATCTCCTGCATCGCCGCCGCGTGGAGGTCGAACTGAAGCCGGTCATCGCTCGCTTCGGCCTGGGCACCACGATCTACTCTCCGCTGGCGGTGGGATTGCTGACGGGCAAATACAACGACGGAGTGCCGGCCGGCAGCGCCTACGAAAAGGCGGGGGATTGGCTCCGAAAGCAGCTCAATCCGGAGACCATCGCCAAGGTGCGCCAACTCACGGCCCTCGCCGCCGAGATGGGAATGACGACGGGGCAGCTCGCCATCGCCTGGTGCCTGAAGAATCCGAGCGTCAGCACGGCCATCATCGGAGCGTCGCGCCCGGAGCAGGTCACGGAAAACGTCGCCGCAGTGGAGTATATCGAAAAGCTCACCCCCGACGTCATGTCCCGCATCGAGGCCATTTTCGCCGCGGCGCCGACGTCCGCCTGAGCCGCCGCGATCCCTCGCCATCGCCCGCCTCCGCGATGCGAGCGGCTTCCCCACGTTCCGCGGTGCCTGTCTGAACGCCCCTCCACCCTGCCCGTACCGGCCGTCGTCTTATCGTCGCCCGCCAGCCCGCGGTTGCTTTTTTTTCTCGACTTTACTACGCAATGCGTTATTTTTGCGCCGATGAATGACATAAAAAAGATCCAGGACGAGATGGATGTCCGCATTGCGCAATTCCTGGCGCACAATGGTCGCGCCTCGAATCGCGAGATCGCGCGACGACTCGGGGTATCCGAGGGCAGCATCCGTCAGCGCTTGCGGCGGCTGACGGCATCGGGCGCACTGCGGATCGCGGCGCAGGTGAGCCCCGATGCGGCCCCGGAGGCGTTCATGGCCATCGTGGGGCTGAAGATTGACGGACGACAGCTCGAAGCCTGCGCCCAGCGGATCCGGCAACTGCCGCCGGTGCTCGAGACGATGATCGTAACCGGCCGCCACGACCTGATGGCGGTCGTCCTGGCGTCTTCCCGTCAAACGCTGGTGGATTTCGTGACGAGGGATCTGGCGGCGATTCCGGGCATCCGGGACTCGGAGACCAATGTGGTGCTGCACAGTTACGGGCAATGGCTGGATCCGGCGCGGGTCTGGCCGGAAGCCGCGACGCAGAAGAAGACGCCGGAGGAAGACCGATGAACCTGAAGGATGTGATCATTGGCGTGCCTCGCGAGATCATGCCGGACGAGAATCGCGTGGCCATAACACCCGAAACCGCGGCGCGCTTCATCGCTGCGGGCGCGCGGGTCCGCATCGAGGCGGGCGCGGGCGCAGGGAGTTTCTATGGCGATGGGGCCTATGCGGCGGTCGGCGCCGAGGTTGCGCCGGACGCCGAGGCCATCTATGGCGGCGCCGACCTTGTGCTCAAGGTCAAAGAACCTCGACTTGATCCGCGGACGGGACGGCACGAGATTGATCTGATGCGCCAAGGCCTGATGCTCGTTTGCTTCCTGCATCCCGCCGCCCCGCACAACCGCGAGATGGTGCGGCGACTGGCCGATCGGGGCGTCACGGCGCTGACGCTTGACGGCATTCCCCGAATGGCGCGCACGCAGAAAATGGATGCGCTGTCCTCGATGAGCCTCGTGGCCGGCTACAAGGGCACCTTGATGGCGGCGGACGCCCTGCCGAAGTTCGTTTCGCTGACCGCGGCGGCGGTAGGCGTCGTCAGACCTGCCAACCTGCTCGTTGTCGGAACGGGCGTCTGCGGGCTGCAGGCGATCGCCACCGGCAAGCGCATGGGCGCGGTCGTGACGTCTTCCGATATCCGCGCGGAAGCCCGTGAGCAGGCGCGCAGCCTGGGCGCGGCCGTGCTCGACCCGGGCGTGCCCGAGAATCTCACGCGCGGACCGGGCGGCTACGCGCGCGCCCTGCCCACCGAGTGGCTGGAACGGGAACGCGCGGCGCTGCGACCGGCGGTGTCGGAGGCGGACCTCCTCATTCTATCCGCGCTGGTTCCGGGAAGGATCGCACCGGTGCTGGTCACCGAGGATATGGTGGCGGGCATGCGGCCGGGATCGGTCATCGTGGACATTGCGATTGACCAGGGCGGGAATTGCGCCGCCAGCGAAGCCGGACGGGTGGTCCGGAAGCACGGCGTCGTCATCCAGGCCATCGAGAACATCCCCGGCCGCGTCCCCACAACGGCGACATGGCTCTTTGCCCAGAATGTCTGCCAGTTCGTCGAACACCTCGCCCGGGACGGAAGGCTGGCCGTATCCGACCGCGATGACGTGGTCGCGCCGACGGTCGTGACACGGGAAGGCAAGATCGTGCATGCCGGCGCGCGGGAGTCCTGGGCGGCGGCGGACGGGGTGCGTACGCCGTGAGCGCGCTGTTCTGGCTCGGGCTATTCTTCGGATCCGCGGTGGTCGGCTACATCGTACTGCGCGCGGTGCCGCCGCTGTTGCACACGCCGTTGATGTCGGGCATGAATGCGCTGTCGGGCATCACCATCCTCGCGGCACTGGCGGCGGTCGGATTGGCGAGGACGGCCGGCGAGGTTCATTGGGCGGGCGCGGCCGTGGCGCTGGCCGCGGCCAATGTGGTCGGCGGCTTCGCCGTGACGCACCGGATGTTGCGGATGTTCCGACGCCCGTCGGACCGGGAGCATCCGTCGTGACACCCCTGAGCGCCATCGCCCCCGCGGACGTTGCGGCGTTGGCCTTCGTACCGCTATTGGTCCTGGGGATTCACTGGATGCGTTCCCCCGCGACGGCCGTCCGGGGCAATTTCCTCGGCGCGGCCGGAACGGCCGGATTCCTGGCGCTGACGCTGCACGGCCGCGGCCTATGGACGCACCCGACGCTATGGGGATGGCTGGCCGCCGGCGCGTTGGGCGGCGGTTTTCTGGCCGCGCGCGTCCGGATGATCCAGATGCCCGAACTGGTGGCGCTGTTCAATGGAATCGGGGGCGCCGCCTCGACAATCGTCGCGATGCTGGCGCTGCGATCCGATGGCAGCGCAGCGGATTTGGCGGCGCGCATCGCGGCCCTGCTGGCGGTTGCGATCGGCGCACTCACGTTCAGCGGCAGCCTTGTGGCCGTGCTGAAACTTGCGCGGGTCTTCGGTTCGCGTCCGGCGGCCTTCCGGGGCCACGGCGCCCTGAACCTGGCCCTGCTGGTCGGGCTGCTCGCCGCCTGCATCTTCGGCGGCCGCTCCCGGCCCTCCGACGTCCCTCTCTGGTCCGCCGGCACGCTCGCGCTGGCCCTCGCCGCCGGCCTGATCGCCATGCTCCGCGTCGGTGGTGCGGACATGCCGGTGAGCATCTCATTCCTCAACGCGCTATCGGGCGTCGCCGCCGCCGTCGCCGGCTACGCGGTCGCCAATCCCGTTCCGGTCGCTGTCGGAGCGCTCGTCGGCGCGGGCGGACTGATGCTGACGGGCGACATGTGCCGCGCCATGAACCGACGCCTAGGCGACGTGCTCGCCGGACGCCTGGCCTCCACGGAAGCCCCGGGCGACTCCGCCGCGGCAGCGGCTTCCGCACCGTCGCCGGTCTCCGCCGCGATCGAACGAGATCCGGTAGCGCTGCTGCGGGCCGCGCGACGCGTGGTGATCATTCCCGGCTACGGCATGGCCCTCGCCCAGGCCCAGCCGGCCGTGCGCCGGTTGTATGACGCGCTGATTCGACGGGGCGTGGAAGTCGAGTTCGGCATCCATCCCGTTGCGGGGCGCATGCCCGGCCACATGAACGTGCTGCTG
>CAYLTB010000131.1:0-2323 GCA_964386675.1 uncultured Verrucomicrobiota bacterium
ACCGTGGACGTTGAAACCGTTGTATGGGTGACGCGCGATGCACAAGGGAACACTTGCGTTGGGGCTCTTGGGCGATGCCCCGGCGGAATGGATGAGGCAGTCGGAATCATGATGAGAGCCGCCCACGGGGAATGGATTCCATGACGCACAAGCCCATGCCCCCATCCGAGGCTGCCGACATCCTCGCCGCCCACAACGAATGGCGCCGAGGCGAGGACTGCGACATGGTGTCGCCCGGCGTGCTGGGGCTGGCGATCGATGTCGCCGTCGACCGGCTGCGCGCCGACGGCACGATCACGCTGCTCCAGCCGGTGCCGGCCGTCTCCCGCATCGCCTTCGACTCGGCGGCCAACCGACTGACCGTGTACGATCCCAGCGGCCGCGAACTGGCGCACGCGCAGCCGTTCCTCATCGCGCCACCACAACCGGAGACACCCCGATGAAGTCCACCATGCGTTCGCTCCTCCTCTCGATCGGCCTGCTGTTCGCCTGCACGGCGTGCATCGCGCCGGCGTCCGCCACCGCCGAAAGCCTGGGCCCGCAGCTCGTCGACAACGGCACGTTCGACACCGCCGACGGCTGGACCCTCGGCTACTCGTGGCAGATCCTGCCGGCGCCGGGCGCGCTCGCGTTCCACAACGAGGGATACACCGCCGCGATCGAACAGCCGACCGCCGCGCTGACCGCGGGCACCACGTACCGCGTCAGCTACACGATCGGCGGCACCTATGCGTCGACGGATCCGCGCCACTGGTTCCGCCTGCGCGGCAGCACGGGCTATGCGTCGTGTCCGATCCAGTCGGGCGACGGCACGTTCACCTGCGACCTGGCCGCGCCGCCGGGCGTGTCGGCGCTGCTGATCCGCCCGGTCTACGGCTTCAGCGGCACGCTCGACGACGTCAGCGTGCGCGAGGTCTTGCCCTGACCATGCTGCTGCTCCCGGAGCACGTCATCCGCGAGAACGTGGCCGCGATCAATCGCGGCCGCGACTACGCGCGCAAGCTGCGCGACGACGTCGCCGAGGCCACGGCGCGCGGCCGCCCGATCGCGTCGATCGTGGTGTCCCCGAGCGTGGCCGCCGACATGCGGCAGTTCTTCAACCATGCGTTCGCCGAGTTCGACGGCATGCTGCCGCGCGTGATCGGCGGCGCAGCGCTCGCCGAGGGCAACACCGGCGGCGATCCGATCGTCTACGGCTACGCCGAGCGGGAGCATTGACGATGGCCGCGCCGGTCGTGTGGCAGCCCCCGGGCCCGGTCGCGCTGGCGTTCCTGAAGTCGCGCGCCTTCGTGTGCGGCATCCGCGGCCCGTTCGGCAGTGGGAAGTCGATTACCGCGATCATGAAGCTCATGCGCATCGCGCAGGCGCAGCCGAAGGCGCCGGACGGCATCCGCTACAGTCGGTTCGCGATCATCCGCAACACGTACCCCGAGCTGAAAACGACCACGATCAAGTCGTTCCACGACTGGATCCCCGAGACGGTCGGCAAGTGGCAGCCCGAGGGTCCGCCGACGCAGTGGGTCGAGGGCGACGGCCTGTCCATCGAAATCATGTTCGTGGCGCTGGACCGGCCCGACGACGTGCGCAAGCTGCTGTCGATGGAGCTTACCGCGGCCTGGGTGAACGAAGCGCGCGAGGTCCCGAAGGCGATCATCGACGGGTTGACCGGACGCATCGGCCGCTACCCGCGCGCCGACAAGGGCGGATGCCCGAACCCGCAACTGATCCTCGACACCAACCCGCCGGACACGGACCATTGGTGGTACGTCATGGCCGAGCGCGACGACTCCACGCCCGCCGGCGCCGAAATGCTGCGGTCGCTGGCCGAGGCCGAGGCGATCCTGCGCCTGCCGGGGGCGAACGGCGAGCCGCCGGCGCTGCCCGACGGTGTGCCGCTGTTCGAGTTCTTCGCGCAGCCCGATGGGCTGTCCGACGAAGCCGAGAACTCGATCGGCCTGGCCGGACAAGCCGGCGGCCGCCTGGGCTACTACGCGCGCACCAGCGCGGGCAAGACGAAGGAATGGATCGACGTCTACGTGCGTGGCCGCTACGGCTTCGTCGCCGACGGCAAGCCGATCTTCCCCGAGTACCGCGACGACATGCATTGCCGCCCGGTGCCCTACAACCCGAAGCTGCCGGTGCTGGTCGGCCTCGACTTCGGCTTGACGCCGGCCGCGGTGCTGCTGCACCAGTTCCCCATGGGCGGATACGGCGCGTTCGACGAGGTCGTCGCGCTCGACATGGGCGCCAAGAAGTTCGGCCGGCTGCTGTCGCAGAAGCTCGCCGAGTACGGCATCCGCGACTACCGCGCCACCGGCGATCC
>CAYLTB010000131.1:2423-8074 GCA_964386675.1 uncultured Verrucomicrobiota bacterium
TCGCACGTCTGCGAGGCCGCCGGCTATGCGCTGGTCGGCGCCGGCGAGGGCCGCAAGCTGCTGCGCCGCCCGGAATCGGCCAACCGCGCGGCCCGCATCCCGGTCATCCGCGAGGACTGGGCGACCTGACCTGGATTGCGCGGCGCACACGGAAGTGCTTTCCTCGGCCGCATCGCCAGCCACACACCCGCCCGGACTGACCGCCATGCACACGCCGAAGCCGCCGAAGCCGACCCCGCCGCCCCCGGCGCCGCCGCCCCCGCCGACCATCGACGAGGCCGCCATGAACGCCGATCAGGCCGACCGCCTGCGCCGGCGCAAGGGCCGCATCGGCCTGGTGTTCGCCGGCCGCCGCGGCGCGAACCCCGGCACCGCGCCGGGCGCGATGAAGCAGCTCACCGGGAGCTGATCACCATGGCCGACGTGAACGACTCGCGCGCGGACGACGTGCTGCGCAAGCATGCGGACATGGAGTCGGATCGCGCCGTGTTCGATTCGCACTGGCGTGAAATCGAACAGTACTTCAGCTATCAAGGCCAGTATTTCAACAACGCGAACACGACGCAGGGCCAGAAAAGCACCGCGCGGATCTTCGACATGACGGGCCCGCTCGCCGCCGAGCGCTTCGCGGCCGCCGTCACCGCGATGATTTCCCCGCGGACGGAGCTGTGGCACGGCCTGAAGGCGTCGGATGACGGGCTGAAGCGCTTCAAGTCCGTTCGCGACTGGATGGACGCCGCGCGCGACAACCTGTTCGCCGCGCGCTACGCGCCGGCCGCCAACTTCAGCGGGCAATCCCATACGACCTACTACGACATCGGCCTGTACGGCACCGGATGCCTGTTCGTCGACGACGTCATCGGCCGGTCGCTGCTGTACCGCGCCGTGCACCTGTCGGAGGTCTACGTCTCCGACGATGCCGCCGGCCGCGTCGACACCGTGCACCGCGTGCAGAACCCGCGGATCCGGCACCTGGCCGAGCGCTTCGGCCTCGACGTGCTGCCGCCGAAGCTGCGCGACCTGCTGGAAAAGGGCAAGGGCGACAGCCGCGTGCCGATCATCCACTGCGTCCGCCCGAACGCGCAGTACAACCCCGGCCGCGGCGACATGCGCGGCAAGATGCTGGAATCGTACTACGTGCTCCCGGGCGAACGCGCCGTGCTGCAGGAAGGCGGCTATCGGACCATGCCCTACTGCATCGGCCGGTACACCACGTCCGCCCGCGAAACCTACGGCCGCGGCCCCGGCATGCTCGCGCTGCCGGAGGTCAAGATGCTCAACGACATGCGGAAAACGATCATCCGCGCCGCGCAGAAGACCGTGGAGCCGCCGCTGCTGGCCTACGAGGATTCGCTCATGCACGCCTTCGACAACCGGGCGGGCGCCATCAACTTCGGCGGCCTCGACGCCAGCGGCAACCAGCTCGTGAAGCCGCTCATGTCGGCCGCGCGCGTGGACATCGGCATGGATCAGGTCGCCGAGTCGCGGCGCGTGATCAACAGCGTGTTCCACATCGACCTGTTCCAGGTGCTCGTCGACAAGCCGGGCAACATGACGGCGTTCGAGGCCGCGCAGCGCGCGCAGGAAAAGGGGCAGCTCCTCGGACCCACGATGGGCCGCATCCAATCCGACCTGATCGAGACGATGATCGAACGCGAGCTGGACATCATGGCGCACGCCGGCCAGCTCCCGAAGATGCCGCGCGAAATGATCGAAGCCGGCATGATGCAGGGGCGCATGCCGGTCGGCATCGAGCACACCTCGCCGCTGAACCTGCTGCAGCGCGCGTCCCAGTCCGCGGCGATCATGCGCGCGTTCCAGACGCTCGGCCCGCTGTATCAAATCGACAACTCCGTGCTCGACCTCATCGACATCGAGGAGGCCGCGAAGATCATCATCGAGACGGAGGGCGTGCCGTCGCGCGTGCTTCGCGATGACGACCAGGTGCAGCAGTCGCGCGACCAGCGCGACCAGCAGCAGCAGGCGGCGTCCCTGCTCCAGGCCGCGCCGCAGGCGGCCAGCGCGGCCAAGGACATCGCGCAGGCGCAGCAGATTGCCCGCGGCATGCCGGGCGGCCTGCTCGGGCTGACGGGCACGCTGCAGTGAGCGCGGTCGAACGCCTGTTCCGCACGAACGTCGCGTACAAGCGGCTGTTCCTCAACGAGGACGGCACGATGAAGCCCGAGGCGCGCATCGTGCTCGCCGACCTGGCGAAGTACGCGGCGATCGACAACCCGACCGTCGTCTCGCCGCTGACGCAGCAGACTGACATCCCCGCAACGCACCAGCGCATCGGCCGCGGGGACATCCTCCGCCGCGTGCTGACGCGACTGAAACAATCCCCGAGCGCGATGCTCGAAACCATGGAGTCGATCCGCGATGAGTGAACCCATCCAACCGCCGGCCCCTCCGGCCCCAAGCGGAACCCCGGGCACGCCGGGCGCACCCGCTGCCCCGCCGTCGACCTGGTACGCCGGGTTCCAGAACGCGGATCTGCGCGGCTACGTCGAGACGAAGGGTTTCCAGAACCCCGAGGCGCTGGCCGATTCGTATCGCAACCTCGAGAAGCTGCGCGGCGTGCCCGCCGACCGGCTGCTGTCGCTGCCCGAGAAGCCGGACGCGCCGGAGTGGGACGCGATATGGAACCGCCTCGGCCGGCCCGAGAAGCCGGACGGCTACGCACTGCAGGTGCCCGACGGGCAGGACCGCGGCTTTGCCGATCGCATGGCGACCGCGATGCACAAGCTCGGGATCACGAAGGCCGCGGCCGCCGGGCTCAACGCCGAGTGGAACGCCTTCATCGCCGACGAGCTGGCGGCCGCCGAGCGCGACCAGCAGCAGGCCGATGCCGCGGACCTCACCAGCCTGCGCACGAAGTGGGGCGCGCAGTACGATGCGCACGTCGAGCTCGGGCGCCGCGCCGGCCGCGAGTTCGGCCTGTCGGAGGAGGACTTCACCGCGGTGTCGCGCGCGCTCGGCTCGGGCAAGACGCTGGAACTGTTCCAGCGCATCGGCGCGAAGATGGGCGAGCCTGGCCGGTTCGATGCCGACGGCGGCTCGTCGCCGGGCTTCGGGCTCACGCCGGACGGTGCGCGGGCGCGGCTGAAGGCGCTGCAGGCGGACAAGGACTGGGCCGCGAAGTACATGAACGGCGACGTTGCGGCGCGGCAGGAAGCCGAGCGCCTGGCGAAGATCGCTTCCGGCGGCTGACGGATTGCACGCCCACCGCGGAAGTGGTATCACGCACCCCGTGAGCGGGGGAAACCCCGTGTAAATGGGCCTCGGGGCCTCACAAGCCCCGGGCCCCTCCTCAAGCAAGCCAGCAGCGGACAAGGCCACGGCCCCCGCTGACGCCGGGAACAGACCGGCGCGTGCCGCGGCGTATCGGCGGCATGCTCGGCCCCGGTTGATCCGGACAAGCCAGCGAATCGTCTACCCGACCATTCCCCGGAGTGTCCCATGAGCACCCAGCTCGTCAACCAGTACGTCATCCAGTACTCCACGAACATCGAGCTGCTGTCCCAGCAGCAGGGCAGCCGCCTCGCGATGGCCGTCCGCACCGGCAACCATCAGGGCAAGCAGGCGTCGCCCGTCGACCAGTTCGGCGCCCTGAACGCCCAGCGCGTCACCGGCCGCCTGGAGCCGAAGTCTCGCACCGACGCGCCGGCCGATCGCCGGTGGGTGTTCCCGGCCGATTACGACCTGTCCCAGTACGTCGACAGCTTCGACAAGCTGCGCCTGTTCACGGACCCCGGCTCGGCGCAGGTCGAGAGCGGCACGAACGCCATGGCGCGCGCCAAGGACGACGAAATCATCGCTGCGTTCTTCGCCGACGCCAAGACTGGCGAATCGGGCGGCACCACGGTGACGTTCGGCACCACGGTGACCACGTCGGCCGGCGGTCGCAACGTCTCCGTCAACACCGGTGGCACCGCGTCCGGCCTGAACGTGGCGAAGCTGCGCGAGGGCAAGAAGACCCTCGGCAAGGCGGAAGTCAACATCGAGACCGATCCGCTGTACATGGCCGCGGGCATGACCCAGCTCGACAACCTGCTGGGCGAGGCGCAGGTCACGTCCGCGGACTTCAACCAGCCCGACCGCCCGGTGCTGCAGGAGGGCATAATCACGCGCTTTCTGGGCATCAACTTCGTGCGCTCCGAGCGACTCGGCACCGGCACCGATGATGCGTCGGGCACGTCGACGCCGTGCGCGCTGTGGGCCAAGTCGGGCATGTACCTCGGCACCTGGAACGAGTCGAGCCCGTCCATGAACCAGCGCCGGGATCTGCGCGGCGAGCCGTGGGAGGTCTACCACATGATGACCCTGGGCGCGACGCGCCTGGAAGAAGTCAAGGTCCTGCGGGTGTGGTGCCGCTGATCGGCGGCGCCCCTCTCGCGTAGCGTCCCGCTCGCACCCCTTCACCATCCGGAGCCGCCACCATGGCCGTCGTCAACGTCAAGTCCCCGGGCCTCACCAACCGCGATGGTGTGCCCGCCATCCTCAACAACCCCGCCGTCAACCGCGCGCTGCTCAAGAACGCGAAGGACTACTGCGCCGTCGGCAACGGCGACAGCATCGCGTCGGTGTACCGCTGCGTGTCGGTGCCGTCGCACGCCCGCGTCAGCGCCGTGCGCCTGTCGAACGACGCGATCACCACGTGCGCCGGCGACATCGGCGTGTACCGCAACACCCGCGACGGTGCCGCCGCGGTCAGCGCCGGTTTCTTCGGCACCGCCGTGTCGCTCGCGACCGCCGGCTACAACACGGACGTCACCAACGAGTCGACGAGCTACACGCTGCTGAAGCAGACGCAGCCGATCTGGCAGGCCCTCGGCTTCGCGGCCGATCCGCAGACGATGTTCGACATCTGCGTGACCCTGACCGCCGCCGCGGCCTCCGCCGGCAACCTCGGTCTCTCGGTCGACTTCGTCGACTGACCGCCAGCCGGCCCGGGGCAGCCCGGGCCGGCTCAACCTCCGGAGCCAAGCCGCCATGACCGACCGTTACCTCACCATCACCACGCCGGCCAAGAAGCTGCAGGCCGACGTCTCGTCCGGCGCTTCGGCCACGCCGGCGAACTGGTTCGACCTGCGCGTGACCTACGACGCCACCGGCGCCTCGAAGCAAGCGTTGCTCGATGCGCTGGAAGCCGTCGAGAATAAGGTCGCACTCGGCTCCTGGCCGCCGGCGTAAGGAGGGCGGCCATGCAAAGCCTGTCGATCCCCCTCGTCGAAAACGCCAGCGCGACCGGGCCGTGGGTGTTCTATCCGGGCGGCCCCACAGTGATCATCGCACAAGGGAACTGGGGGGCAGGAAACGCGACCATCGAAATGCTTGGTCCTGACGGGAGCACGGTTCTCACCAACCTGACTGGCGGGCTGATCGCTGCGAACGGGCTCACGCGGGCGCAGAACATCCTCAACTATCCCGCCGGGCAGTACCGCGCCAACATCGCTGGTGGCGCGACGAACGTCTACATCCGCATGGATCGGGTCCCGCTCTGAAGCGTTTCTATTCAAGGGGCTAACCGTGGCATCGCCCGTTGACATCGCAAACCGCGCGCTGACCATGCTCGGCGCGTCGCGCATCACCAGCCTGTCCGACAACCGGAAGGAGGCGCGCGAAATCAACGCCGTCTACGAACAGGTGCG
>CAYLTB010000132.1:0-7967 GCA_964386675.1 uncultured Verrucomicrobiota bacterium
TCGCCCGACGCGGGTCGCGCTGGTGCCGGTCGACGGCGGGGCGGCGCCGTGCTGCTGACGGCGATCGACCGCTACTGCTATCTCGCCGTCCATCGCCTGAGCGCCTTCTACCCGCACCGATTCCGCGCCAGCTACTCTCAGACGGAAACGACCGACGCCGCCGACGCGATCCGACATCCGCTCATCCGGGAATGCCTGCGCCAGGTCGCGCCCGACGAGCGGTTGGAAATCACGCACATCGCCGACCTGCCCGGCGGGACCGGCCTCGGCACAAGCTCGTCGTTCACGGTCGGCCTGCTGCACGCGCTGCGCGCGGCGCGCGGGGAGACGCCGCCGCCGGAGGCGCTCGCGCGCGAAGCGATTCTGATCGAGCGCGAACGAGTCGGCGATCCCGGCGGCCACCAGGACCAATACGCGGCGGCGTACGGCGGATGGCTCCGGCTGGATTTTCGCCCCGACGGCGCGGTCGAGGCGCGGCGGCTGGAATTGGACGCGGCGCGGCGCGCCCAACTGGAGGCCGCCCTGCTGCTGTTTCATACCGGCGCGCAAAAATCGGCGAGCGCGCTGCTCCGGCGCCAGACCGCCGCGCTCCCGCGCAATCTGGAGGCGCTCGATGAGATGCGCGATCTGACCGACCGCGCCGAGATCGCGCTCCGCTCCGGCGGTTCGCTGGAGCGGTTCGGCGCGCTGCTCGACCGCGCCTGGACGCTCAAGCGCGGCCTGGCGGAAGGCATCAGCTTTCCCGAGGTGGACGCCGCCTACGCCAAGGCGCGCGAAAACGGCGCGTGGGGCGGCAAGCTGCTCGGGGCGGGCGGGCGCGGTTTTCTCATGGTCCTCGCCCCGCCCGAACGCCACCCGGCCATCGAGGCCGCGCTGGCGCCCTGGACGCCGATCCGGGTGCGCGGAGGCGCCGAGGGCAGCCGCATCGTCTATCGGGATCCCCCATGAACGAACGCCGGCCACGCATCGCCTTCGCTTTCCGCTACGGCGCGGCCGAGCACGCGGAGTTGTTCCACGCCCTGCCCGCCTTGCTCTCGCGGCTCTCGGAGGAGGCCGAAGTGCACTACTTCGGCCTGCGTTCGGCTGCGCCGCCGGCCATCCCGTTGCCGGCGACCGTGCGCTATCACCACCTGCCCTTGCGCGTTCGTCGGACATCCGAGCGCGACAAACGGCTGAAGACGGCCGCCTGGATCGCGCTGCTGCCCTGGATCGCCCGCCGTTGCCGGCGGCTCGGAATGGACGCCTTGTATCTGGATGAAACGATTCCGCTGACGGCGGGCATCGCGCTCCGTCATTTCGGGCCCCGCGTCGCGCTGACCATTGCCGATATCTTCGTGGACGTCTATGCGGAGCGCTCGCGGCTGGTGCGCGCGCTGCGGCCGCGGGTGCTGGCCACCGACGAGCGCGCGTGGCGGCGGCTGCCGCTGATCTTCACCCGCGCGCGTGCCGCCGCCGACTGGCTCGCGGCGCGCGGCGTACCGCGCGAGGTTATCCGCACGGTCTATGACCCGTGCGATTTCACCCGGTACCATCCCGGCGACCGCGCCGCGGCGCGCCGGAAATGGGGTTATGCCGACTCCGACATCGTGCTCGTGCATCACGGCATCCTCCATCCCAACAAAGGCAACGACTGGATCCTGACGGCGCTGGCCCCGGCGATGGCGCGGAATCCGGAATTGCGCTATCTGCTCGTTGGCGACGGACCTGAGATGCCGCGCCTGCGCCGGATCGTGGCCGAACTGGGCCTCGGCGACCGCGTCCGCCTCGCCGGTTGGCTGCCCAGGCCGGAAGACGTTTGCGAGGCCTTGAACGCAGCGGACATCGGACTGGTGATGCGGCGCGGCGCGCGGTCCGACGACTTCCACATGACCGGCGCGCTGGTGCATAGCATGGCTTGCGGGCTGCCGATCCTCGCCGCGCGACTCGGCGGTGTCAGCGAGGTCGTGCGCGAGGATGAGACGGGGTGGCTCTTTTCGCCGACTGATCCGGCAGAATTCGCCGATAAATTGGAGACGGCGCTGGCGCGGCCCGAAGCCCGCGCGGCCTGCGGCCGCCGGGCGCAGGCGGCGGCCCGGTCGCTCTTCTCGGTGGACCGGGCGGTGCGCGAAACGGCCGAGCCGCTGCTGGCGCTGGCGCGCGGAAAGATGCCGTGAAGCCGAAGGCATCGCCGGATCCCGGCGCCCAACCGCCCCCGCCCCGCGGATTCCGGCGTGGACCGCCCTTGTTTACGGCACAGCCCAACAGTATCGTCGGATCATGACCGCGCACCCATTCGAGGAGGCAGCCGCCCCGCCCGCCCGGAATGCGTGCGCGCCCGTCGTGCAACGCCGCGTGGAGAGCGTCCGCGAAGCCGTAATCCTTTGCGGCGGGGCCGGCACGCGAATACGCGCGCTATTCCCGGACCTGCCCAAGGCGCTCGTGCCGCTGGCCGGACGCCCCTTCCTCGAATGGCAACTCGAATGGCTCGCTGCGGCCGGCGTTCGCCGCGTCGTGCTGGCGGCGGGCTATCGCGCCGACCGGCTCGCGGCTTGGCGCGACGCATGGGCCCGGCGGCCCAACGCCGCCGCGCTGACGATCGAGATGGTCGTGGAGCCGCGTCCGCTGGGCACTGGCGGAGCGCTGCGCCACGCCGCGGGGCACATGGAAGGCGAAACGGTCCTGGCGCTCAACGGCGACTCGCTGGCGCCGCGCCTCGATTTCCATGCCTTGGAAGCCGAATGGCGCTTTTTTTCCAAGGCTTGGAAGAAGGTCCGTCCGAGCCTTCCAAGCCTTGGAACCGTCGGGGCCGCGGACCCTCCCGCCCTGGAAACGCGCGGCGCGGCGCTGGCCGCCATTCCGATGGAGGACGCCGGCCGTTTCGGCACGGTCGAGTTCGGCCCGGCCGACCGCGTGACTGCGTTTCGCGAGAAAGCCGCGTGCGTCGCCGGCTGGGTGAATGCGGGCGTGTACCTGATCGACTGGGGACTGCTGCGCGCCCTGCCGCCGGATATTCCGTTTTCACTGGAAAATGACCTCTTTCCCGCCCTCGCCCAGGCCGGAGCGTTGCTTGCCGTGCGAAGCGAGCCCCCGCTGCTGGACATCGGCACACCGGAAGGCCGCGCCACCGCAGAGCGCGCCCTCACCGGCGGTGCTCACTTCGAGCGCAGGTAGTACTCCCGAATTTCCTCGTCGTCGAGCGCCCGGTCCAGAGCAATCAAGTCATCCAATCGGCCAAGGAACTCGCGGGAATCGTTCCGCCCCCATCCGGCCTGAGCCGCATCGCAGTTCATGCCGATATACGCGGGCTGGTGGGCGTGGAAGATCGGACCTTGCCAAGTCAACCGGGCCTCTCCGTTGGGCTCTCCATTGACATAGATTCGCAGTCTCGCAGAGCCCATGGAATCCCGATCGAACACGGAGGCGACGTGAATCCATTCTCCAGCCTTCGACTCGGCAAAGACCGCTCGGGACCGCACGCGGAAGAGCCCGGGTAACCTCGCTTCGAACTCGAGCCGCCGATCGGCGATGGCCAGTTGGAATCCGCCGTGGGCCGTCTCCGGCGCCAGCGACGACAGGATCGCCTGCTGGCCGGGCGGATAGGACGCGGGACAAATCCAGGCCATGACGGTCAGCGATTCAAAAACGCGATCTCCGAACCCCCCAGGCAACGTCAATCCGGATTGACCGTCCGGCAATTCCAGCACGCCGCCCCGCAGTCCGCCCTCGGTCGCGCGTCGCGCCGGCGGCACGATGGCGAAAGCGCCGGGCGGGGCGTTGGGCAACCGAAGTTCGCGGTCGAAATCCAGCCACAATACGGTGTCCGCAAACGATGCGTTGGAAAGAACCATCAACTCCTGCACCTGCCGGAGTCGGACGTTGGCCGTTCCGAACCCCGTCTCCACCGGCAGCCACTCGTCCTCGCGCCACTGGCCGCTGAGCCGGCTGCCGTTCCGCGCGAGCACCTCGATCTGGCCGGGCAGATCACTGGGCCGAACCATCTGGAGATCGCGCAAGGGGAGGACAAGCTCGCCCAAGTCGGTCAGAAAACGCAATTCCGTCCTTTGCGCGACGCCCGAAATGCGATCGCCGCCCTGTGTCCGGATGATCACACGAACCGGATCACCCGCGGGCGCCGCCTCCGGTGCGCCACCGCGGCGCGCGTGGGCGCAGGCGGACAGCAGCAGGGCTCCGAACACTGCCGCCACTCGTTGGGGCCACCGGCTACTCACGAATCCATCCTTCCTCGGATCGGGCCGACCGCGACGGTTTTCACCCCTTTGCCCATGTCCTTCAACTGCGCCAGGCCAGCGATTGCTCCAGCGCATTCAACATCCGGGCCATTCTCCGCCGTGCGGCGTGGCGCGCCCGAGCCGCGGTGCGGCGGGCGGACACCGGATCCCGTCCGATGTCCATGAGCCGACGGGCTATTGCGCGTCCGCTGGAGTCTTCAATTTCAAAGATCCAATCATCGAGACCGAGGTCTCTCCACACCTGTCCTTTTCGGGTGTCCGTCGGCTGCCGCAGGTAGATCGCCGGCGTTCCCGATGCGATCGCGATGATCGGCGAGTGCATTTCGAAGCTGATCACCGCGGCGGCCCGGGCATAGACGCTCGCCGCCTCCGCCGCGAGCCAGTAACGATCCAGAACGGCGACCTGATTGCGGATACGTTCCGGCAAGGGATCGAACAGCAGCGGCCGGAGCCGCGACACCGCATAGTTCATTTCGGGCACCACGAACACTCGCCAGCCCGTCCGCGCAACCCAGGCGATGATGGCCTCGCGCAGCTTGGCGTGGTCGCGGTCGGCGAAGGCCTCGTTGATTGCGCTGCGATCGGGATCGGGTTTCACGCGTTCCGGGTAGATCTCCCAGTAGGGGGTCCACCGCAACCGCGGCACCGCGCACAGGAACCGGCCGGGTTCCAGACCGTGCTCGGTGAGCAACCGGTCGGCCGCCGGCTCATCACGCAGATCGAGCGCGAAAGCGGCATCGGGACAAAACGCCGTCTGCGGACCCCGGATACCCGAGCGGCACAACGCATCCAGCGATGCGGTTTCGCGCGTAAAGACGAAATCTGCCGCGGCGAGCAATGCGCGATGCTCCCGCAGCTCATTATCGTTCAGCGTGATTCCCGCAAATCCGTAGGGCTTTCCCGCACTTCGGGCCCGCTCCGCCTCAACGCGCCCCGCAAGGCCCGGTCCGGACCCATGGAGAAAGAAATCGCATTCTGCCAGTGCCCGGCGTTGTTCACGGTCCGTCCTGGCGATCGCCAGCTTCGGAAACCGCAGGCGCAGCCGTCGTTCCACCTCCGGCGAAAGCGCATTCGGCCATAGGGTCACCTCGCCGTCCGGAAAGCGCCGCTCCAACAGCGCCAGCAGACCGGGCGTATGCGCGATGTCGCCGATATTGGCCGTCTGCCAGGACGAGCGCAGCAGGATGCGCGGCGCGCGCGACCCTGGTTTCCGCAGGGGAATGGAACGCCGTCCGGCTTCGGATTTCGCTCTGGCTTTCATATCATTCCGAAATTTCCGACAGCGCGGCGAGCGCCCGGTCGCGCGCGACCGCATGATCCAAAATGGGCGCCGGATAATCCGACGGTGGGCGCGGCGCAAGCCACGGTTTGTGGATGAACGCGTCCCGCACGCCCGCGAGTTCGGGAATCCAGCGCCGGACGTACGAGCCGTCCGGATCGAACTTCTCGCCCTGCAGCACCGGGTTGAAGATGCGGAAGTACGGCGCAGCGTCGGCCCCGCAGCCCGCCGTCCACTGCCACCCCAGCGTGTTGTTCGCCAAATCGGCGTCCACCAGCGTGTCCCAGAACCAACGCGCGCCGTCGCGCCACGGAATCAGCAGGTCCTTGACGAGAAAGGAAGCCACCAGCATGCGCACACGGTTGTGCATCCACCCGGTGCGCCACAATTCGCGCAGTCCGGCATCCACGATGGGATAGCCGGTCACTCCCTTGCGCCAGGCGCGCCAGCTGCCGGGGTCCTTCCGCCACGGGAACGCCGCGTAGCGCTCGTTCAAGGGCTGATCGGGCGTGTGGGGAAAATGGTGCAGGAGGTGGTAGGCGAACTCGCGCCAGCCCAACTCGCGCAGATAGGATTCCGCGCCACGCACCACGCCGGGCTGCGCTCGGCGCGCCTCGGCCTCGCGAACGGCATGCCACACTTCCCGGGGGCTGATTTCGCCAAAGTGCAGGTGGGGCGAGAGACGGGACGTGCTCGCGCGATCGGGCCGGTCGCGGCCTTCGGCATAGTCCGCCAGCGCGCCGTCTACGAATTTCTCCAACGCGCGCCGCGCCCCCGCCTCGCCCGGCGTCCAGACCGCCCAGAACCCGGCGTCCCACGGAATTCGCGGCCGCAGATTGAGCGACGCCATCGGCTCTGACGCCGGCCCACTGTCCGGCGCGGGCACGGCATCCGGCGGCGGCAACGGATCGGCCGCCTCTTCAGCCGCCAGGCATGCTTTCCAGAACGGCGTGAACACGCGAAATGGTCCGCCGGCGCGCGTGCGCAGATCCCACGGTTCAAAGAGCAACGCGCTGTTGAACGTCTCGACACGGCAACCGTCCGCGCGCAAGACGCGCTCGATCCGCGCGTCGCGCGCCGCCGACGCCGGCTCATAGCGGCGGCTCCAGAACACGGCGTCCGCGCCCGTTTCCCGACGCAGCGCCGCCAGCACGGCGTCGGAAGGACCGCGTCGGACGATCAGCCGGGAACCGCGCTCGCGCAGCGCGGCGTCGAGCGCCGACAGCGAACGGTGCAGCCATGCGCGGGACGCTGCTCCGGGCGCCCACGGTGCCTCCTCCTCCGGCGCCCAGATGAACACCGGCACGATCGGCCGTCCCGTACGGACGGCCGCGGACAACGCGGGATGGTCGGCCAGGCGCAGATCGCGTCGGAACCAGACGAGGACCGGCCGGGCGCTCATGACCGAGACTCTCCGACGCCCGGCGGGCCCAAGCCGGCGGATGCATCGTCCAGCACGAGAACACGATCGGGCGCGCGGCCGTCCGGCGTGAGAGTCAGCTCATCGGTCCGGGGGAATTCGCCGACCGCTTCGACGGTGCCGTCGGTCGGACAGAACCACCAGACCCGAAAGCGATTCCCGGCCAGCCGATTCAGGTCAAGTGTCACGGGGGACGGCCGGGGCAGATAGATAAAAGCGTAGCGCCCGTCCGCCGCGCACGCCGCGACGGGCCGCGTATCGCGCCGCGCCGGATCCCACCCGACGCCCGCCCCCAGCACAAGATCGGGCGCCGGCGCGCGCGCGAGCATCGGGCGCGACTCGATCAGCGCGCGCAAGTGGCGGACCTGCTCCGCGCCGGGCCGATGAAGGGCGTCGAACCAGGGAATGAACGCATCGCCGTTGTTGACCGGAGTGCGGCCCGGACTCCAGAACTGCCAGACGAAATGGTGGCCATACGTCACGCCACAGCCGCCCGCGAGCACCGATCGGTACAACTGCCGGCGCACATCGCCGTCCCGAAAGAAGCCGTTGCGCGGATTCCACCGGGGCCACGGGCACACCGGATGGTCTTCATAGTTCGGCTCCGCGTCCAGCACCGGCCTCCGGGGCGTAAGCGCGTAATCGCGCGCGATCCATTCCCAGACCGGCACGTCATGTCCGCCGCCGTGTCCGGACTGCTGCATATGCATGTCCAGCCAGTCCTCGGATTGGAGCGCTTCGGACGTCGAGCGCCCGCCCATCGGATGATAGGTTTTGAAAACCCGCCGGCCGGCGCCCGCATCCAGCCCGGCCGCCAGGGCGCGCCACACGGGACGGCAATCGTGGCCCTCGTGCTCTGCCGGACGATCGCCGCCGAGAATCCACAGCACATTCGTCAAATCACGGCAGAGCCGACCGAGATATTCCCCATAAACGCGGGCGTTCCCGGCATTGAACACGGCCGGACCCTTCCCCCACAATGGGATGACCTTGTCACCCCAAGTGGGCAGTAGACCGATGTAGAGACCATACTCGGCGG
>CAYLTB010000133.1:0-7861 GCA_964386675.1 uncultured Verrucomicrobiota bacterium
GCATCCGCGGCACGATCATTCGCGCCATCCGCAACTGGCTCGACGACCACGACTTCCTGCTCGTCGATACGCCCATCCTGACGCCGGCCGCCGTCGAGGGCACGACAACCCTGTTCGAGACCGACTACTTCGGCGAGCCGGCCTACCTGACTCAAAGTGGTCAGCTCTACAATGAGGCCAATATCTTTGCCTTCGGCAAGGTGTACTGCTTTGGCCCCACCTTCCGCGCCGAGAAGTCGAAGACCCGCCGCCACCTGACCGAGTTCTGGATGGTCGAGCCGGAAGTTGCCTTCGCGGAGCTGCCCGAGCTGATGGAACTGGCCGAGGCGTTCATCTGCCGGTTGGTCGAGGCCGCGCTGACCGAGCGGCGGGAGGAGCTGAAGCGCCTGGAGCGCGACCTCGCCGCGCTGGAGCGCATTGCGCCGCCCTTTCCTCGCATCACGTACACGGAGGCCGTCGAACTGCTCCGCAGCGACGCGGTCCACGAGCGGCTGCTGGCCGCCTTGGAGGCAGACCGCGCGCGGCTGGCCGGCGAGAGCGATCGGCTCGCGAAACTGGAGGCGGCCCGCGCCGGCGAGAAGAAGTCGTGGCGGCAGGAGCAGATGGACCGCGAAATCGCGGAGCTGCGCGAGACCCTGCGCGAACTGGAGAGCGATCTCGCCCACCGTCCGGCCCACATCGAGGGGGCGCGGAACTTCCGCTGGGGCGAAGATCTCGGCGGCGACGAGGAGACCATCCTGACCCGGCAATTCGACCGGCCCGTGATCGTCACGCGCTACCCGAAGGGCTGCAAGGCTTTCTACATGAAGGCCGCACCGGATGATCCGCGCGTTGTGCTCAACATGGACGTGCTGGCGCCGGAGGGCTACGGCGAGATCATCGGCGGCAGCCAACGCGAGGACGATCTCAATGCCCTGCTGGCCCGTATGGCCGAGGAGAAAATGGACCCGGCGCCGTACCAGTGGTACCTCGACCTGCGCCGTTACGGCTCCGTGCCCCACGGCGGCTTCGGCCTGGGCATCGAGCGCACCGTGGCGTGGATTTGCGGCCTGCGCCACATCCGGGAGACGATTCCCTTCCCCCGGTTGATGGGCCGCATGTACCCCTGACCCCGCACCCCACAGTATGCCCACTCCTGCTTCCGCCGACCGACCGAATGTCCTGTTGATCGTCGCCGACCACGCGAACGCCGAATCGCTCGCGCCCGGCAGTCCGTGTCTGAAGCCGAACCTGGACCGGCTGGCCGCCGAAGGCGTCCGGTTCCACCGCTGCCGCACGCCGAACGCGATCTGCTCGCCGGCACGCGCTTCGCTGATGACGGGGCTCTTCCCATCCACGCACGGTATCTGGGATTGCACCCACACGCAGCGCCGGGGGTGGGTGGACTTGGCGCCCGGCGAGTTCCCGTTCTTTTCGGAGCGGCTCGCGGAGGCCGGCTATCGCACCGGCTATTTCGGCAAGTGGCACGTGGAATCGAGCGAACGGCTCGATCGTTTTGGTTGGGCCGAGTACGACACGGCCGTCCATCACTGGCGGGGCGCGCTGGAGGAGGGCCATTCGTTCGTACTGCGTACGCCGGGCTATCCCGATCACCGGCTCTGGGGCGTGATGGCGGACGACGAAACGCGCCCTCCGCCGCCCCACCCGGCCTTCGAGAAGGGCATCGAGTTCATCCGCCGCGCCGCGGCCGGCGGGGGCGCCCCCTTCTGCTGTGTGATCTCCACGAGCGAACCGCATGACGCGTACACGCCGTTCCGCCGGTTTCTCGCCCGCTACGACCTGGACCGCGTCCCGCTGCCGCCCACCCTGCGGAACCCGGCGGCCGACAAACCGGAGGTCGTCCGGCGAATGCAGCGCGTCTGGCGCGGCCTCACGGACGCCGACTGGCGGCGGCTTCGCGCCAGCTACTGGGCGGTGCTGTCGCACCTCGACCACGAGGTCGGCCGCGCGCTCGATGCGCTGCGCGAAGCGGGCGTCGAGGACAACACCGTGGTGCTGTTCACCTCCGATCACGGCGACATGCTCGGCGCGCACGGGCTGGGGACCAAGGGCATCGGCACGCCCTATGAACCGGTGCACAACATTCCGCTGATTGCCCGGCTGCCCGGCCGACGCGGCGGCGGGCGCGAGGACCGCGTCACGGAGGCGAACCTGACGGACCTGGCCCCCACCCTGCTCGATCTGTGCGGGGCGCGGCCGATCGAGGGCGCGCAGGGGCGCAGCCTGCGACCGGCGCTGGAAGGCGCGGCGATGGAGCCGGGCGAGAACTATGCCGAGTTCTACGGCCAGCGCTTTGTCTATTCGACGCGTATCGTCTGGCGGGGCGACTGGAAATACATCTTCAATCCCGGCGGCGTGGACGAGCTGTATAATCTCGCGGCAGATCCGCACGAGTCGCGCAACCGTGCCGGCGATCCGGATTGTCACGACATCCTGCTCGATCTGACGCGGCGGATGTGGGCGCGGATGAAAGCGCTCGGCGACGACTCGCTGCTGAAGAGCGGCTACCCGACGCTGCGCACGGCACCGATCGGGCCGCAAGGGTGACGCCACCGGCCGGCCCCGCGGCCCCGGATCCCGGCCCGGCGTCAGTGCGGTCCCAGCAGGATCGCCAGCACGGCGGCCACGTACAGCGCGAGATTCACGAGTGTCGGCCCATCGGTTAGCAGCACGTGCTCGGGCTCGCCGCCCTCCTCGCGGCGATAGACCAGATCGAGGTAGCGGAAGAGGCCGAACAGGACGAACGGCACGGTAAACACCAGCCGGTGGGTGCGGAACTTGGCGACGGTGTCGGGCCAGAGCGTGTAGATCGCATAACAAGCGATCGTCGCTGACGCGACGATGGCAATGAGCTGGTCAAGCAACCGCGCGCCATATCCGGTCAACGCGGGCCGGGCGGAGGACCGCTCGCGAACGCCGAGATGTCGGCGCTCGCCGCGGCGCTTGCACAAGGCCAGGAACAGCGCCAGCAGGAACGCGCACAGCAACAGCCATGGCGAAATCGCCGCACGGATCGCCTGCGCGCCCGCGATGGTCCGGAGGACGAACCCCGCGGCGATCACGATGACATCCACCAGCGGCACACGCTTGAGCGCCAGCGAGTAGAGCGCCTGGAGGACCAGATAGGCGCCGAGCGTGCCGGCATATCGCGGGGAAAGCGCAACGGCGCCGGTCACGGCCGCGACCGCGAGCGCCGTGCCGAGCGCCAGGGCAGCGCCGGCCGGCAATTCGCCGCTGGCGATCGGGCGCCGGCGCTTCACCGGATGCATCCGGTCCCGCTCGCGGTCGAGCAGGTCGTTGAAGACGTACACGGCGCTCGAGGCAAGGCAGAACAGCGCGGCCGCCACGATAACGGCCGCGAGCTGGCGGATCGAAACGCCCTGGGTCGGGTCACCCAGCGCGAAGAAGAACGCCGCCAGTACGGCCGCGTTTTTAGGCCATTGGCGCGGGCGCATCGCGCGTGCTGCCGCGGCCACCCGCGCGTTCACGGCGAAGCTCCGGTTCCGCCGCCGGCCGCGACACTGGCCCGATGCGGCGCGCGCGGGGGGCGGTGCGGATATCGCAGACCCAGCCGCCAGACCACGCCAAGCGCCTCGCGCACGATCGCGCCGCTCATCTTCGAGTGGCCCTGCTGTCGCTCTTCAAAGACAATCGGCACTTCCACGATGCGGAAGCCGATACGCCACAGGCGATGAATCGTCTCGATCTGGAAGGAGTAGCCATTGGACCGGATGGTTTCGAGATCGAGCGCCTCCAATGCGGCCCGCCGGTAGCACTTGAACCCGCTGGTCGGGTCCAGGAACGGCATCCCGGTCGTCCACTGAACGAAGACCCCCGCCCCCCGGCTGAGCATCAGACGCGCGAGCGGCCAGTTCATGACCCGCACGCCGCCGATATACCGCGACCCCAAGGCCACATCGGCCGAGCGGGACGCCTCGAGCAAGCGGGGAACGTCGGCCGGGTTGTGGGACAGGTCGGCATCCATTTCCAGGAAGAACCGGTAGGGCCCTTCGAGCGCCAACCGAAAACCGGCGACGTACGCGCGCCCGAGACCTTGTTTTGCGTTACGGTGCAGCACCCGAATGCGGGCGTCGGCGGCGGCCATGCGGTCCAGCAACTCGCCGGTGCCGTCGGGCGAGCGGTCGTCCACAAACAGAACGTGCGCGTCCGGCGCGTGCTGGAAGAGGGCGGCGGCCACGCGCTCGACATTCGATCGTTCGTTGTAGGTCGGCACAATGACGATCGCGTCGGCCATGCGGACAAGTCTAGCGAACGCGCGGCGTCCGCGCAAGCGGGTCGGAGAGAGGAAATCCACGAAGGACGCGAGGAAAGTCAGCAGACGAGGCATGTCAAGCCGGACCGCGACCCGGTGTCGGTGAAGCGGAACCACCGACCCGCGTCTTCGGCGACCGGAGGGGGACGCGGTCCAGCCAAACGCGTTCGCAACAATCCCGCTTGCGGCATGTCGGCCGCATGGCAGAATCCGCAACGAGCATGAACGAGGCGACGGACCATAGCCGAGCGACGATCGGCGCCGCGGCAACGGTGGACGGCGTATCGCTGCGCGCGCGCGCGGCGCGGCGATTCTGGCGTCGGCGCGATGCCCGCCTCTGCGCGGCCGTGGTCGCCGCCTATGCCCTGGTCGCGCTGGGCGCGACGATCACGCGGCACCGCGCGCTCCGTGCCGACCGGACACCGGACTATCAGTCCGCGGACCTCGCCCGGGCGTACCTGCCGCCGGGCCGCTGGGCGCATCCGCTGGGGACGGACGGACTGGGCCGCGACATTGCCGGCCGGCTGGCGCAGGGCGCGCGCATCGCGTTTCTGGTCGGCATTGTGACCTCGCTGATCGCCATCCCGATCGGCCTGACGCTGGGACTGTGCGCCGGCTATTTCGGGGGACGGGTGGACGACGCCGTCGTGTGGCTGTATTCGACGATCGCCTCCGTGCCGGGTCTGTTGTTTATCCTGGCCATCGCCCTCATTGTGGGCAAGGGACTCGTCGGGGTCTGCCTGGGCATCGGACTGACCACCTGGGTCAGCCTCTGCCGGTTGATCCGGGCGGAGACCCTCCGCCACCGGGAACTGGAATATGTCCAGGCCGCGCGGGCGCTGGGCGCCGGGCACGGCCGGATTCTCTGGCGCCACATTCTGCCCAACGTCGTTCACATCGTCATCATCACGTTCACACTGCGCTTTCCGGCGGCCGTGGGCACGGAGGTATTCCTGAGCTTTCTCGGCATCGGCGTGCAGGGCGAACCTTCGTGGGGTTCGATGATCGCCAGCGGCCGGCTCCGGTTGTGGCAGGGCGCCTGGTGGGAACTCACGTTTGTGACCGCGGCGATCTTCGGGCTCGTGCTCGCGTTCAACCTCCTCGGCGACGCCTTGCGCGACGCGCTCGATCCCCGCGCCGCGTGACGGCGGCGGGCGATTGACAGACCGGGCCGCGGTGGACTATAAGCCCGGCTGCCGCGCGACCACGGCGGGATAGCTCAGTCGGTAGAGCAGAGGACTCATAAGCCTTTGGTCGGGGGTTCGAATCCCTCTCCCGCCACGCCCGAGGCCGGCCATGCGTTTCTTCCTGCGTTTCCGACCGTTGCGCCCCGCGGCGTTCTTCGCGCTGGGCCTCCCGCTCTCCCTGTGTGCGCAGGAGCCGGCGCCCGACCTGGCGACGCGCATCGTCGCTGCGGCGCGTCGGCAGGTCGGCGTGACGGTGCGCTACGACCCTTCCTACGTTCGACTGCCCTATCCGAACGGCGATGTCCCGCCGGAAACGGGCGTCTGCAGCGACGTTGTGGTCCGCGCGCTGCGCGAGGTCGGCGTGGACCTCCAGAAGGAAGTGCATAAGGATATGCGTTCGGATTTCGCCGCCTATCCGGCGGACTGGGGGCAGACGCGCCCGGATCCGAACATTGACCATCGCCGCGTGCGCAACCTGATGTGTTACTTCCAGCGCCGGCATACGGTCGTCGAAAGGCCGTCCCTTCAACCCGAGCACTTCGCCGCCGGCGACATCGTGGCCTGGGATTTGGGCCGCGGCATCCGGCACATCGGCATCGTGTCGGATCGGCGCGCCGGCCGGGTTCCGCTCATCATCCACAACATCGGCCAGGGCGCGCGCGAGGAGGACGTCCTCTACAGCTACCGCATCATCGGCCACTTCCGCATCCGCCCGAGCGCGCCCGCGCCGGCACCCCGGGCCCCCGCCGATCCCCCGACCGAGCGCCGAAACTGACGGTTTCCAACCCTTGGAAGCGAAGGCGGTGTTCGTCTCCAAGCCTTGGACGTCAATCCACCGCGAGCGGCGGTCCGGCCGCGCGGAAGTCCTGCCAGACGCGGCGGCGCAGGGTCGGATCGGCCGCGAACTCGAACGCGGTGAGCGCCAGCGCTCGCGCGGCCGAGCGCAGGCCGGCGAAGCCCTCCGGAGAAACGCCGACCGCGGCATACTCCGGCGTGTGATGGTCAATTCCGGCCTCGAAGCCGACGGTCTTGAAATACGGATGGATCGCGGGCAGCGCGTGCGACACGTTGCCGCAGTCGGTCGAACCGATGGCGACATCGGCCGGAAAGACGCCGATCGGCTCGCGGATCGCGCGTAAGCTGCGCGCATAGGCGTCCTCCAGCGCCGCGTTCCGCCGCATCGGCAGGTAGCGTCCCCACTGCCCTTGCCACCGCACCGTGGCGCCGGCCAGCCGGGCGGCCGCGCGCGCGAAGTCGGCGATCCGGCGCTCATAGGCCAGCAGCGCCGGCGCGGCGGTGCCCTGCACGACGAACTCGGCGACCGCGCGACCATAGTCCGGCCGGGCGCGGATCGCGGCGCCGGAGGAGAACCGACCGCCCTCCGCGAGAACGGCTTCCAGTCGCATGCGGTTCGGCAGGCCGCGGCGCAGCGTCTCGACGGCGTGCAGGCAGAGCGCCGCGGCATCCTGCGCGTTTGCGACGGGATCCCCCGCGCGCGCCCGAAACTCGGCGCGGATCCGACGGTGTCCGAGCATATCGCGCGCCGGCAGGCTGACGAAGCCGGCATGCGCCATCATCGCCGCATCCACGCCGTCGAAGACGCCGGCGCGGAGCAGCGCGATCTTGCCCCCGCCTTTCTCCTCGGCCGGCGTGCCAATCACGCGGACCCGCAGCCCGAGGCCGCCGAGACCGCCGGCAAGGGCGTCGGCCGCCAGGCACGATGCGGCGCCGCTGAGATGGTGCCCGCAGGAATGGCCGGTCTCCGGCAACGCATCATATTCGGCCATCAGCGCCACGACGGGAGCGCGCGGCGCGGTGTCGAAGGCGGCGCGGAACGCGGTCGGCAGCCCGCCGGCCCCGCATTCGACGTCGAAACCGGCCTGCGCCAGCGCTTCCGCCAGCCACGCGCATGCGCGATGCTCCTCGAAGGCGAGCTCGGGATGCGCGTGGATCCGGCGCGCCATGTCGCGCCAGAACGGGAACCTCCGTTCCAGGCGCGCCAGTACGCGCCGGCGCGCACGGGCGATCTCGCGGGGATTCATGGCGCGGAGGGTGTCACGCGCCCGCAGCGCGGTCAAGCGGCGAGAACCGTCCTTTCACGCCGGCGGCAGCGCCGCCAGCAGCGCGTCGATGTCGGAAGCGTCGTTGTAGATACTCGGCGAGATGCGCAGGCCTCCGGGCCGCACTGCGGCGAGGATGCGGGCCGACCGCAGCAACGTCTCCAGCTCTTCCGGGGCGCGGGTCGGATGCCGGAAACACAGGTTGCCGGACCGCTCGGCCGGCGCCATCGAGCTGACGATCCGGTAACCCTTGCGGAGGAGTCCCTCAGCGGCGCGGTCGGTGAGCTCCCGGATGTGGCGGGCCACGTTATCCATGCCGACTTCAAGAAACATCCGCACGG
>CAYLTB010000134.1:0-7849 GCA_964386675.1 uncultured Verrucomicrobiota bacterium
CTGGCTGCGTTCGCCGTCGCGGCCGGGGCGCGGCTGCGCCACGTCAAGCCGCACGGCACGCTTTACAACGCCGCCGCGCGCGACCCGGCAGTGGCCGAAGCGATTGCCGACGCCATCCGTTGCGTGGACCCGGCACTGATCCTCGTCGGCCTGGCCGGCAGCGCGCTGCCAAGCGCGGGTCGGGCCGCGGGCTTGCCCGTGGCGGAGGAAGCATTCGCCGATCGAACCTACGAGGACGATGGAACCTTGACGTCGCGGACGCGCCCCGATGCTGTGATCACAGACCCGGAACTCGCAGCCCGCCAGGCCGTGCGCATCGCGCGCGAGGGCCTCGTGCGGTCGCGCAGCGGGCGGGACATCCGGGTTCGGGCGGACACAATTTGTATCCACGGCGATCTGCCGGGCGCGCCGCAACGAGCCCGACAATTGCGGCAGGCGCTGGAGAAGGCAGGCGTGGCGGTTCGCGGTCTCAGGGCGGGGGATCTTCGCTGAATTCAGCTCGCCGTCTGCGGCGGCGCCGCTCGGGGCGATACGAACATGGCTAGACGGACCCGCTGGGCGCGTGGCTCGGCTCGCGCGCCGGAGAGGATCCAGTGAAACCAATCCGGGCGGGCGCGCGACGTAAAATCCGCTCGCATCTGCGACGCTTTCGGCAGAGCCGCCGTCAACGCCCGCAGCACATCCACCGGCACTTCGGGCTCGGGTTGGACCGCCTCAGGCGCGATCTCCCCGCGGCTGGAAACGCGTGCCCCTCGAGGGTGCTTGGGCCGTTGCAAGGTTTGATGCTCTTGATCCTCATAGGGGCATACGAGCACCGATCCGGCGTGAAGCGACCCGGCGCAAACGCAACCCCCGATCAGCGCGCAGCATGTTGCTTCCCGCCCTCAAGCGTGAATCGTTTCATTTTTCCACAGGCCGACGGACGCGTTTGTAATCTCGGTCACGCCGCAGCGGCCTGACCGAGTATCCTGCCGCGCCCTGTCAGGCCTGCGTCCATGGGAATCTGACGCCGGTTTTCTGGCCATGTTCCGTCTTTTGATCCATGAGAACCTCTTTGTCTTTGTACTCACCGAGAATGGCCGTAGCGGTCCTCTCGGCTTCATTTGAATGGGATTCCCGGATGGCCTTCTCAATGGCGTTTCTGCACTCGCGCGCGATCTCCACATGTTCCATTTCATGTTGCATCAACTCGCTGACATACCCAGTCCACTTCTCAGGAAGATCTTTCGGCAAGTCCTCGATATTCTTTAACTTCGGCAGAATGATCATGGCCTTGCAGGTCACCTTGGCACGAGAAACGTCTTCTGACGGGCTCCCGTAATCCGGCCAATTCCAGCGAATACCCCAGAGGGTAAGAGCGTCGTGCGAAATTCCCGTGGAATCCGTCGGGCCGTGAAGGTCCAACTGTTTACGAATCTCGTCGACGGAGGAACCTTCAATCTCGTAATAGGCAATAGTCGGAACGCAGGCAGTTCCGGTTGTTTCAACCCAGCCCTTCTTCTGTTCGTCGCTGCATCCTGCCGCTACAAAGCAGATAGTGGCGATAGCTATAGGTGAATACGATTTCACGGTGCATGCCTTTCCGTATGCCGGACGTCGCGGGTCGCCGGATTCCCAATTCGCCGTGGGCGAGAATAATCGGACACTCGTTTTTTGATGTTGATCGGTTGCGCGGATATTCCGCGGCGCTTCAGCGCCCATTTGGAGCGTCCTCACACAAAGCAGCGATGAGGCCGGAATTTTTTGGAGGGCGCGAATACAATACCGTATTCACGCGACACCGGAGACCTCGATCCAAAGTCCCCTTTCGTGGCGCGGGTAGTTCTGCCTCTAGCCCCGCCGTACGGTGCGGTAACGGCGAATCAACGCGTTGGTGGAGGCATCGTGATGCAACTCGCCGCCCTCCGGCGCGGTCAGCTCAGGGAGAATGCGGCCGGCCAGTTGCTTTCCAAGTTCCACGCCCCATTGGTCGAAGGACAGGATGTTCCACAGCACGCCCTGCGTAAAGATCTTGTGCTCGTAAAGCGCAACGAGCTGGCCGAACGAGGCCGGGGTCAGCGCCGGGGCCAGCAGCGTGTTGGTCGGACGGTTGCCCGTGAACACGCGGTGCGGCACCAGCGCGCGTTCCGTTCCTTCCGCGCGGACTTCTTCCGCGGTTTTCCCGAACGCCAGCGCCTCGGTCTGCGCGAAGAAATTGGCCATCAGCTTGTCGTGGTGGTCGCCCAGCGGATTATGCGAACGGCAGAAACCGATGAAATCGCAGGGGATTAGTTTGGTGCCCTGGTGAATGAGCTGGTAAAACGCGTGCTGCCCGTTGGTGCCCGGTTCGCCCCACAGGATCGGTCCGGTCTGCCAGCGGACGCGGCTACCATCCGCGTCCACGCCTTTGCCGTTGCTCTCCATGTCGGCCTGCTGAAGGTAGGCGGGCAGCCGCGCCAGGTACTGGTCATAGGGCAGCACGGCGTACGACTGCGCATCCCAGAAATTGTTGTACCAGGCGCCCAGGAGCGCCAGCGTCACCGGCAAATTGCGCTCGAGCGGCGCCTCAGCGAAATGGCGGTCCATCGCGTGGAACCCGCCGAGCATGGCCGCGAAGTGATCCGGTCCGATCGCGATCATCAGCGGCAGGCCGATCGCGGAGCACAGCGAATAGCGCCCCCCCACCCAATCCCAGAACTCGAACATGTTCGCCGGATCAATGCCGAACTCGGAGACCCGCCGGGCGTTCGTCGAGACCGCGACGAAATGCCGGGCCACAGCGGCGGGATCCTTCAATCCGGCCAGCAACCATGCGCGCGCGGTGGCGGCATTCGTCATGGTCTCTTGCGTGGTGAACGTCTTCGACGCGACCACAAACAGCGTCTCCGCCGGATCGAGGTCGCGAGTGGCCTCGACGAAATGCGTCGCGTCCACGTTGGAGACAAACCGGAGGTTCAGCGCGCGGTCGGCGAACGGACGCAACGCCTCCGTGGCCATGGCCGGACCGAGATCGGAACCGCCGATGCCGATGTTGATGACATGGCGGACGCGCCGCCCCGTGTGGCCCGTCCATGAACCGTCGCGCACGCGTTGCGCGAAAGTTCTCATCCGGCCCAGCACTGCCTGCACCTGCGGCACGACATTCGTGCCGTCCACGCGGATATCGGCGCCGGCCGGGGCCCGCAGCGCCACATGCAGCACAGGCCGGTTCTCCGTGCGGTTGATCCGAGCGCCGGAGAACATCGCCGCGATCGCCTCGCGAAGTCCGGCGCGAGCCGCCCAAGCGCGCAACAAGGCCATCGTGCGGTCGGTCACCAGGTTCTTGGAATAATCCAACCACCAATCGCCGGCCTCCAGCGAGAAGCGGGCCGCGCGCCCGGGATCTGCAGCGAAGAGTTGGCGCAGGTGCACGCCCTTCCACTCGCGGCGGTGGGCCTTCAGTTCGGCCGTTTCTTTGACGACGTTTCGCGTGGACATGGTCTGCTCTCCGAGAAAAATGGGAGGACCGCGACTACGCGCTCGCGGTGCGCTCTTCGGCCTTGGCTTCGTCCCACAGCGCGTCGAGGGTTGGCAGCCCGCATTCGCTCATGCGGATGCCGCGCTCGCGGGCCTTGCGCTCGACGGCCTTGAACCGGCGAATGAATTTTTCGGTGGTTGCGTGCAAGGCGTCCTCGGCGTCCGTCTCCAGGAAACGGCTGAGGTTGACCAGCGTGAACAGCACGTCGCCGAGCTCCTCGCGCATCCGCTCGCGCTCGCCGGATGCCAGGGCCTGCTTGAGTTCGGCGATTTCCTCATCGAGTTTTGCCACGACCTCATGCGTTTCATTCCAGTCGAAGCCGATTCGGGCCGCCCGGTTCTGGATCCGGTCCGCCTTCAGCAGGGCCGGCAGGTGCCGGGGGACGCCATCCACGGCCGACGGGGGAGCCGCGTTGTCGTCGCCCCGCTCGCCGCGCTTGATCGCATCCCAGTTGCGCAGCACGTCGGCCGCGCCGTTGACCTGCGCATCCCCGAAGACATGCGGATGGCGGCGCACGAGCTTCTCGGCAATGGCCGTCGCGACGTCATCGAAGGTGAAACGTCCCTGCTCCGCGCAGATCTGGGACTGGAACACGATCTGGAGCAGGACATCGCCCAGCTCCTCGCGCAGGTGGTCCGGGTCATTCTCGTCTATCGCGTCGAGGACTTCGTACGCCTCCTCGATCAGGAACGGCTTCAGGGTCTGGAGGGTCTGCTGCCGATCCCACGGACAGCCGCCCTCGCCGCGCAGCCGGCGCATGATGGCCAGCAAGCGTTCCATCGGCACGATCGGCGCGCTGGACGGCGTCTCGTTCAGAAGACCTCCAGAAAATCGCCCTTCGTGACGCGCGCGCCTTCCAGTACGGCATCGGCGCCGCCGAAATCCTGAGCGGCCGTGAAGCGGTCGGGCACGACGATGCAGCGCAGACCCGCGATCAGCGCCGTCTTGCAGGAGGGACGCGACGCCACGAGCGCCGTAGCCGGGACGCCGGCACCGGCTTCACGGGCCGCCCGCCGCCATTGTTCGGGCGTTGGGAATCCGCCGTCCGCGACGGGAACTGCAACCAATGTGGCGTGATCCGCCAGTCCCCAGCGTTCCAGCACTCTGCGGGCCGCGTCCGGCGGCAGCGAGGTCAGAAAAGCCAGCGCCCCGCCCAATTCCGTGTTGGCGTCCACCGCCGCCTTGACCGCCGCCTTCATCCGACAGTCTTCGCCCACGCAAAACGACAGGATCGCATCGTTGACGGAGGCCACGATATCGTTGTGCGTGGAGGCGCGTACCCCAAGGCCCAAGAGGAGGGACCGGGCGGCCTGCTCTGGAGACGCGCACAGTCCGAAGCGCAACAGTGCCGCCTCGACCTTTTTTGCATCGGCATCGGGAATTTTCTCCGCGAGGGCGCGGCAGAGGGTTTCCCGCATCGCGTCGGCCGCCTCCTCGAGTTCGATCACCAGTACGCGCCGGTATGCCGTTTTACGCACCGAGCTTGCCGCCGCGTCCGAACTGCCCTTCGACGAGGAAGTCGCCATTTCGCTGCCGTCCTTTCCGTCTGGTAATGTTTGCGTCAAAGACGCATATTTACCATCCGTTGAGGGCAACGGCAAGATTACAGATGCCGAACTCAGCGCAACGGGAGGAAGACTTGTGCCCGGATGGGATGCGATGGAGCGGCTGATCGAGTTGGAGGCCCGGCAATTGCAGGAAGAAGGCGCCGTACCGGAGGCCGCGGAGTCGGCGGCCACGGAGGCCCGGCACCGCCACTTGGCGGGTTGCAATGAGTTCACCATCTGGTCTGCGTTCGACCATGTCCCGCGCCGCATGGACTTTCCTTTTATCGAGCCCAGCGATCTGCCGGCCATCCGGGCCGCGCGGACCGGCAAGGACAAGGTCCTGAAGTGGCGCGGCGACGAAACGGAATTGCGCGACCGCCTGCTGGGCGCCTGGCTGGGGCGCTGTATCGGCTGCGCGCTCGGCAAGCCGGTCGAAGCGTTCATGGACTCGCGCGGTGGAATGGCGAGTTGGCAACGCGTCAAGAGCTACCTCATGGCCATTTCACCCGACGAGTGGCCCATTCGGGGTTACATTCCCGAACACAGCCCCGCGGAAGCCCACACGGGGCGGATCGTCTGCCCGAACTCGACGCGCGAACGCCTCCGATTCATGGAAACGGATGATGACATCCGCTACACGGTGCTCGGACAATATGTGCTGCGGACCTATGGCCGCGATTTTCTGCCGATCCATGTAGCGCGCTCCTGGTTCGAGAAGCTGACCTACCGCCAGGTGTGCACCGCGGAGGCGCAGGCCTACCGCAGCCTGGTGATGTGGGACGAAACCGTACGCCGGACCAACACGCCCGCGGAGGCCGCCACGTCGCAGGCGGCCACCGACTGGAACCGCGTCACCCACCACTTGAATCCCTACCGCGAATGGATCGGCGCGCAGATTCGGTGCGACAGCTACGCCTACGCCGCGCCCGGCCGGCCGTCACTCGCCGCGGAGTTCGCGTGGCGGGACGCCAGCATTTCCCATGTGAAGAACGGAATCTACGGCTCCATGTTTTTCGCCGCCATGATGGCCGCAGCGTTCTGCCTGGAAAATCCGCTGGATCTGGTAGAGGCCGGTTTGGCGCAAATCCCGGCCCATTCGCGGCTTCGCGCGGACATCCGGGAAACGGTCGCGCTGTGCCGCTCGCTGGATTTCCGGGCGGACCGTTTCGAAGAAGCCATTGAGTGGCTCTATCACCGATGGGGCCACCTCAGCCCAGCGCATACGAACAACAACGCCGCGCTCTGCGTGACGGCGCTGTTGCTGGGCGGCGGCGACCCGGTACGCTCGATTGCGCTGGCGGTCATGGGCGGATGGGACACGGATTGCAACGGCGCGACGGTCGGCTCGATCGTCGGCATCCTGCACGGCGCCGCCGGCTGGCCGCGCGAGTGGACCGAGCCGCTGCACGATACGCTCTACGCGGGGGTGGTGGACTACCACCCGATCGCCATCAGCGAATGCGCGCGCGTGGCCGGCGACCTGGCGCTGAAATTCCTCTCGGCGTGATGGCGGGAGCGGCCCGATCAGATCGCCAACCAGCCGCCGCGCAGCGCGATCCACAGCAGCACACACAAGGCCGCCAACGCCGTCGTCGCCCGCGGCGCCGGGCTGCCGTCGCGTCGTCGCCGCGCCCATTTTGAAGCGGTGGCCGCCAGCGACAGCGCAAACGTGGCCGCCAGGGTCGTTTCGAACGTGCGGCGGTTCTGCGCGGCATAAGGCGTAACCGAGCCGGCCTTTCCGACCAGCGGCAACAGCATACAAACCAGCAAGAAGGCCACGCCGGCCAGTGCAGAGAGCGCGTCGCCCACGCGCGGACGCTCCCACCAGAACAGCGGCGCCGGCATCGCCGGCGTCGAATCGGTCTCGCTCAATGCCGATCCTCCATGATTCAGGTTCCCGGGCCGAACTGGATCAGGTAGCGCAGGTCGTTTTCGTAGAGCAGCCGGATGTCCGGCACGCCGAACAGGATCATCGCGATGCGCTCGATCCCCATGCCGAACGCGTAGCCCACGACCCCGTGCCGTTCATAGCCGACCGCGCGAAAGACATTGGGATGCACCATCCCCGCACCGGCGATCTCGATCCAGCCGCTCTGCTTGCAGACCCGGCAGCCCTTCCCGCCGCAGACGTGGCACGAGGCATCCACCTCGACGCTCGGTTCCGTGAACGGGAAGAAGTGCGGGCGGAAGCGAATTCGAACGCCCGGCCCGAACAGCCGCCGCGCGAAATAGGTCAGATCGCCCTTCAGATCGGCCAGCGATACGTCTCGATCCACGTAGAGGCCTTCGATCTGATGGAAGTTCGCGCTGTGCGTGGCGTCCGGCGTGTCGCGCCGATAGCAGCGGCCGGGCGCGATAATCCGCACGGGCGGCGGATGCGCCTGCATGTAACGGATCTGGATGGGCGACGTCTGGCAGCGCAGCAGATCGCCATTGTCGAGGTAGAACGTGTCGCTGGGATCGCGCGAGGGGTGATCTTCCGGCGTGTTGAGGGCATCAAAGTTGTTGAACACCGTCTCGATGTCCGGTCCGTCGGCCACGGTGAAGCCCAGGGATCTGAAGATCTCCGTGGCGCGCTCGATGATACGGCTGATCGGATGCGCTGCGCCCAGTCCGCGCCACTCGCCCGGGAGCGTGGCATCGAATGGTTCCTGGGGGCCGGCGGCCGCCGCGGCGGTTTCCAGGGTCGCCTTGCGCTGGTCGAGCGCCTCCTGAACGGCGTTCTTGAAGGCGTTCAGCAGGCGCCCGAGTTCCGGGCGTTCGGCGGGCGGCGCCTCCTTCAAGCGAGGCATCAATTGCGGCAGCA
>CAYLTB010000135.1:0-7842 GCA_964386675.1 uncultured Verrucomicrobiota bacterium
CTCGGCGTTGTCCTCGAACAGCGAGTTCGACCAGGTCGGACCCCGTCCGTCCTGATTGGTGGTCCAGGGCGTGGTCGGCAGATTGCCGCCATAAATCGAGGAGCAGCCCGTGGCGTTGGAGATGATCGCCCGATCGCCGAAAAGCTGACTGAGAATCTTCACGTACGGCGTCTCTCCGCACCCCGTGCAAGCGCCTGAGAACTCAAAAAGCGGCTGGGCAAACTGGACGTCCTTGATCGAGGAAAAGTCCAGCGCCGTCCGATCGGCTTCCGGCAGCGAGAGGAAGAATTCCCAGTTGGCCTTCTCGACTTCCCAGATCGGTTCCTTCTCGGCCATATTGATGGCCTTGTGGCCGACCTGCGTCTTACTCTTTTTGGGACAGACCTCGACGCACAGTCCGCACCCCGTGCAGTCCTCCACCGAAACCTGCACGGTGTACTTCCGGCCCGGATTCGCCTTGTCCTTCCAATCCGCCGATTTGAAGTCTGCGGGCGCGCCGGCCAGCGCCGCCGCGTCATACACCTTCGCCCGGACGCAGGAATGCGGGCACACCAGTGCGCAGTTGCCGCACTGGATGCACTCGGCCGCGTCCCAGACCGGCACAAAGAGGGAAATGTTGCGTTTCTCCCATCGACTGGTTCCCGTCGGGTAGGTGCCGTCGCACGGCAGCTTGCTCACGGGCAGTTCGTCGCCCAGGCCGGCCATGATCTGGGCAGTGACGTCCTGCACGAACGGTGGCGCCTTGGGGGACACCACCGGCGGCAGCTCGCGACGGCTGGTCGCCGCGGCGGGCACCGGGATTTCCCGCAAGTGCTCGAGCGTCATATCCACGGCCTTGAAGTTCTTGCGGACGATCTCCTCGCCCTTCCGGCCGTACGTCTTCTTGATTGTGTATTTGATCTTCTCGATCGCCTCATCCTTCGGCAGCACCCCGGAGATCGCGAAGAAACAGGTCTGCATGATCGTATTGACCCGGCTGCCCATGCCCGCGTCCAACGCCACCCGCGAGCCGTCAATGGCATAGAACTTCAGACGCTTCGCGATGATCTGTTCCTGCACCTTGCGCGGCAGCTTGTCCCAGACCTCCTCGGGGCTGTATGGGCTGGAGTTCAGCAGGAAGGTGCCGCCCGACTTGGCATGCTTCAGCACATCCACCTGCTCCAAGAAAATGAACTGGTGGCAACCGATGAAGTTCGCCGACTGGATCAGGTAGGGCGAGTGCATCGGTTCGGGTCCGAAACGGAGATGCGAGACCGTTCGCGAACCGGCCTTTTTCGAGTCATACACAAAATAGCCCTGGGCATACAGGTCCGTCTCTTCGCCAATGATCTTGATCGAGTTCTTATTGGCCCCGACCGTCCCGTCGGCACCCAGGCCGAAGAACATCGCACGAACGACGCGGTCTGACTCGATGATGAAATTGGGGTCGAACGTCAGGCTGGTATGGGTGACATCGTCGTGAATGCCTACCGTGAAATGGTTTTTAGGCTCCGGTTTCTTCAATTCGTCGAAAACCGCCTTGACCATCGCCGGCGTGAACTCCTTGGAGGACAGCCCGTAGCGGCCGCCGATGATCCTCGGCAGTGCGGCCAAAGGCAGCCGCCCCGCAGTGTACGCCTCATTGATGACCGTAACGACGTCCTGATAGAGCGGCTCGCCTGCACTGCCCGGTTCCTTCGTGCGATCGAGTACGGCCAGGGACGTGACCGTCTTCGGCAGCGGCGCCAGAAAGTGCTCGCCGCTGAAGGGGCGGAACAGCCGGACCACGAGCAGGCCGACCTTTTCGTTCGACTGCCGCCGCAGGAACTCGACGGTCTCGAGGACGGTTTCGGCGCCGGAGCCCATGATCACGATGACGCGTTCGGCGTCCGGCGCTCCGAAATAGTCAAACGGACGGTAGCGGCGCCCGGTCACCTCGGCCAGGCGCTCCATCGTCTTCTGTACGATGGCCGGCGTCTTCGCGTAGAACGGGTTGACCGTTTCGCGGCCCTGAAAATAGACGTCGGGATTTTGCGCCGTGCCGCGCAGCACGGGACGGTCCGGCGACATCGCCCGCCGACGGTGCTCGATCACCCGGTCATCGGAGATCATCGCCCGGATCTGGTCGTCATCGAGCACCTCCACCTTGGCCACCTCGTGCGAAGTGCGGAAGCCGTCGAAGAAGTGCACGAACGGGACGCGCGCCTCGAGGGTGGCCGCTTGGGCGACGAGCGCCATATCCATGACCTCCTGCACGGTGGCGGAGGCCAGCAACGCGAATCCGGTCTGACGCACTGCCATCACATCCGAGTGATCGCCAAAAATGGAAAGACCCTGGCAGGCGAGCGAGCGCGCCGAGACATGAAAGACCGTCGAGGTCAGTTCTCCGGCGATCTTGTACATGTTCGGGATCATCAACAGCAGGCCCTGCGAAGCCGTGAAGGTGGTGGAGAGCGCACCGGTCTGCAACGCACCGTGGACGGCGCCGGCGGCGCCGCCTTCGCTCTGCATCTCGATGACTTCCGGGACCGTGCCCCAGATGTTCCGGCGGCCGGCGGCGGACCACTCGTCGGCCCACTCGCCCATATTCGAAGACGGGGTAATGGGGTAAATGGCGCAGACCTCGTTGGTCTTGTGCGCCACAAAAGCGGCGGCTTCATTGCCGTCAATGATCGCGATCCGTTTCTTGTCCATGATGTGCGCTCTTTCTCTTGCAGTGAATCCGTAAAAGAGACCTGACGGCGTCCGCGGACACCATCCGGGTGGCCAACGCGAGACTGGCACTTTTATCCCTTTCCACCGGTTTGGACAAGCATGTTTTTTCGTCCGGCCGCGGGCGCCCTTCCTTTTGGTTTGCCTTGCTCCGCCGGAAGCGTATCGTTCGACCGATCGTCGGACGGCACGGGCGGCGCGATGCGATACGCGGGAGATTCCGAGGGCATGAGCCGATTCATCTTCATCACAGGCGGCGTGGTTTCATCGTTGGGGAAGGGCGTCACTGCTGCTTCGATCGGCCGTCTGCTGATCAGCCGGGGCCTCCAGATCCGGATGCTGAAACTGGACCCGTATCTCAATGTGGACCCTGGCACCATGAGCCCATACCAGCACGGCGAGGTGTTCGTGACGGACGACGGCGGAGAGACCGACCTCGACCTCGGCCACTACGAGCGCTACACCGGGCTGCCGACCTCCAAAAAGAGCAACCGTACCGCCGGCCAGGTCTACTGGGAGGTGCTCTCCAAGGAACGGCGCGGCGAATACCTCGGCCGCACAATCCAGATGATTCCGCACATCACCGACGAGATCAAAAGTGCCATTCGCGCACTCGCGGACCCGGCGGTGGATATCGTGCTGGTCGAGATCGGCGGCACCGTCGGGGACATCGAGGGCCTCACGTTTCTCGAAGCGATCCGGCAGATCGGGCTGGAGGAGGGCCGCGACCGCGCCATGTATCTCCACCTCACCTACGTGCCGTTTATCCGCGCCGCGGGAGAGATCAAGACAAAGCCTTCGCAGCAGAGCGTCGCCAAGTTGCGCGAGATTGGAATCGTGCCCGACGCGCTGATCTGCCGCACGGAAGTGGCCCTCCCGGAGGAGGCGCGTCGCAAGCTTTCGCTGTTCTGTAACGTCCCCTTCCCCGCCGTCCTTGAAGAGCGCGACGTCGCCCATAGCATCTATGAAATCCCGCTGATGCTGCACGAGCAGGGGCTGGACGAGTTGATCCTTGTGCATTTCCGGCTGGCGCGTCCACCGGCCCGACTCGACGGCTGGCGGGCCATGGTCGAGACGATCTCTCGGCCGCGGCGCTCGGCGCGAATCGGCGTGGTCGGTAAGTACTCGGAACTACAGGATGCCTACAAGTCGCTCTACGAGGCGCTGACCCATGGCGGCGTCCCCCACCAGGCCGGCGTCGAGATCGTCCGTATCGCCGCTGAGGACATCGAGCGAGACGGCGCGGAGCGGGCGCTGTCGGCGGTGGATGGTCTGCTGGTCCCTGGCGGTTTCGGCCAGCGCGGTATCGAGGGCAAAGTGGATGCCATTCAATGGGCGCGCGAAAACGGCCTGCCTTTCCTCGGAATCTGCCTCGGCCTCCAGTGCGCCGTGATCGAGTATGCACGCCATGTCTGTGGACTGGAGGGCGCCCACTCGACGGAGATCGAGAAGGACACCCCCCACCCCGTTGTCTGCCTGATGGAGGAACAGGCAAAAGTCCGGGACTTGGGTGGAACGATGCGCCTCGGCGCTTTCCCGTGCATGTTGGCGGAAGGCTCGCTGGCCGCGAAACTCTACGGCGCGCGCCACATCAGCGAGCGGCACCGCCACCGGTACGAAGTAAACAACGGCTACCGCGATCGCCTGGAAGCCGCCGGGTTGCGCATCAGCGGCACGTCGCCCGATGGGCATCTGGTCGAGATGGTCGAGGTGCCCGGCCACCCCTTCTTTATCGCCACGCAGGCACATCCCGAGTTCAAATCGCAGCCGATGGCCCCCCACCCGCTTTTCCAGGGCCTTGTCGGCGCGGCCCTGGCCCGCAAGGGAGCGACGCGGGCTTCGGCCTAGCGCCCTTCTTCCAAGCCTTGGAAATTGGGTCCGCGCATTCTTCCCAGCCTTGGACGGCGCCGGCGCCGTCCCGTCCGGCCCGGCGTTTCCGCAGTGGATTCTCGGCGGCGAAATTTGTGCGAACGCGCCGGCGGCGGGGCCGGGAACGCTCCCCGGCGTCCTCCCCGCGCCTGCGGCTCTGTGCGACCGGCTTGACTTTTTCGCCGCCAGCGGTCACTAATGCGCCGCTCGCTTCACCGGCGGGACAGCAACAGGAGTTATTCGGAATGGCGGATGAGGACAGAGTCACGGTTGACGCGATCGTCGTGGGCGGGGGACCCGCAGGCCTCTCTGCCGCGCACACGATGGCGTCGGCCGGGCTCGAAACCATCGTCATCGAGCGCGGCGAGTATGCCGGCGCCAAGAATGTCGGCGGTCTTGTGTACGGCACCGTGCTTAACCGGATGATCCCCAATTTCTTCGAGCAGGCGCCTATCGAGCGGTCGGTCGCACGGCGCGAGCTGATCTTCCTGGGCGCGGGCGAACAGGTCCGGCTGGCGTTCGGCGCGGACGAATGGGCCCGTCCTCCGTTCAACCACACATTCATCGTACACCGTTCTCAGTTCGATCGCTGGTTCGCCAAGCAGGTGGAATCGGCGGGAGCCACGCTGCTGGAGGGCACGGTAGCCGAGTCGCTGATCTACGACGAGAAGGACGGCCGCAAGAAGGTGGTCGGCGTGCGGGTGCGGGGCGACGAGGCGTTCTACGCCCATGTCGTAGTGCTGGCGGACGGCGCCAACGCGCTGGTCACCGAACAGGCGCGCCGGGATCTGGGCTTGGCGCCGGGCCGCGTGGCGCAGGAATACGCGGTCGGCGTCAAGGAAATCATCGGCTTGCCGCGTGGACGCATTGAAGATCGCTTCAATCTCGCCGGCAACGAGGGTGCCGCACTCGACTTCTTTGGCGTGCCGTTCGAGGGAATCATCGGCGGCGGCTTCCTGTACACGGCGCGGGAGAGCATCCACCTGGGCTTTGCCGCCCGGATCGAGTCGCTGCGCCGCGCCGGCATCGGCCCCAGCCAGGTGATGGACCGCTTCAAGGAGCACCCGGTCGTCCGCCGATACATCGAAGGCGGCGAGTTGCAGGAATATTCGGCCCATATGATTCCCGAGGGCGGATTCAACGCCATCGGACAGATCACCGGCGACGGCATGATGATCGCGGGCGACGCCGCCGGCTTTGTGAATATGTCGCTGTACAAGGAGGGTACCAACCATGCGATGGAGACGGGCCGCGCCGCCGGCGAGACCGCCGTCGAGGCCCGACAGAGCGGCGATTACTCGCAGGTCGGCCTTGCCGGTTACGAGCGGCGGGTGCGCGGCGGTGTCGCCTATGCCGATCTCCGGCGCTACCGCAAGGTGCCCGAAGTGCTGGAGGCCTGTCCGAACCTGCTGTCGCTGTACCCCCAGAAAGTCAATCGGATGCTGATCGAGTTCTTTACGCTGACCGATACACCCAAACGCGTCCAGCAACGACAGGCCATCCACAATTTCCTGCGCGGACTGCCGAAATTCCGGTTCATCCGCGACATGATCCGCGCGCGGCACCTGGCGTGAAGGGTCGCGCGAGACCGAGGAAATACCGATGAGCGATCAAAAGATCGAGAAGATGACCGTTGCCGACAAGCTCTACCGCACGAAGTACGAGCCTGACGCCGCGCACCCGCACATCGTGGTGGACCAGACGGTGTGCGCGAACTGCAAGGACAAGGTCTGCCTCGTCGTCTGCCCCGCGGAGGTGTACAAGGCGGACCCAAACGATCCGAACCGGGTATCCGTTTCCCACGAGAACTGCCTGGAGTGCGGCACCTGCCGGAAAGCCTGCCCGTTCGACGGCATCCGCTGGCTATATCCGGACGGCGGCAAGGGCGTGAAATATCGGTTCGGATGAACAGGATGCAGGGTGTCTGAAGCATGAGATCTGACGAAGCGCGTGGGACCCTCTTCCGGGCCCGACCGATGCGGCCCGGCCTCCGGCATTCCCGCCTCGGGCCTTCCACGACCGGTACATTCTCGCAAGAAAGGAACAGCCATGGCCTGTAACAGCATTGTCATCGTCCGCGAGGTCTGGGACACCCGCGACCTCGTCGGCAACATTCTGGAGGACAGCGGCGCCCTCCGCCCCGGCGCGCTGCAGACGCGTTTCGAACCCGAAGATCTGAATGCGCTGGAAGCTGCGCTGCGGCTCAAGGACGCGCAGGGCGGAACCGTAACGGCCGTCACGGTCGGTGCGCCGCGCGGCGGCGTCGAGGTCTTGCGCGAGTGCCTGTACCGCGGGGCCGATGCCACGCTGCAGGTGGATGCCGACCCGACCGCGCTGGATGACCGTGCGCTGGCCGCCCTGCTGGCGGGCGCGGTCCGCAAGGTTGGAGCCGCCGACCTCGTGCTGGTCGGCACGTCCGTGGTCGACGGCGAGAACGCGTTGCTCGGTGCGCAACTGGCCGTGGAGCTCGGGTGGAACCACGTCGCCTGGGTGGACGCGATCGAGTCCGTCGCCGAAGGCAAGGCGGTGGCCAAGCGCGCCATCGAGATGGGATTCGAGTCGGTCGAAACCCCGCTGCCCTCGGTGCTCTCAATCGGCGTGGCGCTGTTGGAGGACGACCCGCGCGCCCCGCGCAGCGCAAAGGCGATGCTGAAGCTGAAAATGAAGAAGGCCGCGATTCCCACCGTCGCCGCGAGGGACGTAGGCGTGGCCGATCCGTTGGCGCTGGTAACCACCCGCACGGTAGGACGCGCCCCGGTGCCCCCGCGGGTCGTGGAGACGAAGACCGTGGACGCTGAAAATCCGGCCGCCTTGCAGGCCCTGATGAACGAAGTGCTGAAAGGGAACTGATCATGTCAAAAATCGCGGTATTCGCGGAAATTGAGGACGGGGCGATTCACGACATTAGCCTCCAGTGTCTGGGCAGGGCCCGCGCGCTGGCCGGCGCGGACGGCCGCGTCGTGGCGTTCGCGGCCGGCAACGGCGTCTCGACGGCGGCCGGTGCGCTGTTCGGCTATGGCGCCGACGAGGTGCATGTCTGTGAGGACGCCCGACTGCAGGGCTATGTCACCCTGCCCTACCGGCGCATGACAAGCGCCTGGATGGCCTCGCAGATCCCGGACCTCGCGCTGTTTCCCGCCACCACCCTTGGCCTGGACCTTGCGGCCTCGGTCGCCGGCGAACTGAAGGCGTCTTGCGCCCTGTACTGCGACGATATTACGGCCGCGAATGGCGGCTGGGCGCTGCAGCGCATCGAGTTCGATCGTAAAGTCCGCACGACCT
>CAYLTB010000136.1:0-7835 GCA_964386675.1 uncultured Verrucomicrobiota bacterium
TCCTGGGGCTGGTGTTCGGAGTGGCCCTTGGTCCTTGCACGTTCGCCTACATGGCGCCCATGCTGGCGGTCACGTTCAGGTTGGCAGCGACGAATCTGCCCTACGGAATCCTGCTGCTGCTGCTCTATGGCGTGGGCCACTGCGGGGTGATCGTGCTGGCGGGCACGTTCACGGAAGTCGTACAGCACTACCTGAACTGGAACGAGAAGTCCAAGGGTGCCGTGATCCTCAAGAAAGTCTGCGGCGTGCTGGTCCTGCTGGGCGGGCTCTACCTGATCTACACGGCGCGATGAGAGGACCGAAGAAGCCCACACTTTGGTTTTCGTCAGGCCGCGCCAGCCTGCTATGTTGCGCTCATGTCACTCGGCGAGCTTGTTGAGAGACTTCCCCGCCAGGCGCGGAATGTTCTACGGATTGCGGTCTATGGCGTGGGCGCCGGCGGGGCGGCGGTGGCGTTCCACCTGGGAATCTCGCGTTTATATCACGGGACTTTCGTTCCCTTAAGCCGTCAACCGCTGCCCGTATTTCTAGCCGGCAGTCTGGCCGTAGTGCTGTCCAGCGCTTTGGTCGTCGGCTGGCTGTTGAACCGGTTCTGCCGGGACGCGGCGGGCAGCGGTATTCCGCAGTTGAAGGCCGCATTCTGGAAAGATTTCGGCTACATCCCCTGGCGCGTAGCGTGGGTGAAATTCGTCGCGGGCATCCTCAGTGTCGGCGGCGGCTCCAGCCTGGGTCGGGAGGGGCCCAGCGTGCAATTGGCCGGCGCGGTCGGCTCTACCCTGGCCGGCCGATTGGGGGAACCCAAACAAAGTCGAAGACTCGGCATGGCGTCTGGCGCAGCAGCGGGGCTGGCAGCGGCGTTCAACACCCCCTTGGCGGCGGTCACGTTTGTCCTTGAGGAGATTGTGCAGGACCTGAACAGCCGCTTGCTGGGCGGCGTGCTGCTCGCCTCGGTGCTAGGCGCCTTTGTGGTACACGCCATCATTGGGAAGGAGCCGGCCTTCGCACTGGCGCCCGCGGAGGCCTCGGGGTGGTGGGTGTATGGGTTGGTGCCGGTGGTCGCCGCGCTGGCAGCGCTGGTGGGCATCCTTTTTCAGCGACTGACGCTTCAATTGCGCCGCCAGTGTCGGCAGGGATCGCTGAGCCGTGTTCCGGCCTGGTTGCAGCCCGCGGCGGGAGCGCTCTTGGCGTGGGGTCTGGGGGCGGCGGTGTTCATCCTCACCGGCCGGTTGGGTGTCTTCAGTCTCGGCTACGATGATCTTTCCGCAGGCCTGGCCAACCAGTTGAGCTGGCGTGTAGCCGGGGTACTGTTGGTCGCCAAGCTGGCGGCCACGATCCTCTGCTATGGTTTTGGCGGCTGCGGCGGGATTTTTTCTCCCACGCTGTTCCTGGGCGGCATGTGCGGGCTGTTGATCGGCGGTCTCGCCGGCCCCGCCGTTCGCTTGGGACCGGCGGATCAGGTTCTTCTGGGGGTGGTGGGCATGAGCGCCTGTCTGGGCGCGGTGGTTCGCGCACCTTTCACCGGCATCCTGATTGTCTTTGAAATGACGCATAATTTCAGCTTGGTGCCGCCCCTGATGGGCGCCGCTTTGGTCAGCCAAGCCGTCGGCCGCTGGTTAGCGAAGCGGAATTTCTACGACGCCATTCTCGAACAGGACGGCCATGATATCGAGCGGGTGCGTCCCCCCCGCGACCTGACGACCTGGCAGCAATGGCCGGTCTCCGCCATCGCCAATTATCACCCTGTGGCGATAGAGAAATTGGAGTCCCTTGAGGTGCAACGAGCGCTGCGCGCGTTCCCCTATAGACGCTTTCCTGTGATCCAGGCGGGCCGCCCGATCGGCGTACTGGTTCGGGAGGAAGCGGAGGCGGCACTGGCGGCGGGACGGCCTCCGTGTCCGAAACCCGCCGGCACTTGCGCGCCGGACACCGCCATTCGTCAGGCTCAGCGACTGCTGATCGAGTCGGCCGCCGGCGTCATTCTGCTGGTCGGACCCCACGACGGCCGTTTGCTCGGACTGGTGACGCTCCACGATCTCTTGCGCGCCCAGATGGCCGTGGCCGAAGCGGACTCGACGTCCGTTGATGTCGCGGGGACTGCGACGGCCGGAGGAAGAGGGCGTGAATGAGGAAGTTTGCACGTTTGCCTGCCTCCGTGGGAAGACTCCGTTTTCTCATTGAGATTACACACCGATCTGCAAAGCAAGAAATGCTCCTCCTTGCTGCCTGAGCGAGGAATTCTGCGGGCGACGGCGCGGGCACGGCGCCCATTGGGCGTTCGCACCGAACTAGTGGATCGGGCGCAATTCGACGGGGAGACAAGCGAGTCCCCATAGATGCACCGGGGGCGTCGCACGCAGCGCGCTCGGCGTCTGAACCCCGCGCCCCGCCTCCGACGCCACCTCGCCTTGAACTCGTCGCCATGCCTGCGCCGTCTCGCCGTCACCGTCCCGTCCCTCGCTCTTCAGTCCGTGACCTCGCCGTCTTAGCCACCTGTCTAGCCGCGGGAGGAACTTCAACCTGCGGGACCGTTGGAGGCGCTCGGTCAGGTTCCAGAGTTTGACGATGGCCCCGCGCTCCGTGCGGAAGGCACCCCGGGGGGTGTTGTGCTTCTGGCAGACCCCTGAATCCCTTTCCCCCCGTCCGCCTCCCGCAGTATCCGCACCCGCTCTTCCGTCGTATGCCGTTTGCCCTTCATGTCTGGTGTCTCCTGCCGACCTCAGACTAACACACCCCCTGGCTCAGAAAAGCGAGGTCACGTCACATCCCCCGCGGGAGACCGCCGGAATTGCGGTGGCGGTCGGGGGAGCGATAATTCTGGGCACGCAACCGATCGCGTGACGTTTTTTCCGGGGTATTGACAGCAGGGTTCTGCGTTCTTATATTTCGCCATATAACGAAACAGCGCAATATCCAACAGGCACTATGGTCGAGCTCAACAGCTTCATGACGGCGGGAAAGTTCTTTCTGATCATCGCCGGGGAACTGGTGCTCATCTTCATTGCCGTGGCATTCATCGTGGGGCTGCTGCTGGAATATCTGCCGCCGTCCCGCATCAGGGGGTTTCTCGCCGGACGGTTGACCGGGGTGCAGTATTTCCTGGGCGCGGGACTGGGCGCCATCACGCCCTTCTGCTCCTGTTCGACCGTGCCGGTACTGACAGGCCTGCTGCGCGGCGGCGTGCCGTTCGGGCCGGTGATGGCATTCCTGTTCTCCTCGCCGGTGCTGAACCCGGTCATCATCGGATTGTTCCTGATGCTCCTGGGATGGAAAGTGACCGCGATCTATACGGCTGTAACATTTCTGGGGGCTATGCTTGTCGCGGCGATTCTGTCCAGGCTGGGACTCGAAAAGGACGTGAAAAGCCTGGCGAGCTTCCAGCACAGCGGGTGCTGCGCGGCGACACCCACGCCATCCGATCCGGTGGCCGCCTATGCGGCGTCTGTGGGAGGAAACTGCGCGTGCGCCGGGGACGACGCGGAGCCGGACGCGCCGACAATCTCCTGCTGTTCCTCGTCCGCCGACAAGGCAGGAAGCGAAGACACGTCCATCAAGGCGAGGGTTAGGCGGGCCATGGTCTCGGCGGCCGGCACGTTCAAAGGCGTCTTCTGGTATTTGATGCTGGGTGCGGGTATCGGCGCTTTCATCTATGGCTTCTTCCCGCGTGACCTGGTCGAGCGCGTGGCCGGACCAGGGAATCCGTGGTCCATTCCGATTGCCGCCGCGCTGGGCGTACCGATGTACATCCGGGCGGAAACGGTGATTCCCATTGGCGCGGCACTGATCGGCAAGGGCATGGGGGTTGGGACGATCTTGGCGCTGGTGGTGGCCGGCGCCGGTGCGAGCATTCCGGAAGTCATCATCCTGAGTTCCATTTTCAAGCGGCGGTTGGTGGTCGCGTTCGTATTGACGGTGTTCGTGGTGGCGGTGCTGTCGGGCTATGTCGTTGACCTGCTGGGCATCGTTCCTGTGATCCCCGGAGCGGGGGGAGCATGAGGAGGAACGCATGAACAACGAGGCCATCCGAAATGCGTTGCGCGTGACCAAGGCGGTCGCGGACTTGCAACGGCTGCGCATCCTGAGGCTGCTGCAGGCGGGCGAACTTTGTGTCTGCCAAATCGTGGAGGTGCTTGAACTGGCGCCTTCGACGGTGTCAAAACACCTCTCGATCCTCGTGGCAGCCGGATTGGTGGACTGGCGGAAGGACGGGCGCTGGATGTACTACCGCCTGCCGGAGAGAGCGGACGGCGCCTTTGTTCGTCCCGTGCTGAGGTGGCTGAACGAGACCCTGAAGAACGATGCCACGACGGCACGGGATGCCCGGAAGCTAAAGTCCGTCCTGGTGTCTGCCCCGGAGACCTTGTGTCGGCGGCAAAGGCAACGAAACGAGTAGAAAGGAACACGACCATGGACGAAAAGACGAAAGAACTGATTGCGGTGGGTGCGTCGGTGGCCGCGCATTGCCAGCCTTGCCGGACCTATCACGTGGCGAAAGCGAAGGAACCGGGCATCGGCGAAAACGAAATTCGCGAGGCGATAGCCGTCGGACACAGGGTTGAAAAGGGTGCTATGGCAGCCATGAAGCAGTTCTCGGCGGCGATTTTCGACGCGGGTGTAACACCGGCTTCGGAATGTTGTCCGGGCGGGAAAGCGAAGGGCAACAATAAGTGCTGCGGTTGAATTCAGAAAAGGAGTCCAGCAGAAGATGAGCAAGGAAGTGACGACCGTGGACCAGCGTAAGATGACCAGCATCTTCGAGCGCTATCTGACTGTGTGGGTAGCGCTCTGCATCGTGGGCGGCATTGTGTTGGGAAAGGTTGCCCCCGGGTTGGCAAAATACCTGGACGGTTTGTCCATCTACGTGAACGAAGCGCCGGTGGTGTCCATCCCCATCGCGATCTGTCTCTTCTTCATGATGTACCCCATCATGGTGAAGATTGATTTCGCCTCCGTCATCCAGGCGGGCAAGAGCGGCAAGCCGGTATGGCTGACACTGTTTGTGAACTGGTGCGTCAAGCCGTTCACGATGTACGCCATTTCCCTGTTCTTTCTCGGGGTGCTCTTTCGGGGGCTGATCGGCGCGGAGGCGACGGATCTGGTCAAAATGCCCTTCGGACTCGATCTGGCCGTGGGCGCCACGCACGGCGCGGGAACCGTGGTCCTGCACGAGGGCGTCAAGATGCTGCAAATCCCCCTGTGGCGAAGCTACTTCGCCGGGTGCATTCTCCTAGGGATCGCCCCCTGTACGGCCATGGTGCTGGTCTGGGGCTATCTGGCGCGCGGAAATGACGGGCTGACGCTCGTGATGGTGGCGATCAACTCGCTGACCATGCTGGTGCTGTATGGGCTGCTGGGCGGTTTTCTGCTGGGGGTCGGCAAGTTGCCCGTGCCGTGGCAGGCGCTGGTCCTTTCCATCGCCATCTATGTGGCCCTGCCGCTGGTGGCGGGATACTTCTCGCGCAAATGGATCATCGGCGCCAAGGGCGAGGCTTGGTTCAGAGAGAAGTTTCTGCATATGCTGAGTCCGGTGGCGATTGCGGCGCTGCTGGTGACCCTGGTTCTACTGTTCAGCTTCAAGGGCGAGATCATCCTGACGCAGCCGTTGACCATCCTGTGGATCGCGATCCCTCTGTTCATTCAGACGATGCTGATTTTCTGGTTCGGCTATGGACTGGCGAGGTGGCTCAAGCTGCCCTACACTGACGCAGCTCCGGCGGCCATGATTGGCGCATCGAACCACTTTGAGGTGGCCATCGCCACGGCCACGATGCTCTTCGGGCTGTCGTCCGGCGCCGCGCTCGCGACGGTCGTCGGCGTGCTGATCGAGGTGCCGGTGATGCTGTGGCTGGTACGGATCTGCCTGCGGACGGAACATTGGTTCAGCGACAGAACGATCGCGCGGCCGCCGGCTTGAGTGGCACAAGGCTAGCCCACACGTTTACGACAACTGATCACGCGGGCTTGATATCAGTGTCGGAGCGCACTGTATCCGAAGCCCGGCGTCCGAGCACCTCAATGACCTACCATGGAGCAGGCGCATCGAGCATCTGGGCCGCGGACCCGGCGCAAAATGGCGCAAAAAGGGTAACTCCCCTGAAAGCGGGTAAGAAAGGGGGGAACAAGCAACATGCCCGCCTACACCGCACAAATCCCGCTGCTGCAAAACCGGCTGCCGCTGCTCTGTTTCTTTCGCGTGCCGATCAACTCGGCGGACGGATTCCATAACCTGCGCTGCCGGCTCAAAGACGTGCGGGTTATAGCGACGCCGGCCACAGACGTTTTCACGACGCGCTAGCCGCCCAAGTCGGTCGGCGCCTGCCGCCGGACACGCCGGCGGCAGGCGACCTGTGCATCAATGGCCACGTCGAGCGGCTCAACACGGGCCGGTCGCCGCGGTTGCAGTTTCTCTACTTCCAATGGCTGGCGGCGCTGTTCAGCGAGCGGTTTCTGGACCGGTGTTTCGGCGACGTCGAATCGCTCCAGGCCTAGTTGAACCGTTTTCTCAAAGAGAGCCTGCCGGTGGCGCAAGGTGTCTGCTACGAGGGTATGAGGTGCTGGCCCAGAAGGCGTTCTGGATGGCAACGTCGGCCTGGGATGTGTGGGGGGCGCGGTCGTGACCTTGGCAGGGCCACAAGGTGTGTCCGCCGGGGCGCAAGACGTTGCTGGCTGTAGCGATGACGCCGGAGACTTACGGGCGGGCGTTCGCCACGGTCAGGTGATGCACACGCTGGAGCCAATCGTAGTTCCGGCGAGGGTGATGCTGCTTCCCAAACACGAGCGCTTTTCATTCGCCGGGCGATTCGATAGTATCACGTTCGGGAATTAAGGACCGCCTACAGCCATGTCCAAGAACCTGGAAAATGAGGCGCAAGCTGTTTATGAGAGCATTCCAACGGGGGATCGTGCCGAGATAGGCGCGTGTGTCGCCGCATTGCCCGAGGCCGACAAACTCCAAGAATACCTGTCCACCTTGCGCACGGCTTGGTCGCAAGGCTGGTGTAACCAGCCGGCGCGTTACCCATATTTGCTGCTTCGTCTTTACCATTGCGTTGCTTTTCTCCGCTACGAAGGGAATGCGTTTTGGGCAAGCTTTGGGGAAGTCGTGGGGGATCCCAGAATCGCCGATGATGGCAATTGGCAGGGCGACGTGAATGAGGCCTTCGCTTGCGCCGCTAACATACTTGGGCTGAAAGTGATCTGCGGCAAAGACGGGGCGCGGCATTTGTATGTCCAGTCCGCTGTTCGGCACGTCGGGATTCCGGTTCGGATATGGCGCGGCTTCGTCGCAGTGTGTGAACGATTGCGTCTTGTTGAGCGGGAAGATTGGAAACAGTGGTCCGACGACCGCTGGCAATACGCGATGAACCTTTGGCTAGGTGGACGGAAGAATCTTTGCAAATTCTTCGTTGACAATCGCTCGACAGCGGCAAAGTGGATTGACGAGATGTTGGAGGCGCGGCGGATTCTCGAAGAACATCCTGAGTGGACTTTGGATGACGTTGCGCAGGTTTCTCTCTTGCGTCCCGAATACTTTGACGAAGTTCCAGAGACGGCGGTCTTCCTCCGCCCGCTTGAAACGGAAACCCTTTTTCGTGACCGCCCACGACTACGCTTGCGTTGGCAACCGGGCAGCGTCGCAATTCAGATCGAAACGCCTCGTTTGAAAAGCGAAACAGTGTTTCCGGCATACTGGTTTGTTCTCGACCAACGTGAGAAGGCTTCTACGAATCCAGTCTCGATCTCTTTGCACAGTGGAGCATTCCGTCAAGACCTGGTGCTAAAACGGCTCCTCGCTGTTTCGTGTGGGTAAGACTCGGGGGCGCTGCCCCCGAACCCCC
>CAYLTB010000137.1:0-7778 GCA_964386675.1 uncultured Verrucomicrobiota bacterium
TCGCTGGCTGGTGCTGTTCGGCCAGCGCGTGCAGCCCTCGGAGTTCGCGAAGCTCGCGACCATCCTGGCGCTGGCGCGCTACCTGGCGGCCCCCGCGACCGATCCCCGCGCGAACTCGACGTTGCTCGTCACCGGTCTGCTGGTCGCCGCCCCGTTTGTCCTGATCGCGGTCGAACCGGACCTCGGCACGGCGCTGAGCCTGCTGCCGGTGGCCGGAGTGCTCCTCATCGTCGCCGGCGTGCCCTGGCGAAAACTCGGCGTAATGGCGCTGGCCGGCCTGCTGCTCCTGCCCGCCGGCTGGTTTCTGCTAGGCGACTACCAGCGGAACCGCCTGCTCGTGTTCATCGAACCCGGTCGCGATCCGCTCGGCGCCGGCTGGAACAGCATTCAGTCCGGCATCGCGGTCGGGTCCGGCGGATTCTGGGGCAAAGGCTACCTGCAGGGAACACAGAACGTGCTCGGTTTCCTGCCGCGCACGGTCGCGCCGACGGATTTCATTTTTTCGGTGATCGCGGAGGAGAAGGGATTTGTGGGATCGGTCGCGCTGTTGGCGCTGTATGCCATCGTGGCGGCCGGCGGGATTCGGGCCGCGCATCGGGCCCCGGATTCGTACGGAAGACTGCTCGCGGCCGGGTTGACCGCGCTGCTGTATTTCCACGTCTTCACGAACATTGCCATGACCATCGGCCTGCTGCCCGTCACCGGGCTGCCGCTGCCGCTGGTCAGTTACGGCGGTTCGTTCCTGGCGGCGGCCCTGCTCGCCCTCGGGTGGATACAGAGCGTGTACATTCGGCGCGTCGAGTTGTGACGCAACGAAAAGGAAGGATCAGTCATGCTCAAATTGCTTCAAAACCTGTTCAAGAAGAAGGCGCCGAAACGACAGATCATCATCAACGCCGAAAGTCTCGAGACGCGCGTCGCGATCCTCGACGAGGGCGAACTGGTGGACTTCTTCGTGGAGCGCACCGCCGACGATCGCGTCGTCGGCAGCATCTTCAAAGGCAAGGTCCAGAACCTCGAGGACAGCCTGCAGGCGGCGTTCGTAGACATCGGGATGCGCAAAAATGCCTTCATCCACTACTGGGACATGCTGCCCGAGGATGCCGCGCGCCTCGAGATCGAGGAAGGGGCCGAGCGCTCGCGTCCGCGCCAGAAGAGCAGCCAGCTCGCCGCCGAGGTGGCCCGCCGCTATCCAGTCGGCTCGGAGATCATCGTCCAGGTCACGAAGGGCGCCATCGGCACAAAGGGGCCGCGCGTGTCCGCCAACCTCAGCGTGCCGGGCCGTTTCCTCGTGATGCTGCCGGGCTGCTCGCTGCGCGGCGTCTCGCGGCGCATCGAGGACAAGGCCGAGCGCGAGCGACTGAAAAAGGTGCTCGCGCGCCTGCCGCTGCCGCCGAACATCGGCCTCATCGTCCGCACCGCCGGGCTGGGCACTCGGCGCACGGCCTTCGTGCGCGACACGCGGGCGCTGCTCGACATCTGGAATCAGATCGAAACCGGCATCCGCGAACTGCCTGCGCCCGCGCGCCTCTACCAGGAGCCGGATCTCATCGAGCGCGTGGTGCGCGACGCGCTGACCGAGGAGATCGACCGCATCGTCATTGACAACCGCGCCGAGTACGAGCGCATCAAGGCGATCGTCTCGCGCATCTCGCGGCCCGCGCGCGGCGCGTTGAAGCTGTACGAAGGCGAGGCGCCGATCTTCGAGTACTTCGAGGTCGAGCGGCAGCTCGAGAATTCCCTCCGCCGCAAGGCGTGGCTGCCCTCCGGCGGTTACATCGTCTTCGACGAGACCGAGGCCATGGTCGCCGTGGACGTCAACACCGGCCGCCACAAGGGGGGCAAGACCCAGGACGAGTCCATCCTCCAGGTCAACCTCGAGGCGGCGGAGGAGATCGCCCGCCAGCTCCGGCTGCGCAACGTCGGCGGGCTGGTCGTCATTGACTTCATAGACATGAACTCGCGCAAGGACCAGAACGCCGTGTACCGCAAGATGAAGGAATGCCTGCGGCGCGACAAGGCCCGGACGAATTGCCTGCCGATTTCGCCGCTGGGCCTGCTCGAAATGACGCGCCAGCGCGCGGCGGAGAGCATCCGCGAATCCATCTTCATGGACTGCCCCTACTGCGACGGCCGCGGCAAGGTGAAGTCCACCTTCTCGATGAGCGTCGAAATCCAGCGCCGCATCGCCGAGGTCACCCGCCGCCGGCGGCGCGGCAGCGAGACGATGGAGTTGCGCGTGCTCGTCAATCCGGCCATCCTGGAGCGGATGCGCACGCAGGACGAAGCGGAATTGGTCGCCATGGAGCAGCGGTTGCAGTGCCGGCTGACCTTCGTCGCCGACGGGCACCTGCACCTGGAAGACTTCAAGATCCAGAGCGCCGCGGGCGAGGATTGGTACTCGAGCCTCGAACACGGACCCGAGCGTACGCGGCGGGAGGCGGCCGCCGTGCCGGTCAACGGCGACCGGGAGACGAACGGACGGGTATGAGTCCCTCCTCGGAGACCCCCCGCCGTCGGCTGTTCCGCGCGCTGAACGGCGAGCCCGTGGAAGGCACGCCCGTATGGCTGTTGTTCCCGTTTCACCCGACGTCCTATTATGTGGACGTGCGGTCGCATCCCGGGTACCGGCGGGTGTTCGAGTTCGGGGCGGCGCGGGGCGTCATCGCGCTGGATCGCCGTAATCCGCGCGCGCCGCTGTTCACCCCGGATGTGCGGCGGCAGGTCGAGGAGAGTTCCGGTCCCGGCGGTCCCGTCCGCCGCGTCACGCTGCGGTACGGCCGCCGGGAGCTGTGGGAAGCGCTGCCCGCCGGCGGACGGCCCCACAAACGGTTGCTCGTCACGGACGAGGACCTGGAAGCCTTTGTCGAATTGCCCCTCGAACTCGACGCGCGGCGGATCGAGGCGGCGCTCGCCGAACAGCTCCCGGCCCTCGAACGCGAACGGGCGGAGTTTCCCGCCGAGATGGGCGCGATCATGTTCGACCTGGGCTCGCCGGTGAACACGCTCTACCACAGCTCCGACCTGGAATCCTTTTCGTTGTGGTCCCTGACCCATTCCGAAGCAATCGAGGCCTGGCTGACCCGCGCGGCGCAGCGGTTGGACGTGATCTACCGCTTCTTTCTGGAGCGCGACCTGGCCGACGTTTATTTCCTTGTCGGTAGCGAACTGGCCGCGCCGCCGCTGGTCGGACACGAAACCTTCCGACGCTGGGTCGTGCCGTGGGAGTCGCGCCTGATCCGCCGGATCCGGTCGTACGGCAAGAAAATCATTCAGCACTTTCACGGCCAGATTCGCGACCTGCTGCCGGATTTCGCGGCGATGGCGCCCGACGGCCTGCACACGATCGAGGCCCCGCCGGTCGGGAATTGCACGCTGTCCGAGGCCTGGCGGAGCACCGCGGACCACATCACGCTGATCGGCAACATCCAGTACGACGATTTTCGCTCGGCGACGCCTGAAGAAATGCGCCGGAAGGTGCGCGCGACGCTCGCGGAGGCCGACGGCCATCGGTTCATCCTCTCGCCGACCGCCGGCCCGTTCGATCCCGATCCGCCGGAACGGGTGATCGAGAACTATTATGCGTTCATCGAGGCGGCCGGCGAAGGCCGGTAAGAAAGGCTGGTCGGCGGCGGCGCCGGCGGCTAAAGTATGGGCCCGGCCGGACGCCGCCGCAGGCGGGTCGTCCGACCGGCGCGACAACGGTGGCAATCGGAATGAATCGTTTGGATTCGGAACAAGCCCTGCGGCTGTACCGCTGTATGCGGACGGCGCGCCGTTTAGATGAAATGGAAGCGCTGCTCGCCCAGCAGGGCGAGGCCAGTTTTCACCTCGCGTCGTCCGGGCACGAGGGCATCGCCGTGCTCGCGCCGCACCTGACGCCCGAAGATTGGCTCCACCCGCATTACCGGGACATCGCGCTGATCCTCGCCCGCGGCGTCCCCCCCGCGCGCTACCTGCACGCGCTGTTCGGAACGGCCGAATCGGATTCGCAGGGCCGCCGGATGCCCTGTTTTGTCTGCGACCGCGCCCTGAACCTGATGAGCATTCCGACCCTGGTCGGCAACAACGCCTTGCAGGCCGCCGGAGTCGCGGCGGCCGTGCGCGACCGCCCCGGCCGCCCGATCGTGCTCTGCGGCATCGGCGACGGCGGGTCCCAGCAGGGCGAAGTACTCGAGGCCATTGCCGAGGCCGTGCGCGAGCGGCTGCCGGTGCTCTTCGTAGTGGAGAACAACCGCTACGCGCTCTCGACGCCGACCGCCGGCCGCACCTTCTGGTCGCGGCCGGACGGCGAGCCGGCCGAATTCTACGGTGTGCCCATCGAGCGCGTGGATGGCGGGGATCCGGCCTCGGCCTACGAGCAGTTCGGCAACCTGGTCCGCGCCATGCGCGACGATCGCCGCCCGCGGCTGGTCGTCTTCAACGTCGAACGCCTCGTCAGCCATTCGAACTCCGATGACCAGACCGTGTACCGCAGCCCCGAGGAGCTGGCCGCCGCGCGCCGGCGCGACCCGGTGGCGCGTATGGCGGACTGGTTGCGGGAAAAAGGCGTCAGCGAGGCGCGCATCGAGGCGCTGCACGAGGAAATCGAGCGCGACCTGCGCGCGGCGCTGGCCGCCGCCCGCGCCGCCGCCGCCCCGGAAAACGGTCCCGCGCGCCGCCCGCTGCCCGCCGAGTTTGAAGCCGCCGCGTCCGAGCGCCGGGCCACCGCCACGGAGGATGCGGGCGGTTTGACGATGATCGAGGCGCTGCGCGAGACGCTGCGCCGCCGGCTGCGCAAGGATCCGCGTATCTCGCTCAGCGGACAGGATATCGAGGATCCGAAGGGCGATGTCTTCGGCCTGACCCGCGGCCTCTCGCGCGAACATCCGGGACGTATCCGAAATGCGCCGCTGACGGAATCCACCATCGTCGGCGTGGCCCTCGGCCGCGCGCTGGCCGGCGAGCGCCCCGTGGCGTTCCTCCAGTTTGCCGATTTCTTCCCGCTGGCCTACAACCAGTTGTTCGCCGAACTGGGCAGCCTGTACTGGCGCACGGCCGGCGCGTGGGAAGCGCCGGTCGTTGTCATGGCGGTCACCGGCGGCTATCGGCGCGGCCTCGGGCCGTACCACGCACAGAGCCCCGAAGCCGTCATGGCGCACGTGCCGGGACTGGACGTTTTCATGCCGTCCAACGCGCCGGACGCCGCCGGGCTGCTCAACGCCGCGCTCTCTTCCGGGCGGCCTTCGGTCTTTTTCTATCCGAAAAACCTGCTGAACGACCGCGCGGTGCTTTCCGACCCTGATGTGACTCGGCAGTTCGTACCGATCGGCCGGGCCCGCCTTGCGCGCGCCGGCGGGGACATCACGCTGGTCGGGTGGGGCAATACGGTGGCCTTGTGCGAGCGGGCCGCCGAAGTCCTCGAAAAGGCGGACATCTCCGCCGAGATCCTGGACCTGCGCACACTGTCGCCCTGGGACCGCGACGCCGTCGTGGCCAGCGCGCGGCGCACCGGACGGCTGATCGTCGCCCACGAGGACATGCGTACCTGCGGGCTCGGCGCCGAGATCCTTGCGACGGTCGCGGAGGAACTCGGCGACGGCGTTGTGGTCGCCCGCGTGACGACGCCGGATTCCTATCTGCCGTTCCGCTACGAGAACATGATGGCGCTGCTGCCCTCCTACCGGGGCATCCTCGAACGCGCCGCGGAAATGCTGGACCTTGAACTGCGCTGGGAGACGCCCGAATTGGAGCCGCCCGGCATCGTCACCATCCGCGCGATCGGCTCCAGCCCGTCCGACGAAACCGTGCGCATTGTGGAACTTCATGCCGCGCCCGGCGCGCATCTGGCCGAGGGCGCGCCGTTCGCCTCCGTCGAGGCGGAGAAGGCCGCCTTCGAAATTGCCGCGCCGGTCGCCGGTGTCGTCGAGCAGCTGCTGGCCGCCGCCGGTGACGAGGTGCGCGTCGGCGTCCCGCTCGCCCGCCTGCGCGCGGACGACCCCGACGCCGTCCGCGTCCGGCCGGAAGACCGCGAAGAGCGGCCCATCCTGCAGCGGCGGCGGACCCGTTCCCGCCGCTCCGCCGGCGAGATCGAGGGCGCGGATGTCGCCGCGCCGGTCGTGCTCTCCACGATCGCCACCGCGCTCGGCGCGCGCGAGATGACCAACGACGAGATTCTCCAGCACTTCCCGCACTGGGACTCCGCGGACGTCGTGCAGCGCACCGGCATCGAGCGCCGCTACTGGATCGGCGCCGACGAGAACGTGCTGACGCTGGCGGAGCGCGCCTGCCGTGAGCTGCTCGACCGCGAGCGGCTCAAGATCGGCGAGATCGGCGCGCTGATCTGCAGCACCGGCTCGCCGCTCTCGATGACCCCGTCGCTCGCGTGCCGCATCCTCGAGCGGCTCAGCCCCGAGAAGGGCGACACGATGGTGCAGGCGTTCGATATCAACGCCGCCTGCTCCGGCTACCTCTACGCGCTGCAATCCGCCTACGACATGCTCAAGATGCGGCCGGACCTGCGCATCCTGGTCGTCACGGCCGAGACGCTTTCGCCGGTGCTGGACCGCAAGGACGCCGGTACGTTCTTTCTGTTCGGCGACGCCGCGACCGCGACGCTCGTCGCGCGGGAGTCCGGCCGGAGCGCCTCGCCCGCCCGGATTCACCGGCCGGTGCTCTCGGCGATGGGCGAGCCGCCGGAAGTGCTCTACGTGCCGTTTCCGGGTTCCGGCGACTGCGTGCGGATGGAGGGCCAGCAGGTCTTCCGTGTCGCGGTGCGCAAGATGGTCGAGATGCTCGAGGGCGCCTGCCGCGAGACCGGCATCGAGGTCGCCGACCTCGCCATGATTGTGCCGCACCAGGCGAACACGCGCATCATCGAGGCCATCCGCCAGAAGATCCGGGTGCCGCCGGAGCGGATGTTCAACCACATCCGGCGCTTCGGCAACACGTCGTCAAACACGATCCCGCTGGCGCTGCAGGAGGTGCTGCCGGAGCAGACGCCGGGCGCCCGCATCGGCCTGTGCGCCTTCGGCGGCGGCTTCACCTTCGGTGCCGCCATCCTCGACCGGATGTGAGGGCGCCCGCGCCGCGGGCATGGCGGCGAGGCCCATCGCCGCGCAACGGCAGGGCGGCCAGTCCCTGGCCGCCGCAATCGCGACAACATCGGCACGGATGTCGTGGTCAACCGCAAAAGCGAGGATCTCGATCGCGGGCTCGACGCGCACCCGGTGGTCATCGCGCTCGACTGCGTCGGCGGCGAACAACGCGGCCGGCATCTGGAGAAGATGGCGCTCGGCGGCCGCTGGATACTGATCGCCACGCTGGCCGGCGAACAGGCCGCGGTGGCCCTGCGCCCGCTCTTGCGGAAGGGATTGCGGCTGATCGGCAGCACGCTGCGCAGCCGCAGCAACGAGAGGAAGGGTTTCATCCTGCGCGAACTGGAGCGGATCGTCTGGCCCGCCATCGCGGAGGGCAGCATCCGCCCGGTCATCCACGCGACACTGCCGATCACCAAGGCGGCGGCCGCACACGCCCTGCTGGAGCGCAGCGAGAACATCGGCAAGGTCGTGCTGCGCGTGCGCGATTGAGCCGGCCGCTGGGCCGTGGAATGGCGGGGCAAGGATTTACCGCAGAGGCGCCACGGCCGCGGTGCATTGCCGTTTGAGAGAATTGCATTGGCATAAGAAAGAACTAGTTCTCGCAAATTAATGTGACGTTCATGCGGCGACGGATGCATGTTTTCTCACAAAGGCACAGTTGTTGACTTGATCTTGCCCCCACAAGGGCATTCTGATATT
>CAYLTB010000138.1:0-7576 GCA_964386675.1 uncultured Verrucomicrobiota bacterium
GCCTCCAGGGGCGGGCCGGCGCGGCGGCCCCGACGTCCAGAATGGCCGGCGCCTCCTCCACCGGCGGCGGAGGCGCCGGTTCGACGACGCGGCGCGGCCACAGGCGGTAGACCAGCCAGAGGTCGAACAAGACCAGCGGCGGCAACCACCACCACAGATAGCGACGCCACAGCGGACGCGCATCGTCGCGCCGCAGTATTCCATAATCGCCGCTTGGACGTAACAGCATGATCCGTCACGGACGCGCGTCAGAGGCTTGGCGGCGCGCGCACCTTCTGGCAACGTATCACGAATCATTGTTCCGGCCAATCCTTTGAACGTGGCGCGCGGTTCGTTTTCATGAAACCGTCGAAAAGGCATCGTCGCCGGGCCGTTGCTTCTCCCGCCGGGCGATTTGCGGTGGTCTTCCTGTCGGTTGCTGGTGACCTCCCGGAGTCGAGCCGTGGAGGGCGCCGCGCGGCCCATGGCCGACGGAGCTGCTCCCGGCTGCGCGCCGAACCGACTGGACCGCTGGCATGACGCGATGGAAGACGCGTTGTCGGGAGCGGTGGATCGCTTCGATCGCCTTTTTGGCGACCGCCGGCTGGAGGACGAGGACGGCGGCACACGCCTAGCCGTGACCGTCGGTTTGCGCGCAGACGCCGAAGAAGGCGCGACGCTGGAGAATCGCGTCCGCCTGCGGATTGCGCTGCCTAACCTCGAACGCCGGCTGCTATTGATCTTCGAGGACGACGAATCGGAGAGCGCCGACGCGTCGCTGAAGACCATCGTTGATACGGTCCGCGAGGCCCGTCCGTTGGCGGGGCTCCGTCTCGCGCTGCTGCCCCTGGGAAAGGCGCGCATATCCCTCGATGCGGGGGTCCGCCTGGGTGGAGATCCCCAGATCGTCACCCGGGGGCGTCTTTCGCTCGTGAAGACCTTTCACGACTGGGAACGGCGCTTGACCCAGACGGCGGCCTGGTATTCGGCGGACGGATGGACGACAACGGCGGAAGCGCGCTGGACGCGGCGCCTCGGGGAGGAGCTGCTTTTCCGCGCCACCACAACGGTTGGCTGGCGCGAAACACAGAACGGTGTCACGCCCTCGCAGTCCTTTGATTTGCTGCGCGCGGTCGGCACGGTGCGGGGCCATCGCTGGACGGCGCGCGGAGAGTGGCCGGAGACGCCATCCTGTGAGCGGGCGCGGTACGTAGTCGAATACACTTACCGAAGGCGATTGCACCGCGATTGGCTGTACGGCGAGATCGCCGTCGGCGTGGACTTTGCGCAGGAGCGCAATTACGAGCCCAATCCGCTGGCCGCGTTGCGATTGGAGATCGTATTCGGCGATTGACGGCGGCGCCGGGCCGATCGAGGCGATGATCCGGCGGCGGCCTCACGCTCCGTGCACGCGGGGCATGGGGATCGGTTCGCGGGCCATCTCCGCGTGGAGGAAGCGGAGCAGGAGTTCCGATTTGATCGCGGCATACGCCGGATCGTCCCACCGGTTTTCGAATTCGCCGGGATCCTCGCGAAGGTCGAATAACTCGCCGTAGGGACGGTTCAAATAGACGGTGAGCTTCCAGCGCTCGTCCACATAGGTGCGCAAGTCCACGGTCCAGGGCTGGTGGTTGTTTTCGACGAGCACATGGCTCCTCGCGCCCTCCGCCGCACCCGTCCAGACGGCGTGCTGGTCCACGCCGGTCCGACCGCGCGGCGCCGGGATGCCGCAACAACTGAGGAAGGTCTGCGGAAGGTCCACGAGCGATTGTAGCGCGGTCGAACGCCGGCCGGCCGGGACCCGGCCCGGCCATCGGACCAGAAAGGGCACGCGGATCAGGTCTTCGTAATGGAAAGGCCCTTTGGCGATCAGTCCGTGCTGTCCGAGCAAGTGCCCGTGATCGCTCGTGAAAACGACCAGCGTGTCCCCGGCGAGGCCGCTCCGGTCGAGTCGGTCGAGAAGGAGGCCGACATATTTGTCGAGCAGGCTGACCATGCCGTAGTACGCGGCGAGTGTTCGGCGCTGGTGTGCTTCGTCGTGCCGGTGCGAATGCATGCCGTGCAGCCATTGCCCACCCGGGGTGCGATAAGACGAGAAGTCGGGCGTTTCCTCCTGCGTCAGTCGGAAATGGGGAGGGTTACGGTCATGTTCACCCGGCCGCAGACGCGGCAAGGTGAGCGATGCCGGGTTATACATCGCGTCCCAGGGTTCCGGAGCCATGCACGGCGGATGCGGATCGAAGAAGCTGGCCCAGCAAAAGAACGGCTGACCGCGCGCCGCGGCCTCGTCGATTTGCGCGCCGGCCCGTTCCGCGATCCAGGCATTGTAGTGAAAGCGCTCCGGGATGGCCCAGCGGAAACCCTGGCGGTCGGCCGTGCCGGTCGGCTTCCGGAAATACTCGCGCCAGTTGGCGCAGCCGCGCTCTTCGAGCCAGATCGCGTAGTGCTGTCCGACGTGTGCTTCGTCGGTGTGGTTCCGCGCCAATTCGACGTGGTCGAAGCCGTAAAACGGGCCGTGAAAGCCCCGCCAGAAGTCAAGGTCCTGGAGGATCGGATAGGCTTCCAGCGAAGGGAACTCCCTCGTGCCGGCCAGCGGTTGGAAATGCGCTTTGCCGATCAAGGCGGTGCGGTAGACTGCGGCGCGGAAATCCTCGCCGATCGTGTGGGCCCGTTCGTCGAGCTTGGTGCCGAGACTGTAGGCGCCGTGTTGCGAAGGGTAAGTCCCGGTGATCATGGAGGCGCGCGTGGGCGTGCAGGTCGGATTGGGACAGTAGGCCCGCTCGAACAGCGTGCCTTGTGCTGCCAGCGCGTCGAGCTGCGGCGTGCGGATTTCCGGATTCAGCACGCCGAGCGTGTTCCAATGCTGCTGGTCGCTTGTGATAAGCAGGACGTTCGGTCGTTTCATGTCCGGGTCTCCTTCACAGCAGACGCGAGCGGCGAAGAGCGCCGGAATAGCGCAATGTAGGCGCCATCGGTCTGCGTATCCGGGGGAAACAGCTTGCGGGCCCGGCCGGCGCTCCAGTTCGGATGTCGCGCGATCCACGAGAGCGCCAATTCCTCGTCTTCCTCCGGTTCCAGGCTGCAGGTGCTGTAGAGCAAGCGGCCGCCGGGAACGACCCAGCGGGCGGCGTTGTCGAGCAGGCGCTCCTGCTGCGCGCGCAGTTTCGCCAGCCGTCCGCGTGAGAAGTTCCAGCGGGCGTCCGGGCGCCGCCGGATGACTCCGGTATTCGTGCAGGGGGCGTCGAGCAGAACGGCATCGAAGCCGCCGTAGCCGCCGAGAACCTCGCGAAACGCGTCGAGCCGGGCGGTCGCCGCATCGAGGCGTCGCACGCGGACTTCGGGATGTCCGACCCGGGCGAGGTTTTCACGCAGCCGCGCCAGCCGGTCTTCGTGGAGGTCCGCCGCCACCAGCAGGCCGCGGACGCCCAGCCGCTCCGCGATCATGATCGTCTTGCCGCCGGGCGCCGCGCACGCGTCGAGGATACATTCGCCCGGGCGGGGATCCAGCAAGTCCACCGCCGCCGCCGTGGCTGGGTCCTGGACGTAAAAGTCGCCTTCGGCGAAACCCGGCAGGTCGCCGACGGCGACGCCGCGCGGCAGTTTCAGGAAGCGAGCGGCATCATAGGGATGAGGTTCCGCGGCGATGCCCAGTGGCCGCCAGCGCGCCCGAAGCGTGGCCACCGTCGCGCGCGGGGGCAGGGGCCGCACCGTCACGTCCGGCCGTTCGTTGTTCCACTGGCAGAGGCGAAGGGCGTTGCGCTGGCCGAATTGGCGCACCCAGCGTTCGAACAACTCGGCGGGATGAGACAGTCGGATCGGCGGTGGCTGGCGTTCCAGCTCCGCAAGCCAGTCGCTTTTGTATTGCGCCGCGCGGCGAAGCAACGCGTTCGCGAAGCGCGCCGCGCGCTCGCCGCCCACCTGGCGCGCCGCCGCGACCGACTCGTGAACGGCGGCGAACGCGGGCGAGTCGTCCATGAAGAGGATCTCGTAGAAGCCGGTGAGCACCGCCGCGGTCGCGGCGGCGTCGGGCTCGCGCGCAGCGCATTGATGCAGCAGCCAGCGCAGCGCGCCGTAGCACCGGACGACGCCCAAAACCACCTCCATCACGAAGGGGCGATGCGCCTCGACAGCGTCGAGCATCCGGTCGGGGAAATCGCCCGTTTGCAACCAGGCGGCAATGATCCGGGCCGCTGTGGCGCGGGCACTTTCGCTTGAGGAAGCCATGGAGGCATCTTCGCCGACGTTGGGCGGCGGGGCAATGCGATTTGGAGAGCGGTTACTCCGGGCCGCGGACGCGAGGGGCTGACCCGAGTCGTCCGGAACGGACTCGCGGGATTCGACGCCGCTCGACGCCGGACCGCCGACGGGACATAATCGGCATCGCGCGCCCGAGTCTCCCATGAAGATCTATTTGAGCGACGGCACCCCGGACGGTTTCCTGACGGCGTTGGATTGCGCCCTGAACGCCGGACCCGATGCGATGGCGGCGGAGGCCGCCGCCGGCACGCAGGGAACCCTGTTCGACACCACCGAGTGCGTTGCGGCGAAACCGGACGCTGCCGCCCGGCTGCTCGCCCTGGCGGGCGGGCGGATATCGCCGGGGGCTGCGCGGCGGGTCTATTATGCCGCCTTGTCGGAGGTGCCCCGGGCGATCGAAACGGCGTTGGCGTACCTGCGGCTGGGGCTGGAATTGGGCGCGGCGGTGGACGATTTTCAGGCGGATGGGCGTGTGCGTCGGATGCAGGCGCTGGCGGCCCGAGTCGGCGGCGAGATTCACCGACTCAAGGGGCTGATCCGTTTTCGGGCACTCGATAGCGGTTCCTGGTGGGCGCCGATCGAACCGGACCATCGCGTGCTATTGCCGGTCGCATTCCATTTTCGGCGGCGAATGCCGGGGGAGCGCTGGTCGCTGCACGATGTGCGCCGGGGGTGGGCCGTCGCATGGGACGGGCGTTCGCTGCGGGAGGCCCGAGCCTCCGACCTGTGGGATAGCGGCGCGCCGCGTCTGGATCCGAACGAAAGCGCCTTCGAGGACCTGTGGCGTTCGTTCTTCCGTCGGATCGCGGTGCCCGGCCGAGAGAATCCGATGCTTCAGGCCCGGAACCTGCCCCGGCGATATTGGAAGTACTTGGTCGAACTATGCGAATAACGTCCGGAATACTCAAAGGACGCGAACTGCGCGTGCCGAAGTCGGGCGTGCGGCCTACGCAGGATCGTCTGCGGCAAAGTCTTTTTTCCTCGCTGGGCAATCGGTTGGACGGCTGGCGCGTGCTCGATCTCTTTGCCGGCACCGGTGCGCTGGGTCTGGAAGCCTGGAGCCGCGGCGCGGCGGAAGTCTGCTGGGTCGAGCGCGACACGCGCGTGTTTGCTGTCCTGCGCGAAAACGTCGAATCGCTTTGCCGGGGTTCGCCGGAGGGCGCCGCTCGCTGTCTGCGGGCCGACGCGTTGCGCTTGGAGGCGCTGGCGGCCACGCTCGGTTCCTTCGATCTGGTGTTGGCGGATCCGCCCTACGAGGCCGCGACGCGGTCGCTCAGGGAAACGCTCCTGCGGGACCTCGCCCGGTTCGGCGTCTGCCGACCGGGCGGGTATTTCGTCATCGAGACCGCCGCCGGCCCTGCGGCGGGGCGGGCGCCCGGATGGGAATTGCTCCGCGATCGCGAATCCGGGGGCAGCCGGTGGCGGCTCTATCGCCGTCTATCGTCCGAGTCGCCGTCCGAAGGCGCCGGAAAGGGCGAGGACGTAGCTGACGGCGAAGAACAGGAACATCAGTACCAAGAGTCCCGCGCCAATGGCCGTCCCGCGGGACGAGCCGATGCCGCGGCAGCCGAGGGCGTAGAGCACTGCGCCGGCGATTCCGCTGGCATAACCGGCGAGACGGACTCGATGATACCAGCGCCGCAGAGCACCAGCCCGGTCCCGTGACGCGCCGGTGGCTGCTGGGAGTTCAGCGGTCACGGCGCGACGTAGATTTCGTATCGGCCGCGCGCGGCATCGCTGACGCGAAGAACCGTTGCCTTCCGGATCGCGCCGAGCTCGACGATGTGTTCTTCACCGGACGCGAGGCGTCGCGCGATGGCCAGGGTAGTCCGCGTTTCGCCTTCCAGCACCGTCACGGCGTTGATGATGGCCGCGCCCTCGATACATCGAAATCGCAGCCGCTCGATCGGCGCCCCGTTGAGCGGGACGCTTTTCGCTTCTCCGCCGGTCGTCAGTTCCGCCACCCGGCGCCACGCGACGCCCTGGCTCAATGCCGCGACCGCGGCCGACAGCGCCATCACCGCCAGCAGTCCCACGATTCGGAAAGATGTGCGCATCAAAGTGCCTTTCGCCGATCCGTAGGTTAGACGCTTCCGTCGGCCCGTCTATTCAAAAAAGCATGGCACATCCTGGGGCCGGCGGCGAAGCGTAATCGGAATTTCGGCTCCGGATTGAGCGACCTCGGCTTGCCGGATGAAGCGACGCGCGCGCGATTTTGAACCGCCTGGATTTCGCGCCTCCCCGCGGCTCCAGCATTTCCCAGTTGACGGAAGGCTCGCGCCGCGGGTCAATGCGGCCATGAGAACACTTCGCCTGCTGACGATCGGGAACAGTTTCTCCCGCGATGCCACGGCCTTTCTGGAAGAAATCGCACGCAGCGGGGGCGCGGCCGCATTCGAGATCGGGCGTTGCGACATCGGCGGCTGTTCGCTGCAAAAGCATTGGAATCTGGCGGCCTACACAGCGCGACACCCGGAATATCGGCCCTACCGGCTTCGCGCGGCTCCGGATGGCGGTGCGGTCGAGGTCAATCTCCAGGAGGCGCTGGCCGCGGCGCCGTGGGACTTTGTGACGCTGCAGCAATTCAGCGGCTGGAGCTGGATTCGTTCGACCTTCGAACCCTATCTGGGGCAACTGATCCAGGAGGTCCGCGCGCGGGCACCGACGGCGCGGGTCATGCTCCACCAGACTTGGTCGTACCGATCCGACTCGCCATTCCTGCCGGAACACGGGCTGACGGACGAGGGGATGTTCGAGCGCATCCGGTCGAACTACGCGCATTTTGCCGCGCAATACGACTGCGGCGTGCTGCCTTCCGGAGAGGCCATCCAGCGCGCGCGTCGCGCGCCGGGACGCGCGTTTCGCTGGCCCGAGCCAGACTATGCCTATGAGCAAGCCGAAGCGCCTTCGCTGCCGCGTCAGGAACATTCGCTGGCGGTGGGGTGGTATTGGAATATCGCCGGCACTCCCGACGGCCTTCCGAAGCTCATGCTGGATGCCAATCACCTGAACGTCCGCGGCCGCTTCCTCGCGGGGTGCGTGTGGTACGAGCGGCTGGCCGGCGGCGACGCCCGCGCCGTGACCTTCGTGCCCCAGGGCCTCACGGAGGACGATGCCCGATTCCTGCGCGAGACGGCCCATGCCGTCAGCGCGGGCTGACGGCTATCTCAGACGGTTGAGCCGCGCAGGTGGAGCTTCTGGCGCAGCAGCGCGAAGTAGGAATAGCCGGGCAGGTGAAGCAGCCGCACCGGGGCGCGGGCCCGCACAATGTCCACCCGGTCGCCTTCCAGAATCTCTTGGTGATCTTGCCCGTCGATCGCAAATAACTGGCGTTTCGAAG
>CAYLTB010000139.1:0-7489 GCA_964386675.1 uncultured Verrucomicrobiota bacterium
TACCGGGCGAACCGGCCATGCCGAAGTGGTGCGCGTGGAGTTCGATCCCGCCGTGATATCGTATGAACAACTTCTGGAATGGTTCTGGGCGGCGCACGACCCGACCCAGGTCAACCGGCAGGGCGCTGACATCGGCACACAGTACCGCTCGGTCATCTTTGTGCACGACGCCGAACAGCGCCGCATCGCCGAGGCCTCGCGCGACCGGCTCGCCAAGTCCGGTAAGCTCAACCGTCCGGTCGCCACGGCGATCGAACCGGCGGGCGTTTTCTGGCCGGCCAAGGAATCGCACCAGGATTATTACCGCCGCAATTCGAGTGCGGGGTATTGCCGCGCGGTCATCGCGCCGAAGCTCAAGAAACTGGGATTGGAAGGCCCGTGAGCGGGCGCCGGGCCTACCGCTCGCCGCGGGCCCGGGGTTCCAGATAATCGCGCACGTACTCGGCCACGCCGTCCTCCAGCGCGGTGCTTTCCACATCGAACCCGGCCTGCCGCAGCTTCGTCATGTCGGCCTCGGTGTGATACTGGTACTGGCCGCGGAGGGCCTCCGGCATTTCGATATACTCGATCTTCGGCTCGCGGCCCATGGCCGCGAAAACAGCGCGCGCCAAATCGTTCCACGTGCGCGCCCGGCTGCTGCCACAGTTGAACAGTCCGCCGACGCCGGGCGAATCCACCAGCCACAGCACGGCATTGACCGCGTCGCGAACGTAGATGAAGTCGCGGCGCTGCTCGCCGTCGCCGAAATCGGGGCGGTAGGAGCGGAACAAGCGGACCACCCCCGACTCCCGAATCTGGCCCCAGGCCTTGTGGACCACCGAACGCATGTCGCCCTTGTGGTCCTCGCGCGGCCCGTACACGTTGAAGAACTTCAGGCCCGCGATCCGGTCGAACAACCCCTCGTTGTGCGCCCACAGATCAAACAGGTGCTTCGAGAAACCGTACATATTCAGCGGCCGCAGCGACGAAAGCCGATCGTCGTCGTCCACGTAGCCGCGCGAGCCGTCACCGTAGGTCGCGGCGCTGGACGCGTAGACGAAACGGACGTCGTTCTGGAGGCACCATTCGCACAATTCGCGCGTGTAACGATAGTTATTGTCGGCCAGGTAATCGGCGCGCGTCTCGGTCGTGGCGCTGCAGGCGCCCATGTGAATCACGGCATCCACCCGTTGCACGGCGTCGTGCCGCAATTCGAAACGAAAATCGTCCTTGTCCCGAAGGCTCGCAAACTCGAGGCCGACCAGGTTGCGCCATTTCTCACCATTGCCGAGCCGGTCCACGATCAGGATATCGCGCTCGCCACGCGCGTTCAGCGCGGCGACGATGTTGCTGCCGATGAAGCCGGCGCCGCCGGTGACGATGTACTTGCCGCTCATGCCTTATCGCCCTCCCCCGCCCCCTCCGCCGCTCGAATACGGCGAATAAGTTCGCTGGTGGAAAACCCTGCGATCATCGGCGCGAGCACCACGCGTCCGCCGCGGCGTTCGACCGTCTCGCGTCCGCTGACATAATGCGCCCAGTCCGCGCCCTTGACCAGTACGTCCGGGGCGATCTCCGCGATCAGCGCCGCCGGCTCCGGCTCGTCGAAGATCACGACCGCGTCCACGCACTCGAGCGCGGCCAGCACGAACGCCCGATGCTCCTGCGGGACGATGGGGCGCGACGGCCCCTTATTCGCGCGCACGGATGCGTCCGAGTTAAGCCCGACAATGAGTGCGTCGCCCTCGGCGCGGGCACGGTTCAGGTAATCCACGTGTCCCCGGTGCAGCAGATCGAAACAGCCATTCGTGAACACGAGCCGCCGGCCGCCCGTCCGAAGCCGTTCCGCCGCCGCCCGGACCTCCGGGCGTGGAACGATTTTGCCGGCTGGATCGCGTACGGCCGTCATGTCACATCGCCGCGACGACCGCCTCGCCGAACGCGCTGCACGAGACCTCGCGGGCGCCGTCCATGAGCCGTGCGAAATCGTACGTGACCGTCTTTCGGGCGATCGCGCCCTCCATGCCCGCAATAATCCGATCCGCCGCTTCTGTCCAGCCCAAGTAGCGGAACATCATCTCGCCCGAAAGGATCAGCGAACCCGGGTTGACCTTGTCCTGATTGGCGTATTTGGGTGCGGTCCCGTGCGTCGCCTCGAACACGGCCGCGCCGGTATCATAGTTGATGTTCGCGCCCGGCGCGATGCCGATGCCGCCGACGCACGCCGCGAGCGCGTCCGAGAGGTAATCGCCGTTCAGGTTCAGCGTCGCGATCACGGAGTAGTCCGCGGGCCGTGTCAGAATCTGCTGCAAGAAGGCGTCGGCGATCGCGTCCTTGATCACGACGCGGCGGCCGTCGGGCCGAACGAGGACGTGCCAGGGGCCGCCGTCCAGCGGCGTCGCGCCGAACTCTTCGCGAGCCACCGCGTAACCCCAGTCCCGGAAGGCCCCCTCGGTGAACTTCATGATATTGCCCTTGTGCACCAGCGTCACCGACGGTCGGCCCTGCTCGACGGCATACCGGATCGCCGCGCGGACCAGACGAGCCGTGCCCTCCTGCGAAACCGGCTTGATGCCGATGCCGGAGGTCGCCGGGAACCGGATCTTCCGCACCCCCATTTCCCGCTGCAGAAAGTCTATGACCTTTCTGGCTTCCGGCGTGCCGGCCGCCCACTCGATGCCGGCATAGATGTCTTCAGAGTTCTCACGGAAGACCACCATATCGGTCCGCTCCGGATGGCGCACCGGCGAAGGGACGCCAGCGAACCATCGCACGGGGCGCAGGCACACGTAGAGGTCGAGTTCCTGGCGCAGCGCGACGTTCAAACTGCGGATGCCGCCGCCCACCGGCGTGGTCAGAGGCCCCTTGATCGCCACACGGAAACGCCGAATGGCGTCGAGCGTCTCCTCGGGCAGCCAGGTCTGGCCGCCGTAAACAGAGACCGCCTTTTCCCCCGCGTACACCTCCAACCAGGCCACGCGCCGCTTTCCGCCGTACGCCTTCTCGACGGCGGCGTTCCAGACGCGCATCGCGGCGCGCGTGATATCTGGTCCGATGCCGTCGCCCTCGATAAAGGGAAGGATCGGGCGATCCGGCACGCGCAAACGGCCGCCGGGGCCGGGCTCGATGGCGTGGCCTTCGTCCGGAACGCGGATGTGTTGATACTCGCTCATAAACGGATCTCCCGCCGCAGCCGTGCCGGGCTTACGCCAGGCGCGGAGCGTCGCTCCAAAGTTCCTCGATGCTGTAGTAGGCGCGCGTGTCCGGCAAAAAGAGGTGCACGACGACCTCGCCGAGGTCTATGACCACCCAGCCGCTGTCCGGCTCGCCTTCGAGCCGGCCCTTGCCGGGTCCGTCCGCCTTGGCCCGCGCGCGCACCTCGCCCGCCAGCGCGCGCAGGTGCGGCGGGCTGCCGCCGCTGGCGACCACGAAGAAATCCGTGACTCCGGATAGCCGCCGCACGTCCAGCACGACGGGATCGGTGCCCTTCTTGTCCAGGATCGCCTCGCGGACGATCCGGCCCAGTTGCTCGGAATCAACGTTCAATGGGGTTCCGCTCTACCGTTCGCCCGGCCTGCAGCCCGCGTGCGCAACGAGCCATAAAGCCCGCGCTCGCGAATCAGCGCCTCGACGGCGGCGGGCACAAGATAACGGATCGGCCGCCCGACGGCAAGGCGGCGACGGATTTCCGTGGATGAAACCCCGATCTCGTGCCCCGGAACCCGATGCGCCATCAACCGCGCCGCCCAGGGCCTCGGCAGTCGGATACGATCGGCTCGGATGGGGTATCCCGGCCGTTCGAACGTCGCGACCCGGCACAGGTCGAGAATCGCGCCGACCTCGCGCCAGGTGTGCAGTTCATATAGCGAGTCGGCGCCGATCAAGAAGAACAGCCGCGCCCGCGGATACTCCGAGCGAAAGCGGCGCACCGTTTCCACCGTGTAGGACACACCGCCGCGCTCGATCTCCCATCGGCACACCGCCATCCGCGGATCGCCGCCGATGGCCGACGCGATCAAGGCGCAACGGTCCTCCGCCGAAGCCAGACCGACGGATCGCTTGTGCGGCGGCCGAGCAGACGGCACCCAGAAGAGCCGATCCAGGCGGAGATGCCCGATCGCGTCCTGCGCCGCAATCAGGTGTCCGATATGAATCGGGTTGAAAGTTCCGCCATAGATGCCGATATTCTGGCGCATGTCGTTCCGGAAAATATACTATCCGATTCCCGCCGTCTTGGGAACTGGAGCCGACGAGAACAGCCTGCGGGTGCGCGAATGTTGACCCTATCCCTTCCCCACGCCCCGCGCTGCGGTCTAGCCATCGCCGCGCTATTCGCGCTCTTTCAACCCGCGTTGTTTGCCGCGCCAACGCGGCGGACCGTGTCGGTGGGCTCGCGGACATTCATTCCGTTGCGCGACCTGGCGGCCAGCAACGGCCTGCGGCTGAGTTTTCCGACCGCCGAGAATTTCGTGATGGGATCCGCAAGCCAGACGCTTCGCCTCAAGGCCAACAGCCGGGAAGCGCAGCTCAACGGCACGACCATCTGGCTCAACAGCCCGGTGATCGTCGTTCGCGGCGCATGGTCGCTGGAGGCTGCGGATGCAACCGGGGTGCTCGATCCGCTGCTCCGGCCGCAACTGTATCTGCGCTCGTACCGATCCCAGGTCGTGCTGCTGGATCCGGGCCACGGCGGCAAGGATGTCGGTGCTGTAAGCGCGAGCGGCGTTTTGGAAAAGGACCTTACGCTCGACATCGCACGCCGCCTGCGCATCGCGCTGGTGAACGCCGGGTTTCGCGTGTTTCTGACGCGCGACAACGATCGCTTCGTGGAATTGAGCGACCGATCTGCCATGATCGCGCGCGTGAAAGCTGACCTTTTCGTCAGCATTCACATCAACTCGGCCGCGGGCGGTGCGCGGGGCGTGGAAACGTACGCGCTGCCTGCCGCAGGTTTCCGTTCGGTCCACGAGGGGGGCGGCCCGGCCTCCGGAACGGTCACGGCGGTCAACGGCCACCGTCACGCCGCCGCCAACGCGATTCTGGCGCACGCCATCCAGCGGAATGTCCGCCAGCAGACGACCCTGCCCGACCGCGGCGTGCGCTTCGCCAACTACGCGGTGTTGCGCAACGCCACCGCGCCGGCCGTGCTGGTCGAGTGCGGATTCATGACGCATCCGACCGACGAAGCCATCCTGCGCTCCGCCGCGCATCGCGAGCGCATTGCCGCGTCCATCGCGCTCGGAATTCAGACCTATGCCCGTGCTGTCGCTTCGGCGCAACCACAGACGGCGCCGAAGTCTGCGCCTGCCGCCCCGCCAGCGCCGCGTTCGTCCGCGCCTCCGGGGCCGCGCCCCACGCCGGCGCCCGCGCCGCCCGCAAATCCGCCGCCGGCAGCGCCGCCCGCCGAGCCCGCGCCGCCGCCGGAAATTCTCCAGTTCTCCCTATAGTCCGTCGCTCCGCCATGCGACGCTCCGATCGAATCCGCTCCGCCCCCCATGATGACCGAACGACCCGGCCCTGACATATTCCTCCGCAACGGCGGCTGGTGCTGGTTTCAGGACCCGCGCGCCATCGTGCATGGAAACCATCTCGTAATCGGCGGCGTCGAGGGAAACAGAGCCGGCGCCGCCGTTGTGGGTGTTTATAACCTTCGAGAACGACGGCAGACCGGACGTGCCGTCCTCCATCCGGAATTCGACCACGACGATCACAACGCCCCGGCGTTCTACGCGCGTCCCGACGGGCGTATTCTCGCCGTTTATGCCCGTCACCACGGGGAGTCCTGCTTTCGCACCCGTCTCACGGTGTCCGGCGATCCGCTGCGATGGGGCCCGGAACGGCAGATCGCGACCGGCGATCCCGTGACCTACGCCAATCTGCACGAGCTCTCGGACGAAGGCCGGCTGCTTAACCTCTTCCGCGGCGTCCGGTGGAATCCCACACTGCTGGAGTCCGCGGATGGCGGAATAACTTGGGGCCGGGAAACGCACTTCATCGCGAGCACGCTGGAGGGCCGCCACCGGCCCTACGCGCGCTTCGCCGGGAACGGCCGGAATACCCTGCATGTCGCATTTACCGACGCGCACCCGCGCAACTTCGGGAACAGCCTCTACTACGCCGCGTTTCGCGGCGGCGGGTTCTATCGGGCGGATGGGACGCGGATCAAGGATTTGGAGCGCGAGGGACCGCTGCGTCCGGACGAGGCGGAACGCGTCTTCGCGGGCAGCGGACGACCGGGGACCGAACATGGTCGTAGCGCGCCGGGGAGCGCGTGGGTTTCCTCCGTCGCTTTCGATGCGGCGGGACATCCGCACATCGGCTACTCGCTCTACATAAGCAATACGGATCATCGGTACCGCCTGGCTTCCTGGGATGGCCGCCGTTGGCGCGACCGGGAGGTTGCCTTTGCCGGCCGCTGCCTTTACGACATCGAATCGAGTTACACCGGTCTCATCGAACTCGATCCGCTCGATCCGGAACATGTCGTCATCTCGACGGATGTTGACCCCGCCACCGGCGCGGATCGCGGCGGAACGCATGAGATCTACCGCGCCCGCGTCCGTCCCGGGGACGACGTTGTTACGATTGGCTGGGAGCCGGTGACGTACAACACACCGATACACACCCGTAACATCCGCCCCCTGATACTGAATCGGAATGGATATCGTGTCACGCTTTGGCAGCGCGGACAGTACGCGACCTACACGGATTACCGCATGGATACAATCGGGCTGGTCGAGGACACCGGGAGATAGCCGTCATTTCCCCGGCGTCGCCCGCGGCGTGCGCTTGGTCTTGAAACGTCCCTTCGCGAAGGGCATTCTGCAGCGACGCTGCAAGACAACTCCGGCTCGTGTACAGTTCGGCGTTCGCAGCCCCAACGCCCGGGTGGCGGAATGGCAGACGCAAGGGACTTAAAATCCCTCGACCGCAAGGTCATGCGGGTTCGACTCCCGCCCCGGGCATCGGACTGGGCGGCAACCGAGTCGGAGCCAATATGACCCCTGACAATCCAGCAGCGCATCCGCCCGCAGGCCAGCGTGTTCGCGCGCTCTGGCGGCATTGTGTCATCGAGGCGCTGCCCGGCGCCTGGCGCACTGCGCGCTTATTGTTGCGCATCATGATCCCGGTCTCGTTCGGTGTCTTTCTGCTCAAGTTCGCCGGCGGCCTGGACCTGCTCGCCCGTGTTCTGGCGCCCCTCTTCTCCGGGATGGGCCTGCCCGGTTCATCCGCGCTGGTTTTCATCACCGGCGGACTGCTGAACATCTATGCGGCGATCGGCGTCATTGAAACGCTCGGGCTGACGGGGCGCACGGTCACGATCCTCGCGTTGATGACGCTGACCGCGCACAACCTGCCGGTCGAATGCGCCGTCGTCGGACGTGCGGGATCCAATCCCTGGCGCATCCTGGCGTTGCGTCTCGCGTTCGCCCTGGTCGGCGCGGTGGTACTCAACGCGCTGCTCCCCGCCGATGCGCTTCCCGCATTGTCCGGCGGCAGCGCTCGCGCC
>CAYLTB010000140.1:0-7480 GCA_964386675.1 uncultured Verrucomicrobiota bacterium
TCCGCGAGCATCCGCACGACCAACTCGACCTACTCGGCCCACCCGACACTGTTTTCGACGCCTCGCAAGAGCTTTCACCAAATCAAGCGGCCGCAGTTAGTTATCATGGCCGCGGACGCCACGCAGGGCGCGAGCCCTGCCGGCGCGGCGTCGCCGCTGCTGAGCCGTCTGCCCTCCGCGAATTTTGAAACCGCCGGTCTGACGACCGCGATTCCCGATCAGGTGCCCAACGATGTGGACGGATCCGGCCGGGAGGGCGCGCTGCGGTTCCGGCACCGGGTGTCGGGCGTGCGGAGCGCCTGCGTGGTCTTCGCCGACAACCACGCCGAATCATTGGAGCGGGGCAAAGTGCAATACCAGCACTTTTCGCTGACCCGCTGACGCGGCTCGCGGCCGTCCGGACCGGGAATCGCCGCCATGTCCAGCGCAAAACAGCCGCGGTTTTCGTTCCGCCGTGGGCTGGCCCTGACGGCGCTGATCTTCCGGGAATCGTGGCGCTCGCTGAACCGGAACCACAGCCTGGAGACCGCGGCGACGCTGGCCTACTACGGATTCTTCGCGCTGATTCCGCTGCTGCTGCTGCTCGTCTTCGCCGCCAGCCGCTTCGTCGTCGCGTCCAACGTCGCGCTGGCGGCCATCGAGAGCCTCGGCGCCCAGCTCTTTCCGGAGTTTGGGGAGATTCTGGTGCGCGAGCTGCGCACGTTGTCGCAGCAGCGGGCGTGGACGGCGGTCAGCCTGCTGTTGCTGTTCTGGTCGCTGACGCCGCTGGCGGCGACCGTGCGGGCGGCCTTCTGCCGGACGTTCGCGCCGGCCCGGCCGATCCCGTTGTGGAGGGCGAAGCTGCGGGATGTCGGCGGCGCGTTGACGCTCCTGGGGCTCTTTACGCTGGTCATTGCGGGGAAGATCATCTACGGGGCCGTCGCCCACCGGCTGCCGCGGGGCCTGCCGCTGGCGGTGGAACTGCTGCATTTCGGCGGATCGTTCGCGCTGACGACGCTGGGGCTGGCGCTGTTCTTCGCCGTCTTCGTGCCGGTGCGGCTCTCGTGGCGCGAGCTGTTCGGCGGCGCGGCGACGGCGGCGGTGCTGCTGTTCGCGCTGCGTCCGGCCTTCGGCGCGTTCCTGCGCTTCAACCCGAACTACGGCTATGCCTTCGGCTCGCTCAAGGCCGTCTTTCTGGTGTGCATGTGGGTGTACCTGTTCTTCGCGGTGCTGCTGCTCTCCGCCGAGATTATGGCGAACGTGCGGCGGCGCGACACCGCCTTTCTTCGGCTGTTCTTTGAGGGGCTGGCGCCGGCCGGCCGGGGCCGCGCGCGCGCGGCGTTGGCCCACAAGTTCGAGCGCGTGTACGAGTCCGGCGAGCGCATCTTCTCCGAAGGCGAGTTCGGAGGAGTCATGTACATCGTGCAGGCCGGGAGGGTGCGCCTGATCCGCGGCGGCCGCGAGCTGCACACGATCGAAGCCGGCGGTTTCTTCGGCGAAATGTCCATGCTGATCGAGACGCCGCGCACCGCCGACGCCGTCGCCGCCGCGCCGGCGACGCGCGTGCTCGAGATCAGCCGCGAGAATTTCGAGACCATCCTTCAGGAATACCCGCGCGTCGCCGTGACCCTGCTGAAGGAACTCGCGGCGCGGCTCAAGGCGACCGACGAAAAGCTCGTCAGACCGCCGACCGCAGCGCTTCCGCCCGGTCCGTCCGCTCCCACGTGAAGGCGTCCAGGTCGTCCGTCCGGCCGAAATGCCCGTAAGCGGATGTCCGTTCGTAGATCGGCCGCAGCAGATTGAGCGCCCGGATGATCTCCGCGGGCTTCAGGGGAAATACGCGGCGCGCGGCCTCGGCGATTCGCTCTTCCGGCACGGTGTTCGTGCCGAAGGTTTCGACCATCACCGACACCGGTTCCGGATAGCCGATCGCATAGGCGAGCTGCACCTCACAGCGATCGGCCAGGCCGGCGGCCACGACGTTCTTGGCCACGTACCGCGCCATGTACGCCGCGCTGCGGTCCACCTTGGACGGATCCTTGCCGGAGAACGCGCCGCCGCCGTGGCGGCCCATGCCGCCGTAGGTGTCCACGATGATCTTGCGCCCTGTCACGCCGCAGTCGCCCTGCGGGCCGCCGACCACGAAGCGGCCGGTCGGATTGACGAAGAACCGCGTTCGGCGCGTCAGCATCGCGGCGGGGATCGTCTTGCGGATAATCTCCTCGACGATGGCGTCGTATATCTGGCGGGGCGTCACGTCCGGCGCGTGCTGCGTGGAAACGACCACGGCGTCCATGCGGACCGGGCGGTCGTTCTCATACACGACGGAGACCTGCGCCTTGCCGTCGGGCCGCAGGAAGGGCAGCCGGCCGGACCGGCGCGCGCGGGCGAGCGCGCGGCAGAGATGGTGGGCGTACATGATCGGCGCCGGCATCAGCTCGCGGGTGTCGCGGCAGGCATAGCCGAACATCATGCCCTGGTCGCCGGCGCCCTGTTCGGCGGAAGCCTTGCCTTTCGCCTTGCGCGAATCCACCCCTTGGCTGATGTCCGGCGACTGCCGGTCGAGCGCGACGAGTACGGCGCAGGTGTTGCCGTCAAAACCGATCGCCGAGTCGGTGTACCCGATGGCCTTGACCTTGGCGCGCGCCACGTCGGCGTAGTTGACCGTGGCCTTCGTCGTGATTTCGCCGGCGACGACGACCATGCCGGTCTTGGCCAGCGCTTCGCAGGCGACGCGGCTGTGCGGGTCCTGCGCGAGGCAGGCGTCCAGGATGGCGTCGGAGACGCCGTCGCAGACTTTGTCCGGATGGCCCTCGGTCACGGATTCGGAGGTGAACACGTAATCTTTCTTGTTTTGCATGGCGTTTTTCCGATTGGGGGGTTGGGGCCGGCGCCGCCGGCGGTTCAATTGATCGTGTCGAAAATCTCCGGTGCGGCGGCTCGCGCCAGCGCGCGGCAGCGGTCGAGCACCGCGGCCGCGGATTCGGAAGCCAGCGCGGCCGCGGCCAGATCCTCGATGTCCGAGTACCGGACGTTGCGCAGCATGCCCTTGACCATCGGGACCAGGTTCGGGCTCATGCTCAGCTCGTCCACCCCCAGCCCGACGAGCAGCGGCGCCAGCACGGGGCTGCCCGCCATTTCGCCGCAGACGCCCGTCCAGAGGCCGGCGCCATGCGCCGTGTCGATGACCTGGCGGATCAGCCGAACGATGGCGGGGTGCGTCGGCTCGTACAGGTAGGTGATGCGCTCGTTCACTCGGTCCACCGCCAACGTGTACTGGATCAGGTCGTTGGTGCCGATGGAGAAAAACCGGATATGCGGCGCGATCAGATGCGCGGTCAGCGCAGCCGACGGCACCTCGATCATCACGCCTACCTCGATGTCCTCGTCGAACGCCACCCCTTCCCGCCGCAGCTCGGCCTTGGCTTGGTCCAGGATCCGGTTGGCGTGGATGACCTCGTCCACGTTGCTGATCATCGGGTACATGATCTTCACATTGCGGTTCGCGCTGGCGCGCAGGATCGCGCGCAACTGCGTCAGGAACACCTCCGGCTGCGCCAGACAGAAGCGGATGGCGCGCCAGCCCAGGAACGGGTTGAGTTCCTTGGGCGTCTTGAGCGAAGAAACGAACTTGTCGCCGCCGATGTCCATCGTCCGGATGATGACCGTGGCCGGCGCAAGCCGGTGCGCGACCGTCTCGTAGGCGCGGGCCTGCTCCAATTCGTCCGGCAGGCGGTCGCGGGAAAGGAACAGGAATTCGGAGCGGAACAGGCCGACCCCCGAGGCGCCGTGCCGCAGCACGGCGTCCACGTCGTGCGGCATTTCGACATTGGCGGACAGCGTGACGCGGTAGCCATCGAGCGTCTCCGCGGGCTTGTCGCGCAGCCGGTCGAGCTGGGCGCGCAGATCCTGCCGGGCCCGCGCGATCTGGCCGTAGCGCTCCAGGGTTTCGGCCGAGGGATGGAGGATCAGCAGGCCCTTCGAGCCGTCCACCAGCACCAGGTCGCCTTGCGACACCCGCACGCTGGCGTCGTGCAGGCCGACGACGGCCGGGATGTCGAGCGCGCGGGCCATGATCGCGGTGTGCGAGGTGGGGCTGCCGAGATCGGTGGCGAAGCCGACGACCTTGTGCACGTCGAGCGTCGCGGTTTCGGAGGGCGCCAGGTCGTGGGCCACGATGATGCACGGCTCGCGCAGGTGCGCCAGCACGGAGCTGCCGCGGCCGGCGAGATTGCGGAGGATGCGGCGGGTGACGTCCCGCACGTCGGCGGCGCGCTCCCGGAGGTATTCGTCGTCCATCCCGGCCAGCACCGCGCCATAGCGCTCGGCCACCGTGTTCAGGACCGCCTCGACATTGCGGTGCGTGGCGTGCAGCCCGCGAATGACCTCCTCCACCAGCGAACGGTCGTCCACGACCAGCAGGTGCGCGTCGAAGATGCTGGCGCGCTCGGCATCCATCGCTTTTTCGACGCGCTCCTGAATGTCGCGAAGCTGGCGGCGGGTCTCGATCAGCGCCTCCTCGAAGCGGGCGATCTCCCGTGGAATTTCCTCGTCGGCGATCGTGCGCTCGACGATGCGCAGGTCCTCGGTCGTCATCAGGAACGCCGGACCGTGGGCGACGCCGGGCGTTACGCCGATCCCCCGCAGCACAATTTCGTTGTGGGTGTCCGGCATGGGCTCAGTCTTCGAAAAATTTACGTTCGAACAGGTCGCAAACGGCGGCCACGGCCTGCTCGGCGTCCGGGCCCCGCGCCTTCACGCGAATCCGGGAGCCCGCATAGCCTTCAAGGGTCATCAGCCCCATAATGCTTTTGGCCGACACGCTGACGCCCGTCTTTTCCAGCGTGATGTCCGAGCGGAAACCGGAGGCCGTTTGCACCAGCAGACGCGCGGGCCGCAGGTGGATGCCCTGCCGGTTCGTCACGGTCACCTCGCGGACCGCTTCCTGCGCGGCTTTTCGTTCGCCCCCGGTTTCAGTCGTTGACACGCCCCGTCTCCCGCAAAAGGGACTCGATGACCTGCTGGTCCAGTTCCTTGGCCGCGTCGTGGCCGAGCTGCCGGAGCCGGAGGTTCAACGCGGCGACTTCGATGATATGGGTGATGTCCCGTCCCGGCGCGACCGGGATAACGACGCGCGGGACCGGCACGCCGAGCAGGTCCACCATCTCGGGCTCCAGCCCCGCGCGTTCGACGGTCGCGGTGGACGGGTCCGCCGGCTCCAGGCGCACCACCATGTCGAGCCGTTTCTCGCGGCGGACCGATGCGACCCCGAGCAGACTGGGGACATGAATGATGCCGATGCCGCGGATTTCCATGTGGTAGCGTGTGACCTCGGCGGAACTGGCGATCAGGCCGGAACTGAGGCGCCGCAGTTCGGTCACGTCGTCGGCCACGAGGCTGCACCCCTTGTGCAGCAGGCCGAGCGCGATCTCGCTCTTGCCGATGCCCGGCGGCCCTTCGATCATGATGCCGATGCCCTGCATGTCCACCGTGGTTCCCTGAACGCGCGCGCTGGGCGCGGTGAGGTCCTCGATGATGCGCGCGGCGATCTGGGCGAGCCGGCTGGTGTGCAGCCCGGTGCGGAGCACGGGAGTCCGGTGCCGGCGCGCGGCCTCGAGCAGATCGGGCGTCGCGCGGAGGTTGCGGGCCAGGATCAGGCAGGGGATGTTCGCCGCGAACAGGCGCGCCCAGCGGTCGGCGCGTTCCTCCGGCGGCAGCGTTTTCAGATAGGTCATCTCCGCCAGCCCGCAGATCTGGACGCGGCGGTTGGCAAAATACCGGTAGAAGCCGGTCAGCGCCAGACCGGGCCGGTTGACGGCGGGTTCGCGGATCGGACGATGGCAATATTCCGCGCCCGCCACAAGAGTCAACTTCAGTTCCGCGGCGCGCGATCCCAGTAGATCTTGGACGGTGAGCACGGTCACGGTGCGCGGCCCTGATTTCGCGAAGCGGCCGATTCGATCCGGCCCAGGCCGACCCCCTTGTGCTCATGGACCTTGTCGGCCCAGCGCCGCATCTGTTTGAGCGCCTTCTCGACGGCGTTGTCGAAGGCGGCGTACATGTCGTGCGTTTCCTCGCGGGCCTCGACGCGCAGGTGGTGCGGGCCCCGCACGTCAATCTCGGCGATGTGGCGGTGCTTCTCGAGGTTCAGGACGACGTGCACGCTCTCCACGCGCGGGAAATCCGCAAGCGCGGCCCGGATTCGTTCCTCGACGTGGGCGCGCAGCGCATCGGTGATTTCCACGTGTCGGCCGGTGAGGTTGATGATCATGATGATGGTTCTCCTTTCTGCAGGCCGTTGCGTTACAGGCTGAACCGGGGTCCCAGGTACAACTCCCGGCTGACCGGATCACGAATCAGGAACTCGCTGTTGCCTTCCCGGAGCACCCGCCCCTCGCAGATCAGATAGGCGCGGTCCACCACGGCCAGCGTTTCCCGGACATTGTGATCCGTAATCAGTATACCCAAACCGCGGCTCTTCAGCTCCACGATGATCTGCTGTACATCATAGACCGCCAGCGGGTCCACGCCGCTGAACGGTTCGTCGAGCAAAATCAGCGACGGATTGGTCACCAGCGCGCGCGTGATCTCCAGCCGGCGCCGCTCGCCGCCGCTGAGCGTGAACGCCGGCTGGCGCGCCAGGTGCGCGATCTTCAGCTCGGTGAGCAGTTGCTCCAGCCGCTCCCGGCGCTCCGCCGCGGAAATCGGCAACGTTTCGAGGATGGACAGTACGTTGTCGGCGACCGAGAGCCGGCGGAAAACCGAGGGTTCCTGGGCCAGGTACCCCATCCCCATGCGCGCCCGACGGTACATCGGCATGCGCGTCACATCGCGCCCTTCGAAATAGACCGCGCCGCCGCTGGGCGGAATCAACCCGACAATCATGTAGAAGCACGTTGTCTTGCCCGCGCCGTTCGGACCGAGCAGCCCGACGATCTCGCCGGGACGGACGCCGATATGGACGCCATCCACGACGCGCCGCTGCCGGTAGGCCTTGGCCAGGTCCTCGGTGCGCAGCAGAAACTCGCGATCGTCCACGTCAGCGGCCTCCGGTCCACAGGTCGCGCGCGCCGCCCTTCTGCGGATACAGGATCAGGCGCGCCTCCGGAAAGCACTCCAGCCGGCTCTGGTTGCGGTAGAACACGATTCGTTGGGCCATCAGCATGTCGCGGCCCCGCAGGACCTGCGGGTTGCCCTCCAGTGTCACCTGGCCGGTCGCCACGTCGTAGCTCACCCGGTCCGCCCAGGCGCGCGTTTCCGCCTGGCTCAAGATCACGCGGCCCTCCGCCAGCAGCCGCGTCGGCTGATTATTTTTGTCGAAATGGATCGTCAGCTTGTCCGTCTTCATCTTGAGGTTGGGATCGCTGACCACGACGTCCTTCTCAAACAGGGCCGTCTGCTTCTCCGCGTCATACACGAGCCGCTCGGAGGTCACGATCGTCAGGTCGTTGACCGCCGGAATGTCGTCCGTCGTGCCTTCCGGCAGCGGGGGCAGGGGCGG
>CAYLTB010000141.1:0-4934 GCA_964386675.1 uncultured Verrucomicrobiota bacterium
CTCCCGGAAAGCGTCGAGATACGGATTCATGGCGGCCCCGCGCGCGGGCGTTCTTGGCGCGCCGACGCCGCGCGCGATGCGCGTAGGTCGAATGGCAAAGGCGAGGGCATCTTGGGGGCTATTCCGCTTCGATCCTCCGCGGTTCGCCGGCGCCGGACGGCGCGGCCGCCGCCAGCGCCCGGAACAGCGCGATGCGCGCATCGGCCTCGGCGGTGTCGAGCCGCTCGATCGCGAAGCCGGCGTGGACGATGACATACTCGCCGGGCCGGGGGTCCTCGATCAGGCTCAAGTCTACCGGCTGGGCCGCGCCGTCCAGGTCCACGAAGCCGCGCTCCGGCGACTCCACCGACCGAATCTGCAATGGAATGGCCAGGCACATGGATTCCCTTTCACCCGCAGTGCACGCGGCCGCGCAAGTCGCGGCCGGCGGCCAGCGCGGCCTCGGCGGTGGGCCGGTGGAAGCCGATCAGCGGGACGCCAAGGTCCACGGTGTTCGCGTAGATGGTTTCCATGTCGTTCAGGTGCGGCTGGGAAAGGTTGATGCCGCTCAGGCCGGTCAGGCGCGCGGCCTGGGCGATGTAGTGGCTGCCGCGTCCGCAAAAGTGGATGGCGCCGCCGTAGCGCGCCAGCAGCCGGCCGTCCCACGGCCCGATGAATTCGCCGAACATCTCCGGCGAGAAATTCATCGCGGAGTCGTCCCGCAGCATGATCGCGCCGCGGTGCATCACCGCCCAGTGCGCGCTAACGCCGTCCCGCACGGGAAACCTCCGCAGCCACTCGTCCATGAACCGCTCGTAGGTCTCCGTGACGCGCTCCAGCAGCGCGCGCAGGAGGTCCGGTTCGTCGTGGATGTCCAGAAACAGCGAGCTTCCCCAGAGCAGTTCGCAGACGTCCATCGGGCCCTGAAGATCCGGGTGATATACGTACACGAAACGTCGAAGCTTCGGATAGGGCTCCAGCGCGGCGACAAAGAAATCCGCCAGGTCCCAGACGCGCCCGCCCCAGCCGGCGCGCAGGTCCGGCGGTTCGGCCTCGACCAGCCGGCGGATCGCCGACAAGCCCCCTTTCATCGGCCACGAGGTCGGGAGCGTGTCGAGACGGCGATCCAGGATAAACATTTCGGCGCCGAAGAGGCTCGGCAGGATCCCGGTTCCGTAGTTGCAGCGGATGGCCAGCGGCGCGCCGTCGCCGGCCGCCAGGTGCGCGGAACAGGACGCCAACTCGCGCAGCGCCATGAGGCCGTTGTCCTCCAGCGCGTCATTGATAGGGATTTTCGGCCATTCGAGGCCCGTCGGCGCGGCCGCCAAACGGCGGGGGGAGAAGATCGGACCCTGGACGCGATTCCCGCAGAGGAACGCTCGCCACTCGGCTTCCAGCGCGGTCTCGGTTGCCGGGTCCACCCGGCTTTCCAGATCCTGCAAATAAGGCTTCAATGCGGAGAGGTTCATCGCCCGGCGCCGGTGCGGTTCACGGCCGCGCTGCACGGTACACCGGGCCGCCGGCCCGCACAAGTCGCGACTGCCGCGCAGCGCGGGATTGAACCGGCGGCCCGTTCGGCCTAACCTTGCCGGCGCGATTTCAAGCCCATGATTCCGGATGAAGACGGTCCCGAAAACCCAACTGGACGAACTTCGCGCGCGCAGCGATATCGTGGAGGTCATCGGCAGTCATCTTCGACTGCAGCGCGCCGGCTCCACGTTCAAGGCGTTGTGTCCATTCCATAAGGAGAAGACGCCGTCGTTTCATGTTAATCCGTCACGGCAGATCTTCCATTGCTTCGGCTGTGGCGCGGGGGGCGACGTCTTCAGCTTTGTCATGAAGCGCGAGGGGGTGGATTTCATGACCGCCGTCCGAATGCTCGCCCAGCGGGCCGGCATGGTCATTGAAACGGTGGACGAGGATCCGCAGAACAAGTCCGAAAAGGAACAATTGTTCCAAGTGCACGCAGCGCTGGCCACCTTTTATCACCGGGTCCTGATGGAGCACCCCAGTGCCGCGGATGCCCGGGCCTATTTGAAGTCGCGCGACTTGCTCGACGAGGCGGCCAAGAAATTCCAGTTCGGCTTCGCGCCGGACATTCCGGACGCCCTCCTGAAATTTGCCGCCGCTCGCAAGTACGACCCTGCACTGCTGGAGAAAGCCGGCATTCTCGCGCGCGCCGAAGGACGCGCCGACGTGTACGACCGTTTCCGCGGCCGGATCATGATCCCGATCTGCGACGAACTCGGCCGCGTCATCGCCTTCACCGGCCGCATCCTCCATCCCGAGGCCTCCCCCGCCAAGTACGTCAACAGCCCGGAAACCCCGTTGTTCCGCAAGAGCCGCGTGCTGTTCGCCCTCCATCTCGCGCGCCGCGCTATCGTGGACGCGCGCCGGGCGGTCCTCTGCGAGGGCCAGATTGACACGATCCGCTGTCATCTCGCCGGCCTTGAAAACGCGGTCGCCGCACAGGGCACCGCCATCACCGAAGAGCATGCCAGGATTCTCCGGCGCTATGCGGACGAAATCGTGCTGATGCTCGATGCCGACACGGCCGGGCAGAACGCCGCACTGCGGAGCGCCGAGCTGCTGATCGCGTCCGAGTTGAGCGTCCGCGTGGCCGCGCTGCCGCCCGGGGAAGACCCGGATTCGCTGATCCGCAAGGCGGGTCGCGCCGCCGTAGAGCGAGCAATCGAACAAGCCGTGCCGGCCCTTGTGTTCCTGGTCAACCTGCAGGAGGCACGTGGCGAGTTGGCCAGCGAGGCGGGCATCGCGCGCGTCACACGCGCGGTTCTGAAACTGATCGCGGCGGCCCCTTCGCCGACCCATCAGGAACGGCTGCTCCGTCAGGCAGCGGCGCGGCTGCGGCTTTCCGATGCGGCGTTGCGCCAGGACCTGCATCGGATCGTCGGCGCCCGGAGAGGCCGCACCGATCTCAGCGTCGAGGCGGCGGAGACGCACCCGGAACATCCCGCCGATGAGATCGGCGCATTGCGCACGGCGCTGCGAAATCCGAGTTTGTTGCCGTTGTTCCGATCCTTCCTGCCGGAACGGCTATTTCTGGATGCCATATGCGCGCGGCTCTATCGGCTGATATTGTCCGTTCCGTCCAATCAGCTAACGGCCGAGGCATGCGCGCCTTCGGAAGCGCCTGAAGTCGGTCGCCTGCTGTCTCAACTGCTGTCGGAGATCGAATCGGAAACGGTCCGCCGTGAGATCTACACGGACGAGCACGCCGCGCGCGACTACATCCTCAAGCTATGGCGCAACGATCTGCAACGCCAGCGCGATGGACTTATCCGCTCGGCAACCGTCGACCCGGACGCCGAGCAAAAGATCAACGACCTGTGCCTCCACTTGGCCGCGCTGCGGCGGGGCTGGGACGCGGCATTGCCATTCCTCGAATTGCACGAGCAGTCCTGATGCACGGGCCGGACCCGCGGGGCCGGCCGTCGCGCTCAAGCGTTCGCGGACGCGGCGGCGGGCCGGCCCACGTCCAGGGTCTTTTTCATGACGCGGAGAAAGTTTCCGCCCCAGATCTTCCGAATCTCGGCCTCCGTGAAACCGCGGGACAGCATGCCTTGGGTAATCCGCACGAAGTGCGATACATCGTCGATCACCGGCTTCTTGACGCCGCCGTCAAAGTCGCTGCCGATTCCCACGTAATCCACCCCGACCAGATCGGCCACATAGCAGAGGTGATCCACGAAGCGGTCCACGAGATTGATCACCTTCCCCGGCTCGTTATCGAGAAATCCCGGTACGAACGTGATGCCCATGACGCCGTCGCGGTCGGCCAGCATCCGGATTTGATCGTCGGTCATACACCGGCCGACCTGACAGAGCGAATAGACGGCCGTATGCGAGGAAATCACGGGCCGTTGCGTTTGTTCCATGACATCGAGGAACGCTCGATCGTTGATGTGCGCCAGGTCGGTGACAATGCCCAGCGTATTGCTCAATTTCAGCACCTCGCGTCCCAACGGGGTCAACCCCGCCAGGGTCTTGACCGCCGCCCGGCGCTCCTCGACCGGCCAACGCCCGCTCTTGCTGGGAGCGCCCTGCAAGTGCCGAGCTTCCGGTCCGCCCTCTCCATGCGAAATACCGGCCAGTCGCAGTCCCCGGTCGTAGAAAATTTTCAAATTCTCCAGGTCGCCGGCCAGCGGTCCCGCTCCGCCCTCGATGGCGTTGATGACCCCCACCTTGCCGGCCATCCCGGCGGCCACGGCGTCGGCCGAGGTGAGCACCTGCTGGAGATCGTTCGGATGCTTCTCCACCTGGCTGGAAATCTCGGCCGCATTGCGCAGGTATTGTTCGGGACTGCCCCGCCCCGGGGCCATGATCATGAAGGCAACGTACTGCTGGCCTTTCTCGCGGGCGCGCACAAGGTCGGTCTGGTAAACGTTGTCCCGCTCGATCCACTTCAGCGGAATCTCCCGGTTGCCGGCCGCATCTTTCGCCATCCGCAGCACCGGCGCGTCGTTGTGGCCGTCAATGATCAGGCATTGCCGGTGCAGGGCCCAGGCTCGTTCAAGGTCCACCTCGATCTTCGCGATGTCTCCCGGCGCGCGTGCACCGGCGATTCGGCGCGTGAGCAGGAGCCCCGCACCCGCCATGACCTGCCGAAGAAACGCTCGTCTGGATGGCATGGGTATTTCGATTCCCGGGATTTCCGCATCCGGCGGAACGCAGCCCCGCTCGGTTTCCAGCAGCTTCTCACAACACGCATTCCCGCGCGACGAAAAACAAGCGGGGCTCGGTATCGGCCGGCGCGGGCGCGGAAAGGCGGGGAGCACCCCCGCGACAACGTTTCAGGGCGGGGGCAGCGACGGCCGGGAACGCCCGGCCCCATCGCCCAGCGGCCCGTCCCCCTCGCAACGCGGGCCTGCCCGGCGGAGACGGCTCGTTTCGGCGGAAGCGAGAGATACAGATTTCCGCTCGGCCGGCAACGTCCG
>CAYLTB010000141.1:4944-7468 GCA_964386675.1 uncultured Verrucomicrobiota bacterium
GGCTGTATTGCTTGGTGGTGGGCACGAACAGCCCGCCGCCACGCACGAAGGGCACAGCGCCGCGATCGGACAGCGGTCGCATTCGGGCTTGCGGGCATGGCAACACCGGCGGCCGTGAAAGACCATCGCGTGCGACCACGCCGTCCAGTCCGCTTCGGGCACGATTTCCCGGAGATCAAACTCGACTTTCACCGGATCGGTCGCGCGCGAAAACCCCAGCCGTCCGGACAGGCGGATGAAGTGCGTATCCACCACCAAACCCGGCTTTCCGAACACGGTCGCGCGCAGGAGGTGGGCCGTTTTGCGCCCGATACCCGGCAGCCGGATCAACACATCGAAGTCTTCGGGCAGCGCGCCGCCGAATTGTTCTGCCAGCAGCGCCATCAGCGCATGAATGTTCTTCGCCTTGTTCCGGAAAAAGCCCGTGGGGCGAATCTCGGACTCCAGCACCGGCAGCGGAACGGCCGCCCAGTCGGCGGCCGTGCGGTACTTTCGGAATAACGGCGGCGTGACCTGGTTGACCCGCCGATCCGTGCACTGGGCCGAAAGAATGGCGGCGACCGCGAGCTCGATCGGCGTGGACCAATTCAGCTCGCACCGGGCGTCGGGATAGGCTTTCCGCAGGATGCCCAGAACCTTCGCCGCCCGCCGCCGACGGGCGGCGAGCGGCTCGTTCGCGAAAGGACCGGTCTTCGCGGGGCGCATGCGGCCATCCGGATCAATGGCGCCGGCCGCGGTCCCCGCCGCGTCCGCCGCCCCGCCCGCCGCGACGGTCGTCGCGGGGACCGCGGTCGTCCCGCGGAGGCCGCGGCCGCTCGGGCTCGTTTGCATAGGACGCCGGCGGCGTGTCCTGCGCCGCCTCGCCGCGCTCCTCGAGCGCCGCCCGGCGGCTCAATCGGATCTTCCCGCTCTCGTCCACGTTGATGCACTTGACCCACATGACATCGCCGACCTTGCAGATGTCCTCCACCTGCCGGACGCGGAAGTTGGCCATCTCGCTGATGTGGACGAGACCTTCGAGGCCGGGCAGAATTTCAACAAACGCGCCGAAATCCTTCAGCCCCGTCACCTTGCCCTGGTAGATCTTGCCCACCTCGGCCTCGGCCGTGAGGCCCTCGACCTCGCGCACGGCGGCATCCATGCTGTCCTTGTCCACCGCGAAGATGTGCACGCTGCCGTCGTCCTCGATGTCAATCTGCACGCCGTAGGTATCCGTGATGCGGCGGACATTCTTGCCTCCGGGACCGATCAGCGCGCCGATCTTGTCGGTCGGAATCTTCAGTACGGTGATGCGCGGCGCGTACGGAGAAAGCTGCGGACGCGGCTCGGGAATGGCGGCGGTCATCCGGTCGAGAATCTGGAGCCGCGCCACGCGCGCCCTCTCGAACGCCCCCGCCACCAGGTCCCAGTCCAGCCCGCGGATCTTGAGGTCCACTTGGAAGCCGGTGATGCCATCGCGCGTGCCGGCCACCTTGAAGTCCATGTCGCCGCAGTGATCCTCCGCGCCGAGGATGTCGGTGACGAGGACCGCCTGGCCCGGTCCGGTGAACAGGCCGATCGAGATGCCGGCCACGGGTTTCCGGATCGGCACGCCGGCGTCCATCAGCGCCAGGGTACCGGCGCAGACGCTGGCCATCGAGGAGGATCCGTTCGATCCCATGATTTCCGAAACGACGCGAACCGTATAGGGGTATTCGGCGGGCATGACCTGCCGAATGCTGCGCTCGGCCAGCGCGCCGTGGCCGATCTCGCGTCGGCCGACGGAACCGAGCCGCCCCACTTCGCCCACGGAGAAGGGCGGGAAATTGTAGTGCAGCAGGAAAGTTTTCTCGTCGGGTCCGCCGCCGATCGCATCCATCGCCTGAGCATCCTGGTGGGTGCCCAGCGTGACGACGGCCAGCGCCTGGGTCTCGCCGCGGCTGAACAACGCCGAGCCGTGCGTGCGCGGCAGCACACCCACCTCGACCTCGATTTCACGGATTTCGTCCAGCGCGCGGCCGCCGATGCGGAAACCCTTTTCCAGGACCAGCCGGCGGACGGTCTCGATCTCCAGGGCGTCGAATACCTGCTTCAGCGTGTTCTCCGCGATGTCGGCATGCACCGAGCGCAGTTTGTCGAAGAGCTGCTGCCGGAGGTCCCCGACGCGGTTCTGCCGCTCGAGCTTGCCGGAGATCATCATGGCCTCGGCAAGCGCGGGGCCGACGGCGGCGCGCGCTTCGTCCAACAGCGCGACGTCCACCAACGGCTTCTCTTCGACCACCGGGTCGGGCTTCCCGATTCGGCGGCGGAGTTCGAGCTGGGCGTCGCAGATGTCGCGAACAATCCCGGCGGCCGCGCGCATGGCTTCGACGACGACGGCCTCGGGCACCTCGTTGCCGCCGCCTTCGATCATTACGGGGAGGTCGCGGGTGCCGACATAGAGCAGGTCGAGATCGCTCTTCTCGATCTGGTCGTGCGTGGGATTGATGACCAGTTGGCCGTCCAGGCGGCCGACGCGCACCGCGCCGATCGGGCCGAACCAGGG
>CAYLTB010000142.1:0-7426 GCA_964386675.1 uncultured Verrucomicrobiota bacterium
CCACAAGATATGTCGTCGTGCCGCGTGCGCGGGCCTCGCGGTCTATCGCCGAATCCGCCGGGACGAAGTGGCTGACGTCCGCGATATGGATGTCGAGTTCCCACCCGCCGCCGGGCCGCCGCCGCAGAAAGACGGCGTCATCGAAATCCCGGGCGTCGGCCGGGTCAATCGTGAACGCGCGCTGGTCGCGCAGGTCGCGGCGGCCGTCGCGGTCCGACGCTCCGAGCGCGCGCGGCGCGCAACGCGATTCCGCGCGGGCATCGTCCGGGAACTCCGGCGCGATGCCGTGCCGGCGGTGCAGCGCGCGCCGACGCGCCTCGGGGGCGTCGGCGGGGCCCAGGTCCTCGGACAGCGTCCCGGTCGGCGTTGAGAGATCCGGCGCCCATGGATCGAGTCGGATGACGACGCGGCGGTGCTCGCGCAGGGCGATGCCGCCGCCGTCGCGGACGGCCACGTTCCACGGGATGCGCGCGTCGGGAATGACATACCAATGATGGAGGATGCGCTGGAGCATGCCGGTCAGCGTATCGCGCCGCCGTTCCAGCACCCGCCGCACGCGCGCCTCCGGCAACCGCTCGCCGGGCCGCGCGCGGCCCGGCCGACCGACGGGTTCCGCGAGCACGCGGTCGCCGTCGAGCGCGAAGTTCAATCCCTCCGGACGCACGAGAGCGATGCGAGCGCCGGTGGACTCGTCGAGCAGCCAGCCCCCGCGCGCGGACAAGCGTAGGATTGCTGCGAGGCGGCGGGCAGCCCCGGCCGGAACGGCCCAGCGGTTTCCGCGGCGGCGGACAAGCGCGCCGCGCGCCTCGAGCGCGCGCACCGCGGCGCGGAGCGCCGCTTTGGGCGGGGCGTCCGGCCCCAGGGCGCGCGCGATTTCGCGCAAGGTCAGCGCGCGACCGCCCGCGGCGCGAATCGCAGCGTTGATCGAGGGTTCGGGTGATGGTATGAATTCCGACATCGGGCGCGGAAAGGGATGCTAACACATCGGCCGGAATCCCGCGAGCGGCCCCGCCCCTGCGCATCATGCGAATCGCCTATATCAGCAGCGAAAGCGTACCGTACGCCTCGACGGGAGGATTGGGCGACGTCGCCTATTCGCTACCGGCGGCCCTGCGGCGTGGCGGCCTCGAACTCATCAAGGTTCTGCCGCTTTACCGGAAGGTTTGGGAGAGCGGCATCCGGCTTTCGGACACCGGGATGCGCTTCCGCCTGCCGCTCGGTTTCCGCTTGTATACGGCGGAAATCTGGCGCCACGAGGCCGCTGATCCGCCCGTGTACTTCGTCCGGCGCGACGAGTATTTCGACCGCCGGGAACTCTACTCGCTGCCCGAGCGGGACTACGACGACAACTTCGAGCGGTTCGTCTTCTTCCAGAAAGCCGTCGTCGCGCTCCTGGAGGTGCTGGACTTCCGCGCCGACATCGTTCACTGCAACGACTGGCAGACCGCGCTGATTCCCCTATTTCTGCGCCACGGCTTGCAGGGACTGGGGCGCTCCCAGTCGGAGCGGACCGTGGTGACGATTCACAATCTCGCGTACCAGGGCATCTTCCCCGGCTCGGAATTCGGGCTGACCAACCTGCCGTTCTCTTGCTTCGGGGTGGACGGCATGGAGTTCTATGGTCAGATCAATTGCCTGAAGGCCGGCATTCTCGCCGCCGATCGCGTCATCACGGTCAGCCCGACCTATGCGGACGAGATTCGGACAGAGGCCCACGGCTACGGCCTGGACGGCGTGCTGCGAGGCATCGGCAACCGGCTGCACGGCATACTCAATGGCGCGGACTATGCCGTGTGGAATCCGGCGACCGATCCGCACCTGCCGCAGCCCTATACACCTGAAAATTACGAAGCGGGCAAAGCCGCCGCCAAGCGGGCGCTGTTGTCTCGATTTGGCGCCGGCGTCGAAAACGGCCTGCCGCTTGTCGGCATGATCTGTCGGCTGGTGGACGAGAAGGGCCTGGACTTGCTGGCGGAGGCCATGCCCGATTTGATGTCCCGCCCGCTTCGCCTCATCCTGCTGGGCGCCGGTATGGAGCGCTACCATCAGATGACTCGCGAATGGGCGCGGCGCTGGCCTGACCGCTTCTCGGTAACCATCGGCTTTGACCTCGCGCTGGCGCACCTCATTGAGGCCGGCAGCGACCTATTCCTGATGCCGTCGCGCCACGAACCGTGCGGACTGACACAGCTCTATGCGCTGAAGTATGGCACACTCCCGATTGTGCATTCGGTCGGCGGGCTCAAAGACACCATTTGCGACCTGTCGCCCGACGGCGGGTCGGGCAACGGGTTTGCATTCGAGGACTATACGGTGCCGGCCCTGCTGGCCGCCGTCGATCGAGCCCTCGGCCTGTTCGCACAGCCTGCGGTCTGGCGGATCGCCGCGCGGCGCGCCATGGCGGAGGACCATTCCTGGGGCCGCTCCGCGGCGGCCTATGCGGAGGTGTACCGCCAGGCGCTCGGCGCGGCGTGAACGCCGATTGCCTCTCCCGGCGGTTTGCGGGTGGTGTCCTATCCGTCACGCGGAGTGGACGGATTGCGCCGCAGAAGAGCTAAAAGCAAAGCCGCGGTCGTCGCCCGCGGGCTCAAGGCTGGGCTCGCTTAACTGCGAGGGCGTGCCAGGAGGTCGGGGGGACATGCCTCGGGCGTAAAAAAAGCGTTCAGGCTCTGTGTTGCCGTTGACAATTCCGTTGTCTTTGGCGAGGATTTTTCAGTCGCGCCTCGCGCATCGAGCCGAGTCCCATGAAAAAGAATAAAACACCCGAAAATGGCTTCACCCTGGTAGAGCTGCTCGTGGTCGTCGCGATTATCGCGATTCTGATCTCGTTGATGATGCCGTCGCTCAACAAGGTGCGCGAACGCGCGCGGACGATGAAGTGCTGGGATGGCATGCGAAAGATCGGCCAGTGGTCTTTTGCCTTCGCCGAGGACAACAACGACCGGTTGCCCGGCGGCGGCAGCGCTAGCAATGGCAGCCGCTCCTGGCATGATGTGCTCAATCTCCGCTATGCGAATCCGCTCATTCAGCGGCTCGGCCAGACCCCGCAAAAGAACCGAATCTACTGTCCGGAAATGAAGCCCTGGTCGGCGGGATCCCCGCGCTATCCGCGCGCGTACTGGTATAATCGCGATATGAACGGCGGCTATCCCGCGGATAAATACGGCGAAATCGTCACGGATAGTTCCCGCTGGCCCGCCGGTTGGCTGAGCTACACGCTGGGCGCCCGCACGGCGCGCGTGCCGCGCAGCCAGATGTACATGGTCATTGAAAACGAGCGTTCGAGCGATGTGCTGGCTTCGGCGGGCGTCGGACCGGTGCCGGTCGGCACGGACCCCACGGCGCCGCCGTGGTCTGGTCCCGACGGCATCTACGCGTTCCGGCATCGAACGCCGGATGGCCGGATGGCCGGCAACTTCCTTTTCTTCGACCTGCACGTCGAGCTGCTGAATCCCGATTCACCCGACGTCCGCGCCGCCAGCCGCGTGTTCTTCTGATCCGCTGTTGTCTGAAAGATAGGGTCGGGATTGGCTCCGGAGGCGGGTCAGGAGAACATGGCGGGGCGGGTGTTTCTCATCCCTGCCTGCGTCTGCCCAATCTCGCCGCCGGGCCAGGGGGGCGCGCAGGAAGACGAGCCGATCCGGCTCAGAGCGAGCGCCCGACCTCCGGCGGTTCCGTGCATTGGGGCCGCGCGCCGTCCGGCAGCGGCGGAGCGTCGACTCCCGCCTTCGGCAGCGTGCCCTCCAATTCCTGCCGCCAGTGCGCCACATCGCCCGCCGGCCCATAACAGTAAATCATCCGCAGGGGTCTCGAGCCGACGTTGGTGATTTGGTGGAACACGCCGGACGGAATATAGGCCGCCTGGCCGGTCCGCAGTGTCGCGCGTTCGCCGCCCAGACACATCTCCGCCTCGCCCTCGATGATGAAATAGACCTCTTCCTGCTCCTGGTTATGCCACGGAACCTGTCCGCCGTTCGGCTCCAGGGTGACGTGTCCCATCGCGAAATTCTTCGCCTGGATCGGCGAAGCCCCCCCGACCAGGTTCTGGGTGCGGCGGCGGGCCGGATAGGTGCGGCCGGCGATCTGGGTGAGGTCAGCGATGATCATGGCGAATCTCCAGGTTGATGTGGGGCATCTGCGGGTGCGCCCGTGAGCGGCGGCGCGGACTCTATCGCGGGCAGCGGCGGCGCGGGACGCTCGACCAGCGTGCGAAGCAGCGCGCCGAATCCCAGCAGCATGGCCAATAGTCCGACCGCCGGGCCCGCTACCGGAATCATCGGCAGCAGATGCAGTACCGCCAAGCCGACCACGAAGGCGCCCATCGCCGCGGCTGCCGGCTGCGGACCCCGTCGGCGCAGGAGCGCGCCGCCCAGCGCCAGGGCGACCGGGAATTGGCCCAAATACAGAAAAATCCACATGGCCGCCGCCAGCACGAGCGCCAGCGGAATGCCGACGACCAGTGCGAAGGCCAGGGCGATGGCCACCGGCAGCAGCCCGCCCGCGGCAATGCCGATCAATAGACTACTCCAGAAGGACTCACGAACCGCTCGCGCGCCGCGCCCGGCAAAACGCGGAAACACCAGGACAAATGGAATGCCCGTCGCCAGCGCGCCCGACAGGAACAGCAGGGTCCAGCCGCTGCGATCCGGTGCCGGCGGGGCCGGGGCGCGAGACAGTTGACCGGTGATCGTCACCCGCGGATCCGGGATGAACTCCTGGGGCGCGGTGTAGATCAGATCGCCTTCGACGCGCGCCTGCGGCAACGCGACGATGTCCTCCGCGACGATACGCACATCGCCCTGCACAGTGCCCGCGAGGGTCGCATTTCGCGCCGTGATCCGGACGGGACCGCGCAGCACCCCTTCCAGAATGAGATCCCGCGCCCAGATCACGGATTCGCCGACGATTTCGGCATCCGCCGCGATCTTCACCGTTCCCCCCAGCGCCCAGAGCCCGTTGCCGACATGCCCGCCGACGGTCACCACGTTGCCCGCCAGTCGCGCGTGGTCGCCTACCGTTCCGGCGATCGTGACCGCATCCGCGCCGAGCATCCAGACATCGTTATCGGCGCGGCCGGTCATTTCGACCGTTTGGGCCATGACAAAGAGATCGTCCTTCGCCGTGCCGGCCAGCCGAACCTCCCGCGCGGAAATCAACACCGGCCGCTCATGCGCCTCGTCCTCGTGAAGGATGACGCGCGGCGGATCGTTGCGGCCGGCGGCCGCGAGCGCCAGCGCGGGCGCCGCTAGCAAAGCCGCGATGCTGCCGAAGCGGGCGATCACGACGGTGCCGACTCCGGCGCGTCGGATTCAATCGGCGCCACGATCAGTCGCGTGCCCTCCACGGCCGCCACGCGAAAACGCTGCCCGGCGTCCATCCATTCCCCGCGGGTGATTACGTCGCACCGGCGTCCATCCACCTCCCCGATGCCCGAGGGTCGGAGCGGCGACAGCGCCACGCCCTCGTGGCCGAGCGTCGAACGCGCGTCCGCATCGTCGAGTCGGAAAACACGCCCGTCCTGCGAAAGGGTCAGGCGCCGCCCCGCCCCGGTCTTCGGAAACACCCGCACCCACAGCCAGAGCACGAGCGCGGCCAGCAGAATAATGCCGATGGCGCTCAAAGTTCCGCCCAGCGTGCCGAAGCTGAATCCGATGATCATCGCGGCGAAAAGCGCAATGCCTCCGATCGCGCCGAGAATGCCGCCCGGCACGTAAATCTCGGCGCCCAGCAGCAACACGCCGCAGGCGAGCAGCGCAATATAGGCCTGCAACAGGGAAGGACTCATGTGCGCGATTCTCCGGGAAGCGCCGCCGGCGCCACAATGAGGCGGCTGCCCTCGACTCGCACAATGCGCACTCGGGCGCCGCTCTCGATGAATCCGCCTTCCGAAACGACGTCGAGCCGATCCTCGCCAAATCGCGCAACGCCGGCCGGTCGCAGCGGCGACAGCGCCGTGCCTTCTCGCCCGACCAGTTCGGGCCGGTCCGGCGCGGCGGCGAAGCCCTCGCGTCGCGCGGTCGCCGCGGTCAGCGCGAGCCGTCGGAACAGCGGCGTATGGGGAAGCAGCCGACCCAGCAGCGCGCCGCCCACGGCCGTGCCGGCAATGGCCAGTAAGAGGTTTCGCAAGGGCAGCGCGAACGCGCCCCAGGAGGGCCACCACGGTCCCGCCGGCGGCCGGTGTGTCATGCTCAACAGCAGGCTGGCGACCATCAGCAGGATGCCGGTGACGCCGACCACGCCGAAGCCCGGCAGTACGAACACCTCCACCAGCAACAGCGCCAGGCCGACTGCGAACAGCAGCAGCTCCTCCGCGCCCGCCAGCCCGGCAATGTGATGTCCCCAGAAGAACACAGCCAGACACAGAATTCCCAGAATCCCCGGCAGTCCGAAGCCGGGCGTGCGAAACTCGATATAAAGCCCCAGCGCGCCGGCGATCAGGAACAGCGGCGCCAGCGCGGCGACGAACCGCGCCAGCCGTTCGGACGATGTGACTTCGAGGCGACGCACCTGGGCATCTGCAAAGCCGATTCGCTCGAGCATCTCCGGCAGATCGCGGACGGTGCCGCTGGAGAGCAGGGGACGGTCGCGGCCTTCGTACACGCGGGCCGCCTCCTCGTTCGTCAGCGTCAGCAGTTCTCCGGCACGGGAGACGACCTGGTCCCCGATCCGGATTTCCTTTTCCCGGCGTACCATGGCCTCGGCCAGTTCCGGGTCATGGCCGCCGAGCTGGGCGGCGGCGCGGATCATGGAGGCGTAGGCGGACGCCTGCTTTTCTCGGATATCGTCGGGCAGGGTGACGACCCCGCCGGTCGGCGAGACCAGCATCGGCGTCGCGGCTCCGATCGAGCTGCCGGGTGCCATGTAGATCTGTTGGGTCGCGAGCGCGACGTGGGCGCCGGCCGAGAGCGCGTTCCGCTCGACAAACGTGTAGGTCGGCACGGTCAGGTATTGCAGCGCCTGGATGATCTGCACGATCTCCTGTGCGGAGTCCGTCCGGCCGCCTGGAGTGTCCATCTCGAAAACCACGGCGGCCGCCTTCACGCGCTCGGCCTCGGCCACGCCGCGCCGGATCACATAGACGAGAGCCGGTTCGATCATGCCGCGGATGGGAATGACATAGACCACGGGCTTTGCGGCGGACGGCGCGTCCGCGCCGGCGCCGAGGGCGGTCAGCCCGGCGAACAGCAGTCCCAGGAAAAACGCGCGTGAATTCACGGCGCCAGCATAGCCCTGCCGCCGCTCGAATGCAATCCGTTGACAACGCACCCGCCGCGTGGTCTAATCCGGCTTCCACAGCAATCGTTCCGGCGTAGCGCAGTGGTAGCGCAGGTGACTGTTAATCACTTGGTCGTAGGTTCGAATCCTACCGCCGGAGCCAGATTTCAATCCGCCAACTCTGGCGGTTCTTAGTTAACGCGAGACCCCG